>NZ_JADBHL010000009.1:0-51927 GCF_014892235.1 Sneathia sp. DSM 16631 | reverse complement strand
TTCTTAACATCTTGTTTGCTATTTTTTTCTTCCATTGTCCTTGTCTTTATTGACAATCACTATATTACCAAATTTAAACCCCTTTGTCAATATCTTTTTTTTATTTTTTTTATTTTTGTTCTTTAAATATTGATTTTACTGGCTTTAACTGTATTGTTTTAATATTTTAACATGCAAACCAACTTGCACTACTATTTTGTTTGCAATTAATACTATATGTTGATTGTTCTCTTAATAATAAATCTTGTTTTTTTACCAATTTTTGTAGATTCAAAATTTCTTTTTCCATAAAATTTCCTTTCTTATTTCAACATGCGAATAAACTTATACTGCTGTTATTTGGATTACAGCCCAATATGCTTATAGTAGAAGCATTATCTTTATTTCTTAAAGAAATAACTGCTTTTACTTGTAATAAAAGAATTTCATCCAAAATTAATTTCATAATCACTACTACTCCTATTCATTAGGCACACAAGCGAACCAGCTAATAGAGCTTACTTTTTTACACATAAAACTATTAGTAGAAAAACCTTTTGTTCGCATTTCACCATTTAGAACTGATTTAACTTGAAGCCTTAAGATTTCATCTGAGATTGTTCGCATAATTATCACCTCACTTAATATTATTAATATATCTCTCTATTTCAGAAATGCATGTAATAGTTGCCATAACTTGTGTATTTTGCGTAGTCATTATTACAACACTTTTCTTCTTATAGAATTTAAATATACCTTGATGAGTATTTATATATTTAATAGTGAAATCTTCTTTATTATTTTTTTCAAAATCTTTAATACTTTGATCATGAATAAATGCCCATGAGTCAATATTTAATAATTTTGTAAGTTTTTCTATATCTTTATTTTTAGTTAAGGTTATTTCTTTATCTGCTATATTTATTAAAACTATATTATTTAAATCTACACCTACATTAACTGCTACTGTTGGTTTAAAGCAACTAAATAGAGTTAATAAAAGAAAAATAGATAGAAATTTAATAATTCTTTTTCTCATATATATTTTCCTTTCTCAAATAAATTATTTTTGAATTTTCTATTATTTCATCTTTATTATGAGTTACTATCACATATATTCTTCCTTTTCTTGTTCTTTTTATATATTCTTTTAGCCATAGTTTTCTACTGACATCTAAATTGGATGTAGGCTCGTCTAATATTACAAGTTGTTTTTTTGCAAATAGCTTATTTACTAACATTAAAAATTGTAAATCTCCACCTGACAAATTTCTAACATCTTTATCTTCATTTAATCTAAAAAAATTTAGAATAAAATCTTCTTTTATATCAGTATTTTTTAAATAATCCCTCACTTTGCCATCAAGCATATATATTTTTTGAGGTACATTAGAAATGTTATTTTTTCTTAAATCTAACATATCAATATCTATGTAATTTACTCCATTTATTTTTAATAATATATTTTTGTCATTAATTATTCCATTTAATATCTGGATTAGTGTTGTCTTGCCACACCCATTTTCTCCTATAATATATAGGATATCTGATAATTGTAAATCTATTTTCAAATCTTTAAATAACTTTTTATCATATCCATAAGTAATATTTCCTTGAAGATTATAGACTTCACTTATTAATTTTTCCCCATTTCGTTCTTCTTCAAAATTCAATAACTCATCATTTCTTTTATCAGCAACTTTAAAGGTAATATAATCTCCTGCTAAGTTATAATAATATTTAATAGTATTTTCAGTAATGTTAAAGTATGAACTTACAACAACTAAACTACCTACTGTCATTTGTTTTTTTATAATAAAATATATTCCTATAATAATAGTTATAATTTGAAATATTAATGCAATGCTATTTTGAGATAGATTAAATATCGAAATTAAACCTATGTATTCCTTAAAGCTTTTAATATATCTTGAGAAAAATGATGTCATTTTTTTATTTTCATTTCCATATTCTGAATTTATTTTAATATTATACATATATGTAAATTGTTCGTTCATAGTTGAATAATATTTATTTTGCATTTCTCTAATTTCAAAATTTTTATCTTTTAACGGCTTCTTAAACAAAGAAAATATAGCAAAATAAATTGGCAATATGCAAACGGTATAAATGAATAAATATATATTTATATTAAATATTAGAATCAGGATTATAAGTAATTTAAATAAGTTAATGAAACTTGTAAAAATATTAGAAAGTATAAAATCACAACAAGTTATCGTATCTTGTTCTATCCTTTGATAGAGATAGCTTGTATCAAATTTTTTAAATTCAATATATGGAATTTTTCTCAATTTATTTATTATTTTAAATTTAAGTGTAAATTGTAGTTTTTCATTAGTTATTGAATAAATATAGCTATATATTATATCACTAACACCACTGATAATTAGGCAAAAAATCAACAATATACCAAACAATTGAATTTTTTTAATATTTTCAATTTGTATAAGTGCATTTAAAAATCTTCCATTAATATATGGTATTAAAATTATTAATAAATTTGTTAATATATTAAAAAACAACAATAACATTATATTAATTTTAAAGCTCCAAATCAGTATTTTTAAAATCTTTTTCATATTATTCCTCAATTAACGGTAAAAAACCTAATTTATTATTATGCAAAATATCTAGCAGTGCTAAAACTATTCCTGAAGACCCTGAGAAAACATCATTTGATAAACGATACGAAAAATCTCCAGGCGTAAACAATTTATTTTTATCTTTTATTAAAAATAGATTTAACTTTTCTAAAACTAATTTTGTATATTTATTATCATTTAAATATGGTAATATTGTAAACATACCACTTGCTCCCCTAAATAATCCTATACCATAATAACTTCTACAATTTAAAACTTTTAAAATCTGTTCTTTTTCCATATGAAACGCTTTTTTGTCTACCAATATATTATATTTATCAATAGAATATATTATTCCAGCACTACCACTTAATATATATGGTAAAAGTCTATTTTCATCTTTGACATTTAATGAGCCGTCATTTTCATTTATTTTACAATCTTTTAAATCCTCTTTTATCATATTAAAAACTATATTATATTCATTTAGATTAAAAAATTCCAAATATTCCATTATAAAAACACTTACACCAGACCATCCTTCAAAAAAACCATTAGGTATAAAATCTATATCGCAAGAGTATAATGGTTCTTTTTGATTAAAAAGCTGTATTATTCTCTCATAAATTTTATCTAAAAAATTTTTTATACCTTTATTTTTTGTTTTTTTATAATATCTTAAGAAAGATAATCCAATCCCTGCTAAACCTGATAATATTGATACATCTTTTATAACAGAAATATTACTATCAATATATTTTATAGTTGACTCAAATATTATATTGGCTTCTTTTTTTAATCCTATGTTGTACAATACATTTGCTATACCTATTTTGCCAGTAAATAACCCATAATCATTAAATTCATCAAATTTTGCATGACTTCTTATCCATTTTTTATTTGTTTTTGTAATATTATTTGTTTTATATAAGGCTAATATTGCACCATAAGCACCTGTTAGAATATTATATTTTCCTAATGGAGATAAATATTGTCGTATATCTCCATGTATAAATTGTTCGTTCCCAATGTCTGATTTTATACCTTCAATTAATCCATCAATTATGTCCTTTATTTCTTTTTCATTTCCTTTTGAAATATATTTAAATTCTTTTTTTAAACTCAAAGCTAAATTCAATTCTCTAGATTTAAAATTAGCTAAGTTTATACATTGACTTATAAGTGATTGTATGAAATTAAAAATATCTATTCCAAATTTATCCTTTATATATTGTAAATGATTATATCTTAAATTATCAGTTAACATTTCAACTGATCCTATAGGTAAAAATACATATTTAATCAATTGAATAAATGCATAATAATCTTTTTCAAGATTATTTTTTGTTCTATTATCTACAAATCCTATAGTCATTAAATCCAAACTATCTATATCACTAAAAAATGAACTTGTTTCAAAATCAATAAATTTAATCTCATTATTTTCTAGTATTAATATATTATTAGGTTGTAGATCACCTAGTGCTATACCATACGAATGTATTTTTTTTAGTCCATTAAATATGTTTTTTAATATATTTTTAATCTGTTCAATGTAAGTATCGATATTTTTTGAGTTAAATGAGAATGGAAAATTTTTAGATAACCAATCACTTAGCGGAATACCATTTAAATATTCTTGTGCAAGGTAATAATTTTCCCAAGTTTTAAAAAATTCTATAAACTTAGGGGTATATTTTGAATTTGTTAAGATTTTTAATATTTTAGCTTCATTTTTTAATCTGAAAGTTGCATCTTTTAACGCTCCATCTAAGCCAGCCTGATTTCTAGCTTCTTTTAATATAACATCCTTTTCTTTATATTTTGCTTTATAAACTCCACCACCATTACTAAAATGTATAGCTTCATTTATTTGAAATTTTCTAAATTTTTTAGTGCCTCTTTCATTAATTTTTGTTTCTTTTTCAGAATGAATTACAAATTGTGGTTCTTTAATAAAATCTGGTAAATAATAATATGGGACTCTTTTATCTTCAATAAGATCTCCATTATTATTTTTTATACAATATATTTCTTTTTTATTAACAACCTTTATTATGGGCATAAATCCACCATAACGAAAATACAAATTCCCATTTTTCCACCTTTTATCATTTAAGATATATGGACCTTTTTTATATCTATCTACTTTAGGCTGTAATTCATTTAAAATTTTTTTTAATTCTTTTTCATTTCTAGGGTAAATAGTAATAAATTTACCTGAACTTGATCTGTCTGCATATTTAGAATTTTTAATCATAAGTTGTGTTAAACTTCTAACGTATTTGAAAGAAATATGATTTTTAATAAGATATCTTGAAGTAGTTGTTAGAATATTTTGAGCTTTATCTAGAGTTGAACTAACATGTATTTTCCAACCTTGACTAGGTAATTTATCATTAACAAAATTAACCATAACCCAATGTTCTAAAGTATCTTTTAATATATACTTATCATTAATTTTAATTTTAAATAATTTGTCATTAGAAATTCGTTTAACATAATATTTATTGTCTGTGAGATAATCCATATACCTAAAATCCATAAGTATCATACCTCCTTTTTCATGTTTAGTATAGCCTATTTTTTTAATAAATCAAGTGATATTCAAAAAAAGTTGTAATTTATTTTAAATCATGTTTAATAAATATAATGTATAATAAAATGTGTAAATCACTTTATGTAATCTACACACTAATACTCTTATAATTCTTATATATTACCTGTCCTTTTTTTGCACCAGGTATTTTTTTTACAAATTTTTTCATACAATAATCAACTGTTCCAGAAATTTTATTTTTTGAATTTTCTACTGCTAATTTTGCAGCATATTGTATTATATCATCTGTGATATTATCGCTTTTAACCAATATATGCGAACCTGGAACATCTTTTATATGAAACCAATAATCATTTGGCTTTGCTATCTCAAATGTTATTTTTTCATTTTCTGTGCTATTTCTTCCGATGAATATAGTTGCTCCATTATACTCTTTTTTGCATAAATTTCTTTTACTTTGTTTAGTTGACTTTAATTTGTCCTTACCTTGTATTCCTAACTCTTTTTCAATTTCTTCTAAACCTAATATATCTGTTTCATTCTCAGTATAATGTAACTGTTCCTTATAGTACTCTAGTTCTTCTTTTATATCTTCTTCTCTTTTAAGTAAACTTTCTTGTCTTCTCTTACATTTAGCATATTTTTGATAGAGTTTTTCAACATTCTTACTTGGACTAAGACTAGAATCTAATTGTATTTCTATTTGTTTATTGTTATAGTAATCAAATAATTCTATTTTTTCTTCTTTGCCCTTTAATTTATATAGATTAGAAACTAATATATCTGCTTTTCTTTTATACTCTTCATAGTCTTTATTTTTTTCTAGGTCTACAGGAATCTTATTTAGTATAAGTTCAAGTCTTAATATATTCTTATTTATATACTTAAGCAATGGTCTTTTCTTATTCTCTATTAAGCTTAATTCAGAATTAGTTTTAAAGTAGGCATTAAGACTATCATTTAAACTATCATATTTAGTATATGGGATATCTAAAAACTCATTATATGTCAACATATTATTTTCATATATCAGCGCCTTATAGCTTCTTTCAAACTCTTCTTGCTTACTCTTTTCCAATTTCATCATATACTTACCATATTTATTAACGGTTTGTGGAAATACATAATTTGAGTTCTTTATTTGCTTTCTTTTAGCATTCATATTAGTAAACATATTAGTTATTATCACACTATCTTCATTCACTAAAAGCACATTAACTTCTTTACCTAATAATTCATATATTAACCTATAGTTTAAAATATCTCCAGTTATATCCATCTTTTCAATATCTACTATTATTATTCTATCAGAAGGTCTAGAATATATGTCCTTTATTAATCCTCCTTGTATATATTTTTTTAATTGTAGTATAAAGGAACTGGTATACTCTGTATTTCTCAATTTTTCATCTTTGCTAAATACTATAGCTACCTCTTTATTTTCAAAATACAAGTCCTTCTTACCACAAAAAATTGAAAAGGAATTTTTGTCATATGCTACAATTTTACCAATTTTATTTCCCTTAAATATTTCATTTAATTCTCTTGATAAAAATTTTATCCCTACTGTGTCTAAATATATCATGTTATCTTCCTTTTTTGCATAGTATTAATACATCGTCATCTCTATTTATTTTTCTCTTCTTATTATCTATTTTCAATAAAATACTATCTTTATCTTTCTCAAGTATCTTAACTTTTTTCCCAATATTAAGTCCATCAGCTACTAAATACTTTAATTTATTATCATCATTTATCTTTATGTCTATAATAACTAATCTATCATCTACTCTAAAATTAAATATATCTACAGGTTCAATACTTTTTTTTATGTTGTACAAATTAGAAGTTATTTTTCTTAAAACATCAGAAAAAACTTGTAGATCTTTCTTATCAACATTCTCAGTTATTTGTTTAAATAATGTTGTATTAAAATTCCCGTGATACTTTAATGCTAGCTGACCTTTTTTTGTAAGTTTAATATATACTATACGCTTATCTACTTCATCTTTTACCTTGGCTATGAATTGCTTTTTTTCTAACTTATCAAGAGCCAATGAAATAGTACATACTTTTACATCCATTCTATCTGCTAATATTTTTACTGTTGTTTTCTTATTACCTATACTATCAATTATCTTCATTTCATTTGCAGTCATACATCTTATAGTATTATCTACATTAACTTTTTCTACTTTATAATAAATACTATAGAAATCATCTAAAGTCTCTTCTATTTTTCTCATACGTCTACCTATTTTAAACTTTCTATTCTCTGTTTGTAGTCTCCACCAAATACATATGAACCAGCAACTAGTATATTAGCTCCTGCTGTTTTAGCTAATTTTGCTGTTTTATCATTTATCCCTCCATCTACTTCTATGTCTATATCAGGATAAAGTTCTCTTAATTTTTGTATTTTATCTAAAGCTTGTGGTATGAATTTTTGCCCACCAAACCCTGGATTGACTGACATAACTAGTATCATATCTAATAAATATGCAACATTTTCTAAAACAGAAATAGGCGTTGCTGGATTTAATGCAACACAAGCTTTTACGCCATATGATTTTATTAAATTTATTGCCCTATCTAAATGTTTTGTAGACTCAGCATGTATAGTAATACTATTTGCACCTGCATCTACCATATCTTTGATATATCTTTCTGGATTTTCTACCATCATATGTATGTCAAATATTAGCTTTGTATGTTTTCTTATCGCAGATATTACATCTTTACCAAAGGTAATATTAGGAACAAAAGCTCCATCCATAACATCTAAATGTAAATGTGTTGCTCCCGCTTTTTCTATGTTTATAACTTCATTTTTTAAATCACTAAAATCTGCTGATAATAGTGAGGGCGCTATGTGTATATTCATCTATCCTCCTTAGTTATTATACTAGTATACATTAAATATCTAGTTTTACTTATACATCCATCTTCTACTGCATTTTTTATACTACAACAAGGTTCATTTATATGCAAACAATCTCTAAATCTGCACTTTCCTATATATTCACTAAACTCATTAAACCAATGCATGGGTTCTCTTTTATCTTTAAACGGTGGAACTTCAATACTTGAATATCCTGGGGTATCGAAAATACAAATCCCCTTATTTTCAAAATACTTTGTAATTATTGTAGTATTTTTCCCTTTTTTTGTCTTCTTACTTATTATATCAACACTCATTACTCTTGTATCCATTAAATAATTTACAAGACTTGATTTACCAACACCACTTAATCCCGATAAAACTATATTTTTACCTACTAAAAACTCTTTTAATTGATTTGTACCTATGTTTTCTTTTAGACTAATAGGAAAGATTTGTAAGTCTTTAAAAATATTAGATAAATTCTTTAAAAACTCTTCCAATTCCTCTTTACTTACTAAGTCTATCTTACTTAATATCAATACTCTATTAACACCTTTACTATCTATCCATAGTAAATTTTTTTGAAAAGATGTTAAATCAAATTTTGGATCTTTTATTGCATAAACTAAAGCAACATCGTCTATATTTGCTATTAATGGCCTTGTTAAATAGTTTTTTCTATCGTATATTTTTTCTATAACATCATCATTAAATTCTACATTATCTCCTATAATACAATTTAATTTATCATTTTTTTTCTTAAGTGACCCTTTTAATTTTAACATATACACTTTATCATTTGATTTTACTTCATAAAAACCTTGTGTTTTACCTACTACATAGCCCTTAATTTCCTTCACTTCCTTCTTTATTATCTTCTGTATTATTACTATCTACAGCCTTCTTTATTATCTCATCTATATTATCTTGCTTTATTTTTTCTCTATCTGCACTTGTTGTATCATTAGGTGCACTAATTACTACACTAACTTTTGTACCTTTACTTACTGACATATTTGGTGCTGGGCTACAAGAAACTATCACATTTGAAGGATAAGTTGTATTATCTACTTTAGTTATGTCACTAATCTTTAATCCTATTTGTGCTAAAACTCTATTTGCTTCATTAACATCTAACCCTACTATATCTGGCATTACATTTTTATCCATTGTTTCTTTAGTTGAAACTAAAAGACATATTTTTTCACCATAAGCTATTTTTCTTGTATTAGGATAAATTGCTAAAACTGTATTATCATCTGCATCTGTGTGGATATAGTCTACACGCTTTATCTCTATATTATTGTTTTCTAAATAGCTCATAGCTTCTGTAAGTGTTTTACCTACTAAATCTGGCACTTCATTACTCTTATTATCATTAACGAATATTTTTATAACCCTATTTTTCTTTACTACTTCTCCTGCAATTGGTAATTGTGAGTAGATATAGTTAATGGGTACATCGCTTGATCTTGTACTTATTACATTAGCATAAAGTTTTGATTTCTTTAATTTCTTTATTGCATCATCCTTATCCATATTAGTTACATCAGGTACAACAACCATAGTCTCATTAAAGAAATTATCGATAATTATATTTTTTGATAAAAATATTAGGATTAAAACCAAAAATATATTTAATATCATTATCCTTTTTCTCATTATACTTCTCACAATACTACCTCCTAAAAAAGGGCTAGAAGCCCTATCTTATTCAAAAACACTAAATCCTAAATTAGATATATCTTTTGCAAAAGTTTTAACTGTATCATAAGATAAGTCTAATAAACTTTCTCCTCTTTTACCATATTTATATATTATTTCATTAGGACATGTTATAATATCAACTTTCAATGATTCAGCTTGGAATATATTATACACTTCTCTTGTACTTGCCCATAGAAGTTCAACTGAACCCTTCTTTTCATCACAGATTCTTCTTGCCTTTTCTATTATCGGCATATGGTCATGTCCTGCATCTGAAATTCTACCTGCAAACACTGATACATATCCTTTAGATTTTTCGTTTATAGCATCTACTGCTTCTCTTACTTGTTCTAATGTAAAGACAGCTGTTACATTTACTTTAACACCTTCATCTGATAATTTCTTTATTAATTCTTTTGTACTTTTTCTATCTGTAGTCATTATAGGGATTTTTACGTATACATTATCTGCCCAACTAGCTATTTCTTTTGCTTCCTTATACATTGTTTCAAAGCTATTAGTAAACACTTCAAATGAAACAGGCACATTCTTAATATTTTCTAAAACTTTTTTAGAAAATTCTCTATAACTTTTAACTCCACCTTTTTTCATTAATGAAGGATTTGTTGTAAACCCATCTATTAATCCACTTTCATATATTTTTAGCATTTCTTCTAAGTTTGCTCCATCTGCAAATATTTTTATCGCCATCTCTTTTTACCTCCTACTTGTCATGATAAATTATACCACATTTTTTACATTTGAACTATAATATAAACATATATTTTATTAATTTTAAATATATGGTATAATATCTTGAGGTGATTAAATGAACGATATTGAAATATCTAGAAATACAAAATTAAAAAACATACGAGAGATATATCGAAATATTCACATACATGATGACGAAGTTTATGTTTATGGAGACTACAAAGCTAAAATTAAACTTAATATTTTTGATAGACTAGAAACCAGATCAAACGGTAAATTGGTATTAGTTACTAGCATTACACCTACAAAATATGGAGAAGGTAAATCTACTGTAACTATAGGTCTTACACAAGCATTTAATTTACTAAATTATTCTTCAATAGCAAGTATAAGGCAACCTTCAATGGGACCTGTATTTGGTCTAAAAGGTGGTGCAACAGGTGGGGGTTACTCACAAGTTTTACCAATGGAAGATATTAATTTGAATTTTACAGGTGATTTTCATGCAATAACAGCCGCTCATAATTTGATTGCTGCAACAATAGATAATCATATCTACTGGGGAAATGAACTTAAAATTGATAAGGATAATGTATATTTCAAAAGAGTTACAGATACTAATGATAGAGCATTAAGAAATATACTTATTAAAGATAAAAAATATGAAAGAAGTTCTTCATTTCAAATAACGGCAGCAAGCGAGTTAATGGCGATACTTTGTCTTAGTGAAAATTTAGAAGAACTTAAAGAAAGAATAGGAAATATTGTGGTCGCAAAATCACTAAATAATTCCTTAATAACTGTAAAAGATTTGGGTGTAGATGGTGCTTGTGCTGTAATACTTAAAGATGCAATTTTACCTAACTTGGTGCAAACAACAGAAAATACCCCTGTTTTAATTCATGGTGGACCTTTTGCAAATATTGCTCATGGTTGCAGTTCAGTAATTGCAACAAAACTAGCATTAAAGCTCTGCGATTATACAATAACAGAGGCTGGATTTGCAGCAGATTTAGGAGCTGAAAAGTTTTTCGACATAAAATGTAGATTGTCGTCTATAACTCCTGATGTTGCAGTTTTAGTTGTTACATGTAGAGCAATAGAAGAAAATGGTCTTGAAAATTTAAAAATTCATATTGAAAATCTTCGTAAATTTAATATCCCTATTGTAATTGGGATTAATAAGTTTAACGATGATACTGTAGAACAAATAGATAAGATTAAGGATTTTTCTAAATCTGAAAATATTTCTTGCTGTGTAGTTGATGCCTATTCTAAAGGAAGTATTGGTGCTGTTAATCTTGCTAAATTAATTGTTAATGAGATTAATAAGACAGAAGATTTATCTAATAAAGAAGTGGAAAATAATAATATAGAAACATTTAACTACCTTTATCCGATAGATATACCTATAGAAGAAAAAATTGATACATTAGTAAAATCTATATACCGTGCAACAAACATTAAATACTCTGATTTAGCACTTGAAAAACTAAAATTCTTCAAAGATAAAGGTATAGACAAGCTACCTATCTGTGTTTCAAAAACACCTATGTCTATTACAGATGACCCTAAAATTAAGATACCTAATAATTATACTTTCAATGTAACAGATATTAGACCAGCATTTGGAGCAGGATTTGTAGTTATTATGTCTGGAAATATTATTGATATGCCTGGTTTACCTAAGATACCTAATGCATATAATATAGATATTAATAAAAAAGGAGAAATAGAGGGATTGTCATGATTAATGTAGGCGATGTAGCGTATAATTTCAGTTTACCTGATTATACAAATACAATGTATACTTTAAAACAATTTAGAGGAAAAAGAGTTGTTCTTTATTTTTATCCTAAAGATGACACTATAGGATGCACACAACAAGCGTGTTGTTATAAGAAGTTTTACAAAGAGTTTTTAGAACTTGATGTAGCCCTGATAGGTATTTCTATAGATTCTACCGAATCACATGCGAAATTTAGAAATAATTTTGACTTACCTTTCTTACTTCTATCTGATTCAACAAAAGAAGTATGTGAACATTATGATGTACTAAAAGAAAAACAAATGTTCGGTAAGAAATATATTGGCGTAGTTAGAACTACCTATATAATCGACGAAAATGGATTAGTAGAAAAAGTTTATGAAAAAGTTAATCCAAGAGAAGATGCCGAAATGGTATTGAAATATTTGAAAAAGTAGTATAAATCGGCTATAATCAGCCGATTTTTTTGTTAAAAAAAATGACCCCCACATTGTAGGAATCAATTTCTATTTACCTTATTTTCTCTTTGATTCTTCAAATTTTGCCCATGTTCCTGTCTTAACTAATAAAGATTTAACAGTTTGTGTAGGTTGTGCACCATTAGATAAGAATTTTAAAACTTCTTCTTCATTAACCTTTACTTGGTTTTCAGCAAATAAAGGATTAAATGTTCCAAGATATGCTACTGCCTTTCCATCTCTTTTTCCTAATGCTTCCATTGCAACAATTCTGTAAACTGGTTGTTTCTTTCTTCCTAATCTAGTTAATCTTAATTTTAACATTTATATACCTCCATATTTTTTAAAACATTTTTCCAAATCTTCCGCTATTTAACATCTTAACCATTTGTTTCATTTGTTCATATTGTTTTAATAGCTTATTAACATCACTAACATTTGTTCCACTACCCTTAGCTATTCTTTCTTTTCTAGAAAAAACTTTTAATAGTTGTGGATTACGTCTTTCTTGTACAGTCATTGAGTAGATTATAGCCTCAACTTTTTTCATTTCTTTTTCTGCTAAATTCATATCTATTCCGCCAAGATTTACACCAGGTAGCATTTTCATAATACCACCCAAAGATCCTAATCTTTTTATCATTTTAAACTGCTTTAGAAAATCTTCAAAATCAAATTGATTCTTTCTAAATTTGGCTTCCATTAACTTAGCTTCTTTTTCATCTATAACATCTTTTGCTTTTTCTACTAAAGACACTACATCTCCCATACCTAAGATTCTTCCAGCTAATCTATCAGGATGGAATTTAGCTATATCTGATAATTTTTCACCTTCACTTATGAATTTGATAGGTTTACCACAAACTTCTTTTATTGATAATGCAGCACCACCTCTTGTATCACCATCCATTTTTGTTAATACAACACCTGTAATGCCTAATGCTTCATTAAAGCTCTTTGAAACATTAACTGCATCTTGTCCTGTCATTCCATCAACTGTCAAAAGAATTTCATCTGGTTTAAAATTATTTTTAATATTTTTCAATTCTTCCATCAAGACTTCATCTATATGTAGTCTCCCTGCAGTATCTATTATTACGTTATTTACCTTATTCTCTCTGGCAAAATCCATACCTTGGCTAACTATGTTGATAGCATCTTTGCTATCATCAATTGTAAAGTTCAATGCTCCTATTTTATCTGCCAATACTTTTAATTGTTGTTTTGCTGCAGGTCTATATACATCTGCCCCTATTAGAAGTGTTTTTTCATTTTTTAAGTATTTAGCTAATTTTGCTGCAAATGTTGTCTTACCTGCTCCTTGCAATCCTACAAGCATTATTACTCTTATAGAGCCTTTCTTTTCGTTTAACTCTACATTAGTCCCACCTAAAGTTTCTGTCAATTCATCATTTATTATTTTAATAAATTGTTGCCCAGGATTTACACCTACAAGAACGCTAGAACCCATAGCTTTTTCTTTTATTCTTGAAACAAAATTCTTAACTACAGTATAGTTAACATCTGCTTCAAGTAATGCCATTTTAACTTCTTTAATTGCCTCTTTAATATTAGATTCTGTCATTTTACTTTGACCACTAATTGTTTTCATGGCTTGTCTTAATTTATCGCTTAAACCTTCAAACATCACTATTTCCTTCTAACTCTTGTATGAGTTCTTTTAAATATTTCTTATCAAAATTAAAATATATTTTTTTTAAAATATCCAGAGTCTTTTCTCTATTTTCTAATATTTTTAAATTCTTTTCATAAAAATCTAATTTCTTACAAGCTCTTCTAATATTATCAAAGACAGCCTGTCTTGAAACATTCATAGCATTCGCTATTTCTGTAAACGAATTATCTTCCTCTAAAAATGCTTCTAGATACAATCTTTGTTTCCCAGAAAATAGTGGCTTATATGTCTCAAATAGATTTGAATATTTAACAAATTCTTCTATCTCTTTCATAACAAAGTAATTCTACATTAATTCAAAAAAAATGTCAAGCTTTTTTGCTTGACATTTGTATTTAATTTGCTGATTGATATCGTTCTATCGACTTAAACCACAATCTATACACTACATTAGATAAGATAATACAAGTTAGTAAGTAAACCACTGTATTAACTAAATCTACCTTAGATTGCAAGATATTTACTGGTAAATTATATACATATGCATAGGCAATTATGTATGTTAATACTACTTTTATACTACTAGGATATATATTTTTAGGATTTTTACCTAAATCTTCCAATATTTCTGCAACACCAAATAGTGCTGTAGCTCTGTCAGTATAAAACGCTATCATAGCTATTAACGTATTAATTATTGCCATATATACTACTCCAATTAGAATAGATAGTACATACATTATTATTTTACTCAATCCTAATGTTTGATAACAAAGCAGAATTACTTGCAATACTGTGTATAGTATAAAGGTTACAAGACTTTCTAAATTTATCCCATAAAAAACATAGTAAAAAAATGAGTTTACAGGTCTAATGAAGATATAGTCCATTCTTCCATACAAGATATCTGTTATTATCTTATTATTCCCATATGAAAAGATCATATAGTATAGGCTGGTTATGACATGACCAGTAATGATTAGATTAAAATAGTCATATCTTGTAAATCCTGCTATAGTTTTTGTATATTTAAATAGGATAAATCCTGTAAATATTTCAAGTAAGAAGAATAAGATAGATACTATGAGCATTATAAAGCTGGTAATTCTAAAGTTTATCGTTTGTAATATACTTAACTTTACTAACCGTTTAAATATTTTAATATTCATTATGCACCCATCCCTTCATATTTTTCTAGACCTTTTTTCATCATAAAATTATATGCCATTTTAAATATTACAAGCCAAATTAACCCTGCAATTATATACTTCACATTTTCACTAACACTTAGTGAATTTTGTAAACTCTTCGTTAAAGAAAATCCTATCATTGAAAAAGGATTATATTTAACTACACTATATATTGGCTTTGGTAGTATATCTAATGGAAATGTAGTACCTGATAGAATATAGTATATTCCATTAACTAAACCTATCAAGGGCCATGTTTCTAACATCCAAAATCCTAAACAGGCTAATGTTTGTTCGATATAGAAGTACACGAAATATATTATTACAAACAACATTAAAGTTAACAATATATTCTTATTCTTATACACTATACCTGAACCCAAAAATATTAAGAGCATAAGAAAATTTTTTAATGCATTTTCTCCCAAGTAGA
This sequence comes from Sneathia sp. DSM 16631, assembly GCF_014892235.1. Classification (NCBI taxonomy): domain Bacteria; kingdom Fusobacteriati; phylum Fusobacteriota; class Fusobacteriia; order Fusobacteriales; family Leptotrichiaceae; genus Sneathia; species Sneathia sp. DSM 16631. The sequence goes on along the minus strand of NZ_JADBHL010000009.1, from coordinate 35,992 downwards.
AAAATAGTGACTCGCTCTCAATACTTATTGGTCGTATTATATATGTTGATAGTTGTCCGCTATGGACTAACTCTCCTATTCTTGTTACATTTCTAAAATCAAATAAATAATGTAGCATATTTACAATAAATATATACACTATCATTTCTTTTTTTGTATATGCTCCTATATCTGTATTATTTTGATAAATGCTTAACCACATATACAATATTGCTAAAAATGAAAAAATGTACATAAATATTTGAGCTAACATATTGAATCTATATTGAAAATTAATCAATATCCTATTTTTGCTTATTTTTAAATATTTCATAAATTATCTCATCCAATTCCTTTGAACCATTCTCAATATTCTCTACGTTATCTAAAGAAAGTTCAAATCTTTTTTCATTTATTTTTTTATACGCTGGAAAAACACATCTTTTGTATCGATATAGTATCTATACTCGGCTTTATATTTTTCTTTTAACTTATCTAAAGGAATATCTAAATGCTTTTGTCCTTCTATTATAACTATTATTCTCTTACATACTGCCTCAATATCTTTCATATAGTGGCTTGTAAGTAATATTATATTCTTTTCTTTCTTGTTAATCTCATTCAAAAACTTATATATAGCTTTTTGACTTACGATGTCTACTCCTATAGTTGGTTCATCTAAAAATAAGATCTTAGGTTTATGAATTAAAGAACAAATTAACTCAAATTTTAATCTCTCACCTAAAGATAATTTTCTAACAGGAATATTAATTTTCTTTTCTAAATTCAATAACTTCAAGAGATATTCTAGTCTTTCGGTATAATCTTTATCAGATATCTCATAAATATCTTTTAACATAGATAAGGTTTCACTACTAGGTAAATCCCATATTAACTGACTTTTTTGTCCCATTACTACACCTATATCTTTTAAATATCTCTTATCTTTAGTATATGGTGTATAACCATTACATTTAACAGTCCCCTTATCATAATTCAAAATCCCTGTTAATATTTTTATTAACGTAGTTTTACCAGCTCCATTAGGACCTAATATACCTACAACTTCTCCATCATTAATTTCTATATTATCTATATTTAACGCTCTAACCTTTTGGTATTTTCTATTGAATAATCCTTTAATATTTTCTAGAAATCCCTGTTTTTGTTCGTATATAGTATAATAAAATTCTAAATCTTTTACGCTTATCATACACTCCCTCTTTCTATTTTCTTATTTTTTTAATTCTATCATCATTTTTATCACCTCTTTCTTGGTACAGAATAGCACTTTTTCAAAAAAAATACAAACTTCCTCTTGACACTTCGTGTGTTATAGTATACTATATAAGTATACAAGGGGGTAACGTATGAATTTTGATAATACTAAGCCTGTATACCTTCAACTATGTGATATTTTAATTCAAGATATAATTAACGGTAAATACAAGGCAAATGAAAAAATACCTTCTATTAAGGAGTTCGCTAAAAAATATATTGTAAATCAAAATACTGTTATACATGCATATAAAGAACTTGAAAATATGGGTATTATAGTTTCACAAAGAGGTTTAGGATACTTTATAGTAGACGACAAACATCTAGTAAAAAGTTTTTCTAAGGATAAAATCAATCAAGCTATAAATGACTTTTTAGTTTCAATAAAGCAATTTAATATAAGTAAGGAAGAACTTATAGAATACATCAAGGAGGTAGATTTTGATGCTATCAATTAAAAATTTAATAAAAAAATACAAAAACAAATCTGTTTTAAAAAATCTAAATTTAGAGTTGAATTCTGGTGAAATATTAGGCCTTTTAGGACCTAACGGTTGTGGAAAAACAACTTTAATGAAGATACTTTCTACAACTAACAGCTATAACTCTGGTGAAATAGTGATTAATGGTGAAAAATTAGGATATATCACAAATAAATATGTTGCATTTTTACCTGATACTCCTTTTGTCGATAAAAGTGACACAATAAAAAAAGCAATTGATGAATATTCATATTTTTTTGAAGACTTTGACTGTACAAAAGCTGATATATTACTACAAAAACTAAATTTAAATAAAAATCAAAAAATTTCAACATTATCTAAAGGTATGGTTGAAAAGCTACAATTAATATTGATACTTTCTAGAAATGCTAAGCTATATATATTAGATGAACCTATAGCAGGTGTTGATATTGTTACAAGAAAAGAAATAATGAAATTAATTACAGAAAACATTAATCAAGATTCTTCTGTAATAATTACTACACATTTAATAAGTGATATTGAACAACTTTTCGATAAAGTTGCTTTCTTAAAAGATGGAAAGATAGATAAAATACATGATGTAGAAACTATTCGTTATGAAACTAAAAAGTCTGTCGAACAACTTTACATAGAATGTTTTGGAGGTAATATAAATGATTAAATACTTTAAATATATACTAAAGAAAGATTATAAGACACTATTCTCTTCTGCTTTGTTACTAATATTTTTAATACTTTTTACTTGTTTTTTAAATAAAGAACACAATAATAAACCTATTTTTGTTAGCTTAATAATATTTTCAATGGGTTATGTATTTTTCATAGCATATCGTTGTATTGCTTTACTAACAAAAGACTTGTATTCTAATGAAAAATACTTTACATTTACACTACCTATATCAAAAATAGGTATAGCATTTGGAAAATATCTTTATGCACTTTTGTATATAATAGTAATGCAAATATCTATATTGATTATTATATTCCTTACTTCATACAATAGAATAATGGCATCACATGTTGATATTAAAAATCAAGTTATTTTTCCATCACTTACATTTATCACATTCTTTATTCTATTGTATTCAGTATACTACGTTCTTTTAGTAACAGGAAAAATACTATTAAAAAATGAAAAAATAGCTAAAGCTTTCGCAGTTGCATTATCAATAATAATTATTTCAATTATTTTAAATATTGTAACAAATTTACTATTCGATAGACCATATAATCTAGAAGTATACAGACTAGCCTATATAATATTATCGTTAGTGTATATTTCAATATCAATAATACTAACAGGTATTTCTGGTATTCTATTAGAAAAATATTTAGATGCATAGTTCAATTGCTTTTTTTCAAAATCATTGTATAATTTGGTATAGAAAAAATATATAGGAGTGATAATATGCTAAAGGATGTATTATTTGATGACACTACACTTATTGATATTGATATTAAGGATAAGATTGATTTATTCACAAAAATCACTAAAATCTCTAAAGAAAAAGGATATATTTCAGATGAACAAGGTGTTATAGAAGACTTTTATGCAAAAGAACAAAATACTGAAACTTATCTTGGAACAGAATGTGCAATTCCTCATGCAAGAAGTAGCAGAATTCTTAAAAATGTAATATTTTTCGTTAGAGTTAAAAATACAATAAAATGGTCTGATGAAGATAACGCTAAATTCATATTTGCAATATTAGCAAAAGAAAATGATGTTGACAAGCATATTGATATGTTAATGGCTGTTTCTAAAAAAGTTCTAGATCCTAAGGTTCTTGATGTTTTAAGAAAATCAAACAGTCGTGAAGAAATATTAGAAATTTTATGTAAATAAAAAAAATGCAGTTATTGTTGACTGCATTTTTTAGTATTATAAATTTTCATCCATAGTAAATGACATCTTTGAAGCAGATAATGCTCTTGTCATAAAACTATTTAATAATTTTCTTGTCTTATCTAAAACATACTTTGCTGTAATTTCATTTTGTTCAGTTAGAAATTCTCTACAATTTTGCTTATTGTAATCCTTTAGAGCTTCTTTTACTTCATATACTCTTCTTCTTCCATATGCTCTTAAGTCTTCTAAATATTGTGTATTTTCTTTAGAAAATGCTCCATAATGTGTTTCAACATAGTATGAAAATACCTTAAATAGCCAATAAGCATACTTCATATCCAACTCAAATGTTGTATCTCTATACTCTACGGGTGTATCATTTACATCAACAAAAAATGGCACATAAGGTGTAAACACAGTTGTTGCAAATGCAACCCATTGTATAGAATATTCATCCATTTCTAAAACATGTGATTGTTGAGTTCTTGATAATGATATTGCTCTAAATCTTGTTTTTTGTTCTTCAGTACCTTTACCTATAGGGTCAAATTCTGTTTCATTGTAGTGTGAACTTAGAATAAATTGAACATCTTCTACAGATATTAGTCTATCTGCCTTATTTAAAAATGGTATATCTTTAGCAGTAGGCCCTAAATTGAAGTTCTTATCTAAATATCTATGTGCATACCATGCTCTTGATGTATTGTAAACTCTATCTAATTCTGAATATGTTCCAAATATATGTCTAAAGTTAAATGTATCCTTATCTGGATTTAATTTATGTTTTTCTACAAATTCTTGTATTCCATTTGACCAAATGTAGTTTTCACTATCATTAAAGTCTATCTTTTCTATGCATACACAATTAGGTGCAACTCCATACATATCACTTGGTAATTTTACAGCTACATAATGGTGTCCTGTTGGTATTTCCATATACCAAATTTCTTCTTCATCAGCAAATAGTATTCCATTACCTTCAGCTGAACCATACTTTTCTATTAATCTTCCTAACATTTCTACAGCTTCACGTGCAGTCTTTACATATGGTGCTAAGATGTCATTTATTGCATCTTCTGCTATACCATCTTTTACTAATGGATCATATGCAAGTACTCTTTCATTTCCATATAGGCTTTCAGTAGAACTGATAGCTACATTTTTTTCATTTATACTTGCTTCACCAAATCTTCCTCTATTGAAAGTATCTGAAACTACATCTGGCATAGCTGTATATGACATACTTTCTTTTGGTAATTCTATTTTAACTTTAGTTAGATATGATTCATATATTCCATCCTTAGCTAAAGCCTTTTTTACAAATTCAAATCTTTTAGGATTAGTTGTTTCATGAGAATCTTCATTTCTAGCTATTATATTCTTCCCATTTAAACTTGCTTTTTTACCAACTATTACTGTTGTACACATATTATTCCTTTCTATAGTTCAGACAATATTAAAGGCTTACCATCAACTATAGCTATGCTATGTTCAAAGTGTGCAGATCTTTTTTTATCTATTGTCTTTACTGTCCATCCATCTTTTTGTATTTTAACTTTATGTGTTCCCATATTAACCATAGGTTCTATTGCTATAACAAGGCCTTCTTCTATGACAAGTCCTTCACCTTTTCTACCATAGTTCATTACATATGGATCTTCATGTAGCTCAAAGCCTACACCATGTCCACAAAAATCCCTTACTATTGAGTAACCTTTTGGTTCACAAAAACTTTGTATAGCGTGTCCTATGTCACCTAGTCTATTTCCTTTTATAGCTTGTTGTATTCCTAAATCTCTTGCTTTTCTAGTTGTATCTATTAAATCTTGATATTTTTGTTCTATTTTCCCCACTGGAAAAGTACAAGCTGCATCTCCGTAATATCCGTCTAATTTTGCAACTATATCAAGACTTACTATATCTCCTTCTTGTAAAATCTTTGTTTTTTTAGGTATTCCATGTACGACTTCTTCATTTACAGATATACAAGTTGCTGCTGGATATGGTGGATATGGCCACCCTATATCATACCCTTTTGTTGCACACACAGCACCTTGTGATAGCATATAGTCTTCACAAATTTTATCTATTTCCCAAGTGCTTATTCCTGGTTTTATGTACTTAGGTATTACATCAGAGAAGATTCTTGCTAATATTTCATTAGCTTTCTTTATTTTCTTAATATCATCTAATGTCTTTAACTTAACCATTTATTATTCACCTAGTATTCTAATTAAATCCTTTGTTATTTCTTCTGGTTTCTTTGTTCCATCTACTATTACAACTTTTCCTTGTGCCTTATAGTAGTCTAATACTGGAGCTGTTTGTAATTCATAATTTTCTAATCTTTTCTTTACAACTTCTTCTGTATCATCTGCTCTTTGAACTAAATCTTCCATTTTTTCATCTGTAGGTGGATTGAATTTAATATGATAAATTTTACCAGTCTTTTTTGAAGTTCTTCTTCCAGTTATTCTTTCTATTATATCTTCATTAGGTACATCTAATGCAAGTACCTTGTCAATTTTTTTACCTAAATCACTTAAAATTTCGTCTAATTTTTCTGCTTGTTTTGTAGTTCTTGGATAACCATCTAAGATAAATCCTTTTTGGCAATCTTCTTGTTGTAATCTTTCTTTTACTAATCCATTAACTACTTCATCTGGAACTAAATTTCCCTTATCCATATAGCTTTTAGCTTCAAGTCCTAACTTAGTACCTTGACTTATGGCGTTTCTTAATATATCACCAGTTGAAATTTGTGGTATATTGTACTTTTCTATTAATTCTTTAGCTTGTGTTCCTTTACCAGCACCTGGTGGTCCGAATAATGCAATATTCATTTTGTTTTTCCTTCTTTCTATATATTAAATGATGGGACTATAAAGTCTTGATTTTCATCAGTTGTGAATAAGCTATCTGATTGACCTTCTTCAGGTTTTACTTCTTCACTTTCATTATCTTCAAATCCTGTTGCTATTACTGATAGTATCATATTTTGTCTTTCTGGTTCATATATAGTTCCAAAGATTAAGTTGTCAACACCTGAATCTGATCCACTTGCTTTTTGAGATATTAATTCTTGCATCTTTATAACATCTTCCATTGTTACATTGTCTCCAGAAGTTACATTTACTAGTATCTTTGTTGCACCCTTTATATCTTTTTCTAATAATGGGTTTGTTATAGTTCTTTCTACTATATCTTCAACAGATTCTCCTTCGTTTGATTCTACGAAACCAAATAATGCAACACCTGAATTTTCCATTACAGACTTAACATCTGAGAAGTCTAGATTTATTGTTCCTTCTTTTGTAATTAATTCTGCAATACCTTTAACTCCATAACGTAGTATAACATTTGAAGCTTTTAAATGTTGTTGGAAACCTAAATTTTTAGCTCCATCTAATTCTAATAATTTTTGATTAGGTATTACGATAAGTGTATCAACATATTTCTTTAATTCATCTAATCCTTTTTCAGCATTTAAGTTTCTCTTCTTACCTTCAAATTTGAATGGTTTTGTAACTATTGCAACAGTTAGTATTCCTTCTTCTTTAGCAATCTTTGCTACTACTGGGGCTGTACCTGTACCTGTTCCACCACCCATACCTGCTGTTATGAATATCATATCTTGACCTTTTATGGCTTTTCTAATGTCTTGTGCATTATCTTCAGCTGCTAATCTTGCTACTTCAGGATTAGCACCTGCTCCAAGGTGTCCTAATGATATCTTAATCTTAGCATTAGACTTTCTCAAATCTTGTTCATCAGTATTTATTGCAACATATTCAACACCAACAATTTTTGAGTCTATCATGTCGTTTATAGCATTTCCACCTGCTCCACCGACACCTATAATTCTAATTTTTGTTCCTTTTGTTTCATAAACTTCATTTTCTTCGTTCATGGTTCCTCCTACCTAACACTTATTAATTCAAATCTTAAATCAATATATTCCATGCTGTTATTTTGTTCTTTTTCTTTGTTATATACTATATATCCTTGATTTAATTTTTTTATACTTACATCTTTTTTTACATACACTTTAACTCCATCAGATAAAACTATGACATACTTATCATCTTGTTTATATATTTCTGATGAAAGAGGATATAGACTACTCTTAGATAAGCTTTTAACTATCATTGATATATCGTTTTCTTCATCTTTATTGTTATAGTATACAATAGGTAAACCCTTATTATCTAATTCATCATAGCTTGTAAAAATATTTAAATTTTCATCTACTGCGAATAACTTATCGTTATTCATTACATATGCAAGAGGTTTTCTTTCTTCTATATATACCTTCAACTTATTAGGATAACTTTTTTTTATAATCACTTCTTTAACTCTTGCATCACTAGATATATTAGAAACCAATAAGTTAGTATTTACATAAACTATCGGTTTATTCTTAAATTCATCTAATTTACTTATTATATCTTTTTTTAATATTTCGTTGTTTCCTTCTACCTGTATTTCATCTACATAGAAAAAATCTGATTGTACCATCTGTAATATTCCTATAATTATTAAAAAAAGTATGAGTAACAATACATCTTTTTTTATTCTTTCTTTCATTTTTCCTCTTTTTTGAACATTTTATATATTTTAACATATATTTTTAGTGACGTAAAGTATCATGTTCTTTTATTATGTTCCAATATTTATTTATTTCTTTCATCTTTTCTGATGCATCTGGACTTTTATTAACGTCTGGATGATACTTTTTAGCGAATTCTTTATATTTTCTTTTCTTTTCTTCTTCTGACATATCAGAAGTTATACCAAAGTAACTACACGCCTTTTCATACTCGCTATCACTAGTAGTATTAGGGTTATAGTATTCGTATTTTTGATTATAGTCATGGGAAAAGTCTTGTTTATAGTAAAATTTAAAGCCCCTATCTCTTTTTATCAGCTTATATATCCCAAAAACAACTAAAAATATTATTCTGTAATCCATAAAATTTCTCTTTGATATATAGATTAATAATGCTATTAAAAAATATATCCAAAATGGTAGTGCTAAGAATAATATTATAGCTATTAATCCTATAAACATTAACATAAATAATATTGTTATCATATCAACCTCTATTTAAGAATTATTATTTCAGTATCTAGCATATATCCTGTCTTGCTATATACAACTTCTTTAATGTGTTTTATTAAATCTATTACATCAGAAAACTTTGCATTACCATGATTTATTAAAAAATTAGGATGTTTTTCAGAGACTTCCATATCTCCTACTCTATATTTCTTTAATCCACAATCTGAAATTAACTGTGCTGCAAATTGTCCTTCAGGATTTTTAAATGTTGATCCTAAATTAGGGTAATCTAATGGATGATTATGTTGTCTTTTACTTAATTTATCTTCACAAGCTGCTACATCAAAGCCATCATCTAATTTGAAAGTGGCTCCTATTACTATCCACTTATTATCCTTTATCTTTGTTCCTCTATATCTATATCCTAGTTCTTCCTTACTAAGAGTCTTAATTTCCTTATTATCCACTAAAACTCTTACAGACTCTATCTTATCAAATATTGTAGTACCATAGGCCCCTGCATTCATATTTACAAGACCTCCTATGCTACCTGGAATACCAGATATATTTTCTAAGCCACCAAGATTATGGTCTCTCATATATTGTGTAAAAGTAGTTAAATCTACTCCAGCTTCTACATATACCCTATTATTTCCTAAATCTTCTATTTTATTCAATTTTTCAAGACTAACAAAATTTATATCTAAATATCCATCATAAATTAATGTATTAGTCCCATTACCAATTAGATAGTATCTTTCATTAGGTTTAAATAGATTTTTTAATTCATCTTCTTTTTCTATATGTATTAAACTCTTTGCTATACCACCTATTTTCATATTGGAATATTCTCTCATTGATACATTTTCTTGTACTATCATTATTTTACTCCTTAATTTTGTTTACTAGTCTATATGCAAACTTAGAAACTGTACCTGCTCCCATGAATATATATACATCTCCTGGTTCATAGTTTAAATATATATATTCCATAACTTCGTTAGGTAACATAACAGAAACATCTTTTTTACTATCAATTTCTTTTATTTTATTGCATAAGTCTTCTGAACTTATACCTGTAGTGTTTTCTTCGCTTGCTGCGTATATAGGCAATAATATTATCTTGTCAGCTAGAGACAATGATTTAGCAAAATCATTCATGAAAAACTTTGTTCTTGTATATCTATGTGGTTCAAATATTACAGTTAATTTACCTTTTTCATTAGTTCTTGCTGCTGTTATTGTTGCCTTAATTTCTGTTGGATGATGTGCATAATCATCTATAACTTTTATTTCATCATTATATATCACTTGATATCTTCTTTTAGCACCTGTAAAACTTGCTAATGTCTTTCTAACATATTCTAAATCTACACCATTAATTTCTGATAAATATATTACTGGCAAAGAATTTTTTACATTATGTAAACCTGGTACTTTTAATGTAAATTCACCTAATGATTTTTCATTCATTATTACTTCATATTTAGTAATTCCATTATTTACTCTTATATTCTTAGCATAAATATCAGCACTTTCTTCAACACTGTAGTATATTAGTTTATCCTTATATTCACTTAAATCAAGGCTCTTTATATTAGGACAATCTTTAGATAATACTACCTTTTCCTTTGTTTGTTCTATGAATTTTATAAACGAATGTTCTAAATTATTAAAGTTACCATGATGTTCTAAATGGTCTGGTTCAATGTTTGTTATTACTGAATATTTTGGATACAAATAAAGGAATGAATTATCACTTTCATCTGCTTCCATTACAAAGTATGAACTTTTCCCTAAATGACTATTACTATTTAAAGTAGGAATTATTCCCCCAACTACAACATATGGATCTTTACACATAAAGCATAAAGACATCATTGATGATGTAGTTGTCTTACCGTGAGTCCCTGCAACTGCTATACTGTTTTCAAATTTATTTGCAATATCTGCTAAAACTTGACCTCTTCTTTCCATCTTTATATCCTTGCTTTTAGCATAAATATATTCTGGATTTGTTGTTTTTATTGCTGTTGAGTATACGTATAGGTCTGGATTAAAATCTTCTATATTTTCTACTGTTTGTCCTATATGTACCTTTATACCTAAATCTTCCAATGATTTAGTAATATCTTTGTATTCTAAATCAGAACCTTCTACTATTTCACCTTGTTCTTTTAAGATTTTAGCTATACCACTCATTCCTATTCCATTTATCCCACTAAAATATATTCTTCTCATTTATTGTCATCTTCCATTTCTTTTAATATATTATTTACTGCATTCCCTGTATTAAGTGTTTTAATATTTTCTCTCATAAAGTTTAACATTGAATCTTGTTCACATAATGATAATGCTTCTAGTATTGCACTTTTTGCACTCTCATTTGTATATGCCTTTGCTGCATCCACATATTCTAACATTTCAGCATTTTCCTTTTGTCCTACATAATCATACGGTATTAGTATAGAAGGCTTTTCTAATTGTAATAATTCAGATATTGTAGATGCTCCTGATCTACATATTACAAGATCAGATGCTGCCATTATTTCATAAACATTTTCAAAATATGGCATAACTATTATATTATTAAAATTCTTTATTCTAACTTGTACTTCTTTATATAGCTTCTCACCAGTAGACCAATATAGGGTAAAGTGTTCCTTTTCATTTATCTTATCTATATTAGATAGTATCGCCTCATTTATGCTCTTAGCTCCTAGACTTCCACCCATAACTAGTATTACTCTATTTTCATTAGGTATACTTAGAATATTTCTTGCATCTTCTTTTGTTATGTTATAGAACTCATGTCTTAAAGGATTCCCTGTAACTACGCACTTAGACTTGAATCTCTTTATTAAATCAAGACTATTGCCAAATGCTAAAAATACCTTCTTTGCAAAAAACATTCCATACTTATTTGCCTTACCCATTACTATATTTTGTTCCTGTAAGTATATATTTATTTTCAATAACTTTGCTGCTGTGATACTTGGTATAGAGATATAGTTTCCAAAACCTATTAGAGTATCAACATTTTCTTGTTTTAATATTTTCTTTATTTCAAATACTGCTTTAATACCTTTTAAAACAGATTTAATACTATTAAATGGTAGTATATCTAAACCATAAAACTTATACCCTGCTTTAGGAACTATTTCCTTTTCCATTCTGTGACAAGTACCTATAAATATTACTTCATAGCCTCTTTTTTTCATTTCATTTGCTAGAGATAATGCTGGATATATATGACCTCCAGTCCCTCCAGTTGTAAATGCTATCTTCTTCATTTTACTGTCCTCTCTTAGTATATTCTATATTTATCGCCGAGAATAGAAGTCCCATACAAATTGCATTACTAATATATGAACTTCCTCCATAGCTTATAAATGGCAAAGTTATACCTGTTGATGGTGCACAATTTAAATTGATTGCTATATTCAATAAAGCTTGATTAGCTATTGAAAATGCAACTCCATATACTACATATCTATTAATTGATTCTTTCATTTTACTAGCAACATAAAACATTGTTGCACATAAGATGATAAACAGGATAATTATTAACAAAGCAAAGATTAATCCTCCTTCTTCGCATATGGAAGCGAAGATATAGTCATTATGTGCTTCAGGTAGATAGAAATATTTTTGATATCCATTACCTATACCTCTACCTAAAATACCTCCTGCTTTTACAGCATCTATTGCTGCTTTTACTTGTAGAGGCATACCTTTACCTGCAAAGTTAGTTAAACGTGTCGTACTGTAGTCTCTTTTAAAAATTAGAACGACTACACCTACAAAAAATCCCAAAAAGCCTATAGTAACTTTGACGTTTTCTCTAAATTTTGAAACAGCAAATATTAAATAACAAATTGCTGCTAATTGTATTGCTGATGTCTTAGACTTTTGTAATATTACTATAAAAACTGAAATTATTGTTATCCCTGCCCAATGATAAAAAGTAAACTCTTCATCTCTTTTTCTTTTAAAACCATACATTATCTGTGATACTAACAATATTAAAATTGGCTTAACTAATTCAGAAGGTTGCATTTGAAATGACCCTATTCTTATCCATCTTCTAGCTCCATTTACTGAAACTCCTAGAAATATTGGTGAAATTAGAAATATAGTTATTGCTATAAACATAATAATTTCAACTTGTCTAATATACAAGAATTTTCTAATACTTTCATAACTATATGCCTTGTATGTAATACCTGCTAAAATTATCCCTACAAATATATATTTTATATATGTTTTTAAATACGCCAACTTATCTCCTGTAGAGTATTCAGCTTCTGGTTGTGTTACACTTCCTATAAATATTATACCTATTATTGATATAATACCTAGACATACTAGAATTGTAGTCAATACCTGCTTTCTATTAAACATTTTCTCCTCCGAAATACTTATGTACTAAGTTTTTAAAATGTTCTCCTCTTTTTTCAAAACTTGTGTATTGATCAAAACTTGCTGTTGCAGGAGATAATAATATATACTTTTCTCCCTTTAAAGGAAGATTTTCTTTAATATACTTAACTACACTTTCTAAATCTTTTAAGTCTATATATCTATTATATGAAGTTTTCTTAAATTCTTCTATATATAGATGAGCGTTCTCACCTATTAAATATACAAATGCATTTGCCTTATATATTGCTTCAAATAACTTTGTATTATCTATTTTCTTGTCTTGTCCACCGCAGATTAGGTATAGGTCTTTACCCATATATGTATCTATTGCTACAAGACTTGATTCTACATTAGTTCCTTTTGAGTCGTTTATAAAATACGTATCTTCTTTTTTGAAGAATTGTTCCATTCTATGTTCTAATGGTTTTGTTGTAGACAAGAAATCTTTAATAACCTTATCGCTTATTCCTATTATCTTGCTACAAGCAATAATGTTTAACATATTTTGCACGTTATGTTCACCATGTAAATTTGTTTTAAAATCTAATAAATCCCGATAATCATTCATGTAGACTATTTTAGCTTTTGTGCCTTTAAATAATCTTTTAAATTCTTTATCTTCTTTGTTTATAACAGCAAAATCATTTTCATCTTGGTTTTTAAATATATTCATTTTTGTCATATAGTACTCATCAACACTATTATATCTCAACAAATGATCTGGTGTTAAATTAGTTATTAATGCTATATATGGCTTTATTTGAGGATTATTTTCTAATTGATAACTGCTCATTTCTAGAACAATATAGTCATTATCATTGTGTTCTACAGCAATTTTTGCTAATGAGTGTCCCTCATTACCACCAACACTTGCCTTGTACCCTGCATAAACTAAAAGTTCATACAATTTTGTAACAGTTGTGGTCTTACCATTAGTACCTGTTATTGCAATTATTTTGCTTTTTTTATTTATATATTTTAGTGCTAAATCTATTTCAGAAATTATCTTTATTCCATTTTTTATACAGTATTTTAAGTATTCATTATTCCATGATATTCCAGGACTTTTAACAACTACATCATCCTTATTTGTCATCTTCATAGCATCAACACTTTTAATACCATACTTATCGTCTACAACTATATGTTCTAGTCCTTTTTTTTCTAATAATTCTTGTGCACCTTTTCCACTAATTCCTAAACCAAATACCACGTATTTCATTTTACTACTTCCTATCTTATCTTAAGTATCATAAACGCTATAATACATGTGATTATAGTGACTATCCAAAATCTTATTGTTACCTTTGTTTCGGCTAAACCTCCCATTTCAAAGTGATGATGTATAGGAGCCATTCTAAATATTCTTTTCTTATACTTTCTGTAATATGTAACTTGTATCATTACTGATAAAGCTTCTACTATGAATATGAATCCTGCTATAGGTAATAATAATTCTTGTTTTAAAAATATTGCTATTATTCCTAATATACCACCTAATGTTAATGAACCTGTATCTCCCATAAAGACTTGTGCTGGATAGAAATTAAACCATAAAAATCCTATTACTGCCCCTATTACTGATGATAGGTAAACAGCTATTTCTCCAGCCCCTTCAATATAGTAAATATTTAAATATTGTGCCATTTCTTTATGACCTGAGAAATATGCAATCATTAAAAATATGATACTAACTATCATAATAGGCCCACTAACTAGTCCATCTAATCCATCAGTTAAATTAACTGCATTAGATGATCCTACTATAACTAAAATCATAAATACGAAAAATACTACAGGTGTTATATAAATATATGAGCATTTAATAAACGGATTGATTATAGAAAAATCTATAGTCTTATTAACTAATCCAAAAGTGAATATGAACACAAATGAAATTATAGTCATTATTATTTGCCCTGCTAATTTTTTCTTTGCTGACAACCCTTTTTTACTTCTGGTTAATTTTAAATAATCATCATAACCACCTATTGTTGTGAATAGTACAGTCATAACTATTAAAAAATTATTAAATTTATTTGTAAAATTACCTGTTATTAGCATTGATATTACTATTGAAAATATTATCATTATTCCACCCATTGTAGGTGTACCAGCTTTACTAAGATGTGTACTTGGTCCATCTTCTCTTATCTTATCGCCCATTTTCTTTTTACGTAAAAAATCAATGAATCTTTGTCCGAATATTAAGATTATAAATAGAGAAATAAAGAAAGCTATTGAGCCTCTTATAGCAATTGATTTAAAAACTCTTAATATACTTAAGTTATTTATAAAAAATAATTGAATAAAATACAGCACTACTTATCACTTCCTATAATTTCTTCTAGTTTCATACCTCTTGAACCTTTTAAAAATATTACAACATCACAAAGTTTGTCTAAATCTTTTTTTATTTCTTCTTTATCCATTGTATGTATACATCTATCTGCATTCAAATGGCTCATAAGTTTACCATATAGATAAACTTTTTCATAATCAATCTTATCCAATACATACTTTAAATCTTCATGATATTTTATTTCATTTTCACCTAATTCTAACATATCCCCTAAAACTAAGTATTTCTTCTTATTTTTAAATAATTCATTAAGTGTTAAAAGTGAACTTTCAACAGATTTTGGTGCTGCATTATATGCGTCATTAATATATATATTCCCATTCTTTTTTATTATTTGAAATCTCATATCAGTTATTTTTATATCTTTTAGCTTATCTTCATCAAGCTTTACGTTCATTTGTTCTAAGACTTCTAATATTAAGCATATATCTTGTGCATTGTGTTTACCATGTAAATTTGTTTCATAAGTTTTACCTTTGAATACAAAGTGTGTATAAGTATCATTTGGTGTATACTTATCTAATTTAACTTTTATAACATTAGGTCTATCTAATGTAGATAAAAACTCATCTTCACCATTTACTATGGTCTCATATTTTGTGTGTTTTATTATTTCACACTTTGCATGAAATACATTCTCTCTTGTTTTTAAAAATTCTAAATGTGAATCCCCTATATTTGTTATTATACTATAATCAGGTTTAGCAATACTTGCTAATTCATCTATTTCACCTAATTTACTCATACCCATTTCAAGTACCAAATACTTTGAAGTTATAGGGCAATTTAGTATAGTTAGAGGCTCACCTATTAAATTATTATGATTACCTTCTGTTTTATATGAATTATCTAATAAATGTGCCAAAACATCTTTAACAGTTGTCTTACCATTACTACCTGTTATACCAATAACAGTAGCATCTAAATATTCTCTATATTCTCTTGCAAATTGTTTTATAAACTCTGAACTATCGTCTACTTTTAAACCTACTTCATATTTTCCATTATCATATATAGGAAAACATCCTTTTTGTATGGCTGTATTAACAAAATTATTTCCATTTCTTATTGCAATAAATATATCGCCTTTTTCTAACATTCTTGAGTCTATGCAAACTCTCCCACTAAAATTAAAGTCTGTCTTAATAATCTTTTTAAAAATCTCAGTCTTCGTCATGTCTATCTCTTTCTATTCTTTATTTTTGAAATAATAGAAGGTATTTCATTTATACTTTCTATTAAAACTTCTTTTTCTTTTGAGCTTATACTTTCTTGTAATTTTTTTATAGACTTGCTCGCAGTCTTACTAATCTTAGTTTGATTAGTAGTGTATGAAAAATCTTTGCCTGATACATGCCATGAAAATACATCATGTTGCATCACAAAGAAATTATCACTATTTACAAACTTAACTTTTTCTTTTCTCTTTAAAAGTAAGCCTATAAATGATGAAGTTGGGAGTATTGTATATATTTTATTTAAAATTTTATTATATCCTTCTTCTTCTAAGACTTCATCTAAAAATCCTGGTCCATCAAAGTTATATATACTTTTTATCCTATTTCTATTTTTATCATCAGTATATATACCAGCATAAATTGCAATATTTCCACCCTTTGAGTGACCACCTAGTATAAATTGAGAATTATCATACTTTTTTGCAATATTATTAAAATACTTTAGTGCTTCTTTTTGTGCTGGAATATTTTTATACGACATATCTAAGTCTTCCTTTATTCCAACAAAACTTCTATCTGTACCTTTAAATGAAATGTATTTTGAAAACCCTAAATCTATTACTAAAGCTCCAAATTGCTTTGATTCATCCTTACTTACACTCTCTACACAGTCAGAAAGTTCTAAGTCTAAAAATCTATTGCTTTTAGACAGAAAATTGACAAATTTCTTGTCGTTTGCCACATCAACAAAAAATTCATCTCTAAAACATTTTAATATATTTAGTAATTCTTTTAGTTTCATTTTTTCATTTGTATTTATTATCTTATGCATAGGTAGATATGATAATCTTGCTAATACTAAACTATCTACAGGATTAAAATTATCTTCCGTCAATTTTTCTCTATTTGATGAAATATATTCAAAAATTGTTTTCATATTACCACTCCACAAAATACCATTATATATTATATCATAAGTAGCAAATTTTAAAAAGTGATTGCACCTTTTATATTTTCTACATCTTTTCCTACAACTTCTTTTAATTCTATCATATTATTTAAAGTTTTATTAGCTATTTTTTTTATACTTTGTTTATTTAGTCCTAAATATCTTAACTCTAACTCAGATGCCTTATTAATATTATGTACTTTATATGAAATATTTGAATCTTTAAATACACTTTCTAATTTTTTTATATCAGAATCTGTAAATCTTGGTATAGCTTTTAAATCACAAACTTTTTTTATACCTCCCATATATTCCTTATATTCCATTATCTTGTCCATCTTTTTTTTAGATATATCAATGTCCTTTATATCCTCATATGAAATATCATTTATCTCTTTTTTTACATCCTTTTTTTCATATGTCTTATACGTCACATCCTCATTTATTTCAACATGTGGCTCATCAATATCCCTATTTATTCTAGGTAAATATTCAGATACCAATATCACTAAAATTATACTAAATACTGCTAGTAAAATTTTTTTCATAAAATTTCTTTATCTCCTCTTTTTTCTTTTTTATTCTTTCCCTATATTCAATAACATACACCAATGGATCTTTTGGTGCTGTTATCCTTGTTATGTTATTTTTATCTATTAATTTGGTATATGATCCTGCTCCAACAGAAAAGATATTCTTATTCTCCTCTATTATATCTATGTTATATCTTGACTGATAACCTTTCTTACAAAAACCTATATTCTCTTCTTCCCTATAGCTTTGCTTTTGACGGTAGATATAGTAGGGGAGGTAATCGTACTCTTTAGCAAATGAATATATATTCTTGTATACCCTATCCATATCAACATTTTCACTAAAAAACTTGCTTTTTGAAAGATAACTTGTCTTTTTTAGTGCTAGTGAATGTATAGTAATGTTTTGTGCCTTATATGACTTCATCTTTTCTATTGTATTCAACATATCTTCTGTACTTTCATTAGGTAATCCCATGATATAGTCCATGTTTATGCAAAAGCCTTTATTGTATGCCAGATTATATATCTCATCTAACTTTTCCTGACTATGATATCTATTTACTTTTTTTAAAGTTTCTTCCTTGAAACTTTGAGGATTAATGCTTATTCTATCAACACAATATTTTTTTAATATATCTAACTTTTTCTCATCTAGTGTATCAATTCTACCAGCTTCAAATGTAAACTCTTTAATGGTACTAAAATCTACATTATTATGTAATGTAGATAATAGGGTTTCTAATTCACTATAATTTAAAAAACTAGGTGTACCACCACCTATATATATTTCACCAACTTTTAGCCTAAGTTCCTTTATTAAACTAGTCATTTCCTTTACTTCATCTATTATTGTTAAAAAATATTCATCATACTTTTTTTCATACTTTCCTTTTTTTAAGTATGCTGGAAATGAACAGTAGGTACACTTTGTAGGGCAAAATGCAAGACCAACATATAGGGAAATTGTAGACTTATCTATGTATCCCCTATCATTTTTTATTATATCAAACACTAAATCTATTTTTTCTTTTTTTACAAGATACACTAAACTTAGTATATTTCTTATCTCTTCTTCACTATGACCTTCTTCTAGCATTTTATTCACTAGCTTTGTAGGTCTAACACCAACTAAAACACCCCAATTAAGTTTCTTATTATATTTTTTTAATAATAGAGCTTTATACATAGCATATCTTTGCCTATCATAGTCAAAAAGAATTGGTAACTTAAATTCAAGTTCCCCTGTTTTTAAAGATATGCTATCTTTTGTACTTTTTTCATCAATATATACCTTGTCAGTATTATCTTTAAAATTTGTGTAAATAAACTCTATGAATCTTTTATTGTCTATTTCTTTATTACTTATTATTTCCATATATTCCTATCTAAATATTAGGATTATAGCGACAACTATACCTAGTATTATTCTGTAATATCCAAATATTTTAAAGTTATGCTTCTTTATATATTCCATAAATATTGCAATAAATATATATGCAAACACAAATGAAAGTATGAAACCTAGAACTATTAGACCTATTTCTCCATAACTTAATGCCTTTATTTTAAGTAACTTTAATACTGTTGCCCCTAACATAGTTGGTATTGCTAAGAAAAATGAAAATTCAGTAGCTGCTATTCTTGATACACCTATTAACATACCTCCCATTATAGTGGCAGCTGATCTTGATGTACCTGGTATCATTGCTAAACATTGGAATAAGCCTATGTATAATGCTTTTTTATAACTAATATCTCTTAATCTTCTTATATCTTTTTTCTTTCCTATTTGTTCTAGGAATATCAATATTATCCCGTAGATAATAAGCATGGCAACTACTACATATGGATTAAATAACTTTTGTTCTATAAAGTCATCTAATGCTAGACCTATTACAACGGCTGGTATCATAGCTACTATTATCTTAGACCATAGAGATATATTTATGGGGAAGATTTTCTTTCTAAAGTAGATTATAACAGATAAAATTGCACCCAATTGTATTATTATTTCAAATGAATTTACAAAGTTCTTATTACTTGATAATTGCAAAAAATGTTCTACTAGTATCATATGTCCTGTACTACTAACTGGTATAAACTCAGTTAATCCTTCTATAAAGCTTAATACTATTACTTTCATTATTTGTCCAAACATTTATTTCCTCTTTTCTAATATTATTAATCAATATATTTATTTGCTAATTCAACTAATCTTTTTGTGTACTCTTGCTTAGGATTTTCAAAAAGTTCTTTTGTCGTATTTTTTTCTATAATCTCTCCTTTATACATCACATAAATTCTATCAACAAAGTTTCTCATAGTATTTACCTCATGTGATATATATATTATTGAGGTTTTACCTCTTATCTTATTTAATAAGCTTAAGACTTCGTTTTTAGTATCTGTATCTAGTGCTGTTGTTACCTCGTCAGCTATTAATATACTAGGATCTCCTATTAATGCTCCAGCTATTGCTAACCTTTGTCTTTCTCCACCACTACACTCAAAAGAATACTTTCTTAAAAAATCTTTTTTATCCAATCCTACTTTCTTAAATATCTCTGATATTTTAGCATCAAATCCATCTGTAGTATTGTAATGTGACTTGTATAAATGTTTTAATTGCCTACCAAGTCTAACTGTTGGATTGAAAACTATAAATGCATTCTGAAATATTGCACCTACACTAACATTTTTTACATACTCATCATAAGTTACTATAGCTTTTTCTGGTAAAATATTAAGTATGAACTTAGTGGTTAATGTCTTACCACTACCTGATTCTCCTAATATTCCTATGACTTCATTTTTACCTACGCTAATACTTATATCTTTTAATAAATGTTCACCATCTATAGTGACATTTAGATTTTTAATTTTTAATTCTTCCATTCTTCTTCCTCAATGTTATATTATTAACCTTATACACTATATACACTATCATTAAACCTGGGAATATTGTAAACCAAGGTGCAACTAAGAAGTATGACTGTGAACTATTAAGCATATTACCTAATGTAGGTATTGTAGGATCTATACCTATACCTAAAAATCCTAAACTTGCTTCTGTTAGTATTGCTTTTGAAAAATTAATTTCAAAATTAAGTAGTATATATTTTTTTATATTCGGAAATATATGTCGCACTATTATTCTAAAACTCTTAACTCCATATGTTTTAGCAGCCAAGATATATTCCTTGTCCTTTTCTTTTATTATCAGCCCACGTGCATAATTGGTAATTGAGGGTAAGTATATTACTAGTATTGCAAATATTAATGACTTAAAGCCTGCTCCAAGTAATACTACTATTGTTATTACCACCAATATAGAGGGTATTGATAAAAGAATATCTATTGCCATTTCTACAACATTATCAACTATACCTCCAAAATACCCTGATAAAAAGCCTAATAAGTTCCCTATTATACTAGATAGTACTACGGCTATTAGTACTATCATAATAGTATTAACTGTCCCTATTAGTAACCTTGTAAATATATCTCTACCAAGATTATCTGTACCTAATAGATGTAATAGACTAGGTCTTGCTAATATGTATAAATTATCTATCTTAAAAGGATTTCTAATAAAGAATAAAAGAATTAATGGTATTATGTATTTTATCTTTTTCATTTTTTATCCTCCATAGAAATTCTTTTATCCAAGACTCCATATAGGATGTCTACAATAATATTTATCACTACAACAGCAGATGATGTGTATATTATTAATGCCTGAAGTAGAGGAATATCTCTTGTATATACTGAGATTAATAATAGTCTTCCTATACCTGGTATAGAAAATATCTGTTCTATTATTACAACCCCCGTTAGTATGTCTATAACCATTAAACCTATTAAAGGTAAGACTGGTAATATGGCATTTTTTAATACATAAAGATTTAAATATTTCATATTCATGCCATTAGAGTACAAGTACTTTATATATTCCTGTCTTGTTTCGTGGTATAGGTTCTTTTTTAGGTTGTATGTTATTTGCCCAATCTTAGGAACTGCAATAATACAACATGGTATTATTAAAGAAAATATATTATCATCATAACTTAAACCACCTAATTTAAGTAAAACACTAAATACATATATTACAAGTATTGCTAGCCAAAAAGATGGTATAGAAATACTTAGTGCTAGTAATTTGTTATACTTTTTCATTTTCCCCTTATTTTTTATCTTGTTTAACATAAATGCAAGTGGTATAGAAATTAAAAAAATGATTATGACACTAATTATTGTTATTAATATGGTTAATGGTAATTTTTCTAAAACTAAGTCTTTTACAGGTATTTGTGATTTTAAGGATACTCCAAAATCACCAACTGCTATTTTTTTTAGCCAAATTATATATCTCTTAAATACTGGCAAATCTAAATTAAACGCCTTTCTAAACGCATTTATTCTATCTTGCGACGCATCTACACCAAGTATTACGGTTTCAGGCTTACCTGGTATTAGTGATATTAAAAAGAAAGATATAGTGGTTATGATATAAATATTGAATATACCCTTCACTATTTTTTTTATATAATACATCTCAAGCCTCTTTCTATATATTCATATGACCATATTATACAATATTTTTAAATACTTAACCACAAAAAAATGGTGCCGCTTATCGGAATCGAACCAATCACCTACTGATTACAAGTCAGTTGCTCTACCAAATGAGCTAAAGCGGCATCATCTAAGATAAGTATACAAAATGTTTATTTTTTTGTCAATATTATGTTCAAAAATATGTCCCAAAAGATAAAAAAATGCAACGCAAAATTTCACGTTGCATTTTTTTCTTATTCTATAACTAACTTTGAGAAATCTATAAATGATATTGTATATGGTGTGAATCCTTTTATGTTTTTGTCACACACAACAAGATTTGTTGGATCTAATATGAATACACTTGCTGATTCATTTAATAAGATGTTCCATGCTTTATTGTACATTTCATTTCTCTTATTAATATCTAATGTTACCTTAGCTTCTTTTACTAAATTATCGTATTCACTATCATTAAAGTTCAAGAAATCTTTCTTGTAAGTTGATGTATATCTTCTATAAACTGCATCTTTATCTAACTTACCTGTAAATCCTATTAGAGTTAATTCATAGTTTCTGTTAGTATACACATCTTGTAACCAACTAGCCCATTCTATTGGAACTATATTTACATCTGCACCAGCCTTAGCTAATTGTTGTTTAACAACTTGTGCTGTATCAGTGTACATTCTGTTGTTAGTTGGAACTTTTAGTTCGAACTTCATTCCTTTTAATGCACTTGTATCACCAGTTCTATCTTTATCTAATAGTTTTCCTAATCCTTTAAATACACTCTTATTTATTTCATCTCTATTAACAGCAATATTTAAAGCTTCCCTTATATTCTTATCATACTTCTTATTATTTATACCTAATATGAATAGCATATTTCTAGGTGTCTTTATTACTGTTTTATCCTTTATTTCATCTAATCTTTTTGAATCTACTGTATAGATAAAGTTTAATTCTCCACTTAAGTACTTCATAAAGACTGTATCTGAATTTGGCATAATACTTATTTTTACTGTCTTTACATTAGGTTTTTCTCCCCAATACTTATCAAATGCTTTAAATACAAGTTTTTGTTCCCTCTTATATGTATCAACATAATATGGACCTGTACCTATAGCTTTTTTATCTATTGTATTATATGTTTGTTCATCTACTATAGGAGTTATTAGATAATAAATTAATGATGCATCTTTTTTCTCTAGTTGTAGTATAACTTTATTACCTTCCAACTTTATTTCTTTAATATTTTTAAATGAAGGTTGTAATTCTAATTCTTTCATTTTTTTCAAAGAAAATACAACATCACTTGGTGTTAATTTTGTATTATTGTGAAAATACACATTATCACGTATGTCAAATGTATATGTTAGTCCATCACTAGAGATATTATAGCTTTTAGCAATTGCTGGTTTTACTTCACCGTCTGGCGTTTGTTTCACTAAACCTTCATAAACATTAAACATTACTTCTTCAGTTGAACTTCCAACAAATTTATATGGATTTAAGCTGTCAATGTCTACAAGCATTGCTGTTTTTATAGTTTTACCATCACCAAAATTAGAACAAGCTAAAAAAAATGGTAAAAACAAAATTAAAAATAGACGTTTCATCATTTTTTTATCCTCCTTTTACTCTTTTAATTATACCATATATTCTGTATACAGCAAAATTTTACTAGTGTTTTTGAGCATAAAACTATATTTTTCTTTTTTTTATTTTTTTAGTTTCAGTATATAAAATTATTCGTTTTGTGTGATATAATACAAAGGAAAGGAGAAATATGAAAAAAAGAATAATAGAAAATGTATTTACACTAATTTTTAGAATTATCATGTCTTTATTATCTTCATATATTATATATCCAAAAGATAAATTGACTGCAATGCTTTTAATATTTATACTACTTCTACAACCAATATTAGGATTAGTTACTATAAACAACTTGTATAAAACAAGTAAAGATTTTAAAATATACAATTTATCAAGTATGTATAAAAAGCTATCATTAGTACCATATATACTATTTTTAATACTCTACATTTTTAGTATTACATACCTAAGAAATACCGATCATTATGTTTTATGCATAACAGTTTCTCTACTTTGTCTTGTATATGGGTATACAATAAGAGAAAGAGGTATTGCAATATACAATATGAACTATTTAATGTTCAACCACAAATTAGTTGAAATACCAAAATTACAAAAAATCGAAAAATCTAACAAAGAAGTTAAAGTCATTTATTTCAATGGAAAATCACAAATACTAAAGGTTAGAAACATGGATGAAGCTAATACTATTGAGCAAATATTAAGAAGAAAAATAAAGTATAAAGATTAAATAAAAATGGGACAAAGTCCCATTTTTTTTATCTATTCTCTATTTCACTCTTTTTGGTCTATGGCTATTTACAAAGCCTTTATACTTCTTGACTGCTAAGTGTGAATCTATTTGTTGAATTAATTCAACTGCAACACCAACCAAGATTATTAAGCTTGTACCACCAATCATAACTGGCATATTTACTATATACCCAAACCATATATTAGGTAATATCCCTAATATTGCTAAGAACACTGCTGTACCATAAGTTATAGTTGTTACTACTTCTTCTAGGTAATCAGCTGTTTCACTTCCTGCTCTCTTTAATGGTAATGTTCCACCACTTTGCTTCAAACTTTCAGCTATCTTATCTGGATCAAATACTATAGCTGTATAGAAGAACGAGAACAATATGATTAATAGTGCTGTTATTAACAGATGTAGCCATCCTGTTTGACCTAATAATTTTTCCCAATATTTATGCTTAACTGGATCTTTTATTGCTGTAACAATAAGGCCAGGTATTGCCATTAACATTGAAGCAAAGATTATAGGCATAACACCAGCTGTATTAATCTTAACTGGTAAGAATGTTTTCTTACCAACACTGCTTGGACCTTGTCCAAATCCTCTACTTGCTTTACCTACATATTGTATAGGTATTCTTCTTTCTCCTAATTGGATTATGACCATAACGACAATTATGAAGATAAATAGAAGTATTGAAGAGGCTAATAATATTCTTCCGTATGTACTTACATTCAATCCCTTTGTCATATTGAAACTTACTTGTGGTAAGTTTGCTACTATATTCAAGAAAATCAACATTGATGTACCGTTACCTATACCTTTTATAGATATTCTTTCAGATAGCCACATAAGAAATGCAGCTCCACCTGTCATTAACGCTACTGTTGAAATTACGAATGTAAATCCTGGTTCTATTACTATTCTTTGTGCTTGTAATATGAATGAAATACCTGCTGATTGAACTATTGCTATTCCAATCGCAAGATATCTTGTCCATTGTGTTATTGTTTCTCTTTGTTTTCCACCTTCTCTTTGCATTTCTTCAATTTTAGGGTATAGAACACCTAATAATTGGAATACAATTGAAGCATTAATGTATGGAGTAATACCTAAAGAGAAAATTGATGCTCTTTGAATAGCACCACCAGAGAATAAGTCTAGAAATTGTGCTAATGGATTACTTGTAATTTTTCCAAAAGCTGCCATATTTATCCCTGGTACTGCGATATGAACACCAATTCTTGCAATCATAAACATTATTAAAGTGTATGTAACTCTTCTTCTTAGCTCTCTAACTTTAATGATAGAGTTTAATCTACTCATTATTGCTTCTGATAATGTCATGACATCACTCCTTAACTACTTGAATTAGTCTTCTTTTTTGTTATTAGAAGCAACCTTTGAGTAAGATTTAATTTCTAATAATTCTACTGATCCTCCAGCTTTTTCAACTAATTCTTTAGCTGACTTAGATATCTTTTCAACAACAAATTTTAATTTTTTATTTATTTCATAGACACCTATAACTTTTAAAATACTTGTGTATTGTCTATCTTTTAATCCTTCTTCAGTATATTTAGTTCTGAAGCTAGGGTTCTTTAAAACACCTTTTTCGATTAATGATTCTAATGAAACTGTTTCACCATCTTCAAATTTATCAACGAAATCTTTAAGATTTAATACTATCATATCTTTCTTGAATGCAGCATTTGTAAATCCTCTTTTAGGTATTCTTCTTACTAAAGGCATTTGTCCACCTTCAAACCCAGCTGAAACAAATGAACCTGATCTTTGTTTTTGACCATTATGTCCTTTACCAGCTGTTTTACCCCAACCAGTTCCGTGACCTCTTCCTATTCTTTTTCTATCTTTTTTTGATCCTTCAGCAGGTTTTAATTCGTTTATATTCATTTGATATTAAACCTCCTCTACTTTAAGTAAATAAGAAACTAATTTAATCTTACCTTTTATATCATCTGTTAAATTGTGTTCAACAGTTTGGTTAACCTTAGTTAAACCAAGTGCCTTCACAGTTTTGATATGATTAGGTTTTCTTCCATTAATTCCTTTAACAAGTGTTACTCTTACTTTAGACATTAATTTTACCCCCTAATCTATCTAATTATTTCGTCTATTGTCTTTCCTCTTAATCTAGCTACTTCTTCTAATGATCTTAATTTTGATAAACCATTTAAAGTTGCTCTTGCTATATTATCTTTGTTTCTAGCTCCTCTAATCTTAGTTAGAACATCAGTTACACCAACTAATTCAAGAAGTTCTCTTGTTGCTGAACCTGCTATAACCCCAGTACCTTGAGTTGCTGGTTTTAATAATACAGAAGTAGAATTAAATTTACCAATTTGATCATGAGGTATAGTTCCACCTTTTAATGATACTTTTATCATGTTTTTCTTTGCAGAAGCTATAGCTTTTTTTATAGCATCAGGTACACCATTAGCTTTTCCTAATCCTATACCAACTTTACCTTGTCCGTCTCCAACTGCTGCTAATACTGAGAATGAAATTCTTCTTCCTCCTTTAACAGTTTTTGAAACTCTGCTTATTCTTAAAAGACTTTCTTTGTATTCATTAGTCTTAACTTCTTTTGCCAAAATAAATCCTCCTTATCCTTTAGAATTCAAGTCCTGCTTCTCTTGCGGCATCTGCAAAAGCCTTAACTCTTCCTGTGTAGACATATCCACTTCTATCAAATACTACACTTTTAATTCCTTTTTCAATTGCTTTTTTAGCAATTCTTTCTCCTATAATTTTTGCAGCTTCAACATTTGAACCTTTTTCTACTTTTCCTTCTTTTTCAACTGTTGACGCAGATACTAAAGTAACTCCTTTAACATCATCTATTATTTGAGCAAAAATGTTATTTAAACTTCTGTACACTGAAAGTCTAGGTCTTTCGGCTGTTCCACTAACTTTATTTCTTATGCTTTTGTGTTTTTTTGCTCTTAAACTTTTTCTATCTATTCTCTTATACATAGTAAAGCTACCTCCTATCCTTTCTTACCTTCTTTTCTCTTGATTATTTCATCAACGTACTTAACACCTTTTCCTTTATATGGTTCAGGCGGTCTCTTTGCTCTAATATTTGCTGCTATTTGACCTACTAATTGTCTGTCAATACCTTCAACAGTTATCTTAGTATTTCCTTCAACAACAAAATGTATTCCTTCAACTGGAGCTATTTCAACTGGATGTGAATATCCTAATGCTAATGTTAATCCTTTACCACTAGCTTGTACTCTGTATCCAACCCCAATTAATTCTAGTTTCTTTGTAAATCCTTCGCTTACTCCTACAACCATATTATGTAAATTTGCTCTAGTTGTTCCGTGTAATGCTCTTACTTTTGGTTCATCATTAGGTCTTTCGAATGTAATTTCATTTTCTAATACATTAATTTTAATTACATCTGAAAATTCTCTTGTTAATGTTCCTTTTGGCCCTTTTACAGTGAATAAGTTACCTTCTCTTTTAACTTCAACACCTTTAGGCAGTATAATAGGCTTGTTTCCTACTCTTGACATATTTCCTCCTTAGCGTTAATTTCCGCAATGTTGGTCTTTATTACCATACGTAACAAAGAACTTCTCCTCCAACACTGTGCTTTCTGCATTCTTTATCAGTTAATACACCTTTTGGTGTTGATACTATAGCTATACCTAACCCACCTAATACTTTTGGTAAGTTATCAACTGAACTATATACTCTTCTTCCTGGTTTAGAAATTCTTCTTAACCCTTTAACAACTTCTTCTCCATCAACGAATTTTAAAGTAACTACTATATCTTTTTTAGTTCCTTCTTCTTTGATTTCGTAATCTACTATATATCCTTCATTTTTTAATATATTTGCGATGCTTTCTTTAATTCTTGAAAAAGGTACTGCAACTGTTGCGTGTTTAGCAGCATTTGCGTTTCTTATTCTTGTAAGCATATCTGCAATAGGATCTGTTAAATTCATTTTATCCTCCTTTATTGAATATTACCAGCTTGATTTTGTAATTCCAGGTATTGAACCTTCTCCAGCAAGCTTTCTAAACATAACTCTTGAAATTCCAAATTCTCTCATATATCCTCTTGGTCTTCCGTTTATCTTACATCTATTTCTTAATCTTGTTGGTGAAGCGTTTCTAGGTAATTTTTGTAACTCAAGTACTGCTTCTCTGTCACCTTTTTTAATTCTTTCTTTTAATTCTGCTCTTTTCTTTGCATATTTATCAACAGTTCTAGCTCTTCTTAAGTTCTTTTCAACCATTGCTACTTTAGCCATTTATTGCACCTCCTACTTTACAAATGGCATACCAAATGCTCTTAGTAATGCTCTTCCTTCTTCATCATTTTTTGCTGATGTTACTATTGTAATTCCTAATCCTAAAACTTTATCTACTTTATCGATTTCAATTTCAGGGAAAACGATTTGTTCTTTAATTCCTAAAGTGTAATTTCCTCTTCCATCAAATGCTTTTGAAGAAACACCTTCAAAGTCTCTAACTCTTGGTAGAGCTATGCTGATTAATCTATCTAGGAATTCATACATCTTTTCTTTTCTTAAAGTAACACTAACTCCAATTTTTTGTCCTTGTCTTAATTTGAATCCTGCTTCTGATTTTCTTGCAGCTCTTGGTAAAGGTTGTTGTCCAGTTATTTGTGCTAATTCTTTCAATGCTGAATCAATAAGCTTACTATTGTTAACAGCTTCACCAATTCCCATGTTTACTACTATTTTTTCTAGCTTTGGAACTTGCATCATATTTTTTATTTCTAATTCTTTAACTAATGTATCTACAATTTCTTCATTATACTTCTTTTGTAATCTTGGAATATATTTGTCTGCCATCTGGTGTCCTCCTTCCTATATTTCTTTTCCTGATACTACTGAAATTCTTACTTTCTTTCCGTCTACAACTTTATGTTTTACTCTAGTACCTTTTTTAGCACTATCATCCCATAACATAACTTTTGATGAGAATATTGGCATTTCTCTTTCGACAATTTGACCTTGTGTGTTCATTTGAGTAGGTTTTAAATGTTTCTTTTTAATATTAACACCTTCAACTATAATCTTACCAGTTTTAGGGAAAACTTTTAAAACTTTACCAACTTTACCTTTATCTCCCATTTGTTCGGATTTATCGCTTCTTTTTTCTTTATTTGATCTTCCACTTATTACAACAACAGTATCTCCTGTTTTAACGTGTAATTTATTAGGAACAGATTTTATTTTAGTTTTGATCACGTCCTAATCCTCCTTCTTAAAGTACTTCTGGAGCTAATGAAACTATTTTCATAAAGTTTTTAGCTCTTAGTTCTCTTGCTACTGGTCCAAAAATTCTTGTTCCCTTGATTTCTAATGTTGATGTTAATATTACACCTGCATTGTCATCAAATTTTATATATGAACCATCTTGTCTTCTAATTTCTTTTCTTGTTCTAACGATAACAGCTTTAACTACATCACCTTTTTTTACACTTCCGTTAGGGATAGCTTCTTTAACTGATGCAACTACTATATCACCAATTCTTCCGAATCTTCTCTTAGATCCACCTAGAACTCTAATAACCATAATTTTCTTAGCACCAGTATTATCTGCAACGTTTAGTATTGTTTGTTGTTGAACCACTACAGTTCCTCCTCTCAATTACTACTTAGCTTTTTCAATTATTTCAACTACTCTCCAATGTTTATCCTTACTTAAAGGTTTAGTTTCCATAATTCTTACTTTATCTCCAACTTTGCACTCATTGTTTTCATCATGTGCTTTATATCTTTTTGAAAATTTTACTCTCTTTTTATATAGTTTATGTAGTTTCATTGTTTCTTCTACTACAACAACAGTTTTATCCATTTTATCAGAAACAACTACACCTTCTCTAACTTTTCTTTCGTTTCTTTCCACAACTAACCTCCTATTTCTTTTCAGTTAAGATAGTTTTAATCTTTGCAATATCTCTCTTAACTGTTCTTATTTTAGCTGTATCTTGCAATTGTCCTAATGTTTTTTGCAGCTTTAAATTAAATAATTCAAGCTTTAATTCTTTAACTTTTGAAGATAGTTCTTCACTAGATAATTCTCTTATTTCTTTAGCTGTCATTAGTTTTCACCACCTACTTCTTTTCTAACGAACTTAACTTTTATAGGTAATTTATGTCCTGCTTTTCTTAAAGCTTCTTTTGCTGTTTCTTCTTTAACTCCTCCAACTTCAAATAGGATCTTACCAGTTTTAACTACTGCAACCCATCCTTCAGTGTTACCTTTACCTTTACCCATTCTTGTTCCTTCTGGTCTCTTAGTATAAGGTTTGTCAGGGAATATTCTTATCCAAATTTTACCTTCTCTTTTGAATGTTCTGTTTATTGCAATACGACATGCTTCTATTTGTCTTGATGTTATCCATCCAAATTCTTTTGCAGCTAGTCCAAATTCTCCGAATGCAACTGTATTACCTTTAGTTGCTATTCCTCCAATTTTTCCTCTAAATTGCTTTCTATATTTTGTTCTCTTTGGTATTAACATTATTCGTTTCCTCCTTCCTTTGTTGTTGGAAGTACTTCACCATTAAATATCCATACTTTGATACCTAAAGCTCCGTAAGTTGTATTTGCTGTTGCTGTTGCATAGTCAATATCAGCTCTTAAAGTATGTAAAGGTACTCTTCCTGATAATGTCCATTCACTTCTTGCTATTTCAGCACCATTTAATCTACCAGATACCTTAACTTTTATTCCTTTAACTCCTGATTTTTCAGCTCTTTGCATTGCTTGTTGTACAGCACGTTTGTATGCAACACGCTTTTCAATTGAAGTTGCGATTGATTCTGCAACTAATTGAGCATCCTTATTAGGGTTCTTTATTTCTAATGCTTTTGTATTAACTTTCTTACCAGTTAATTTTTCTAATTTAGCTTTTAAAGCTTCTATTTCTTGTCCTTTTCTTCCGATTAGAATTCCAGCTTTTGCAGTTTCAATAATTACAGTTAATTCTGTTAAAGAATTTCTTTCTATAAATATTTTTGAAATACCTGCATGGTAATAATTTTTCTTTATGTATTCTTTAATCTTTAAATCTTCATGAAAATTATTTAAGTAATCATTTCCTTGTGCAAACCATTTAGAATTCCATGTTTTGATAATTCCAATTCTTAGTCCTCTAGGATCTACTTTTTGTCCCACAGATTTACCTCCTATATCTTATCTTTCTTCAACTTCTACAGTTATATGTGCTAATGGCTTTCTTATAATATCTGCTCTTCCCATTGCTCTAGGATTCATTCTCTTAAGAACTGGTCCCTTATCAATTGATATTTTAGATATATATAGTTTATCTGGATTCATTCCAAAATTATGTTCTGCATTAGCAATTGCTGATTTTAATGTTTTTTCAATTAGTGGAGCAGCTTTTTTATTAGTAAATTTTAAAATATTTAATGCTAATAATGCATCTTTTCCTCTTACTATATCTGCAACTAATCTTGCCTTTTGTGGGCTTAGTCTTTGGTAACGTAATTTAGCATATGCTGACATATATTACTCCTTTCAAAATTAGTTTTAAGCTAGCTAAATAGCTAGCTTACTATTTATTTCTTCTTAATATCTTTTTTATCTTTTCCATGTCCATAGAAAGTTCTAGTAGGTGCAAATTCTCCTAATTTGTGCCCTATCATTTCATCTGTAACATATACAGGTATGTGTTTCTTTCCATTATATACTGCAAAAGTATGTCCAATAAATTCAGGGAATATTGTTGATCTTCTAGACCATGTTTTAATAACTTGTTTCTTTTCTCCCATTTTGCTAACCTTTTCTAGTAAATAGCTATCTACAAAAGGTCCTTTTTTTAATGAACGAGCCATTTTTCCTCCTTTATTTCATTATCCTACTTATTTTTTTCTTCCTCTTACGATAAACTTGTCACTATTCTTCTTACCTCTAGTCTTTTTACCAAGAGCAGGTTTACCCCAAGGTGTAACTGGTGATTTTCTACCAACTGGAGATTTACCTTCTCCTCCTCCGTGTGGGTGATCCACAGGGTTCATTACTGATCCTCTTACGTGAGGTTTTCTTCCTAAGTGTCTATTTCTACCAGCTTTTCCTAATGAAACTAGTGAGTGTTCTGAATTACCAACTTCTCCTATTGTTGCCATACATTCACCGTGAATTAATCTTAATTCTCCTGAAGGTAATTCAATATGGCAATATATTCCTTCTTTTGCTATTAATCTTGCAGATGTTCCAGCAGATCTTGCTATTTGTCCACCTCTACCTGGTATTAATTCAATATTATGAATTTGTGTACCTATAGGTAGTTGTTTGATTTTCATTGCATTTCCTGGTTTAATATCTGCTGATTCACCAGCTAAAACCATATCTCCTTTTTTTAATCCATTTGGTGCTAAAATATATCTCTTTTCACCATCAACATAGTGTAATAAAGCTATATTAGCTGTTCTGTTTGGATCGTATTCAATAGTAGCTACTTTAGCAGGAATTCCTAATTTATTTCTCTTCCAATCAATTACTCTGTATAATCTCTTGTGTCCTTTGTGTCTGTTTCTTCCTGTTCTATGACCATAATTATCAATTCCGTATGAAGAATTTAATGGTTCTACTAAAGTTTTTTCAGGTCTAACCTTATCAAGTTCGGTATTAACCAATATAGACATATGCCGAGTCCCACTGGTAACCGGTTTTAATTTTCTAATAGGCATATTTTTTCTCCTTCCAATTTGTTTATTAAACCTATAATTTTTAACACACACTGTCTCGTGTGTCTTTTAACAGTGCAAGGCAAAAAAAATTTTGCCTTACCTTGTTATTATATCATAAATATTTTTATATTACTAGCTTTTTCTTACATTTCATAAGCAGAAATTTTTTCACCATCTGCTAATTTAACAATAGCTTTTTTGTAACCAGAAATTGTGTAAACTGTCATTCTTGATCTAGCTTTTATAGGCTTTGTATTTAAAGTATTTACTGATAATACCTTTACTTTAAATAATTTTTCTACTGCTTCTTTTATTTGAAGTTTGTTAGCTTTTTTGTCTACAACAAATACATATTCATTAGTATTCATTAAATCTCTAGCTTTTTCTGTATTTAATATTGGTTTTTTGATAATATCATATATATTCATATTATGCTAACACCTCCTCAAGGCTTAAAAGTGCTTCCTTAGTAATTACTAATTTTTCACTCTTTAATAACCAATATACACTTATTTCATTTGGTAATAAAATTTGTGTATCTTTAATATTTCTTACTGATAAGAATAAGTTATAGTCCTTATCTTCTACTAAGTCGTTTATAACAAACAACTTCTTGTTTGAAACCATATCTAATGCTTTAGAAAATTCAACAAAGCTCTTTGTTTTTGGTACTTCTAAGCTATATTCATCAATAACAACAATATTTCCAGCTTGGAATCTTGTAGCTAATGCTGATTTTAAAGCTAACTTTCTAACTTTTTTATTAATCTTCTTTTCAAATGATCTTGGTTTTGGCCCGTGAACTACACCTCCGCCTACCATGTGTGGAGCTCTTGTAGAACCTTGTCTTGCTCTACCAGTTCCTTTTTGTCTGAATGGTTTCTTTCCACCACCTGACACAGCTGCTCTATTTTTTGTACTTGCACTACCTTGTCTGTCTTCTGCAAGTTCAGCTGTTAATACTTCATGCATAACACTAACATTAGGTGTTATACTAAATATTTCATCTTTAATTTCAATAGTTCCATTTTGAGAACCATCTAATTTATATACATTTAAAACTGCCATCATTTACTCCTTTCGTTATTTTTTAATTGCCTTTTTAATTACAAGGTATCCATTCTTTGCTCCTGGAACTGCACCTTTAACTAATAGTACACCATTTTCGCTATCAAAGTTTACAACCTTTAGATTTTGAACTGTTACATTTTCATTTCCTAATCTTCCAGCCATTCTCTTACCTTTAGGTACATTACTATTAGATGCTGCACCCCCTGCATTTGATCCTCCAAGTCTATGGTTTCTTGAAACCCCGTGTGTAGCTCTGTTACCACCGAAGTTATGTCTCTTCATAACACCTGCAGTACCTTTACCTTTAGATACACCTTGAA
Source organism: Sneathia sp. DSM 16631 (assembly GCF_014892235.1). Lineage (NCBI taxonomy): Bacteria > Fusobacteriati > Fusobacteriota > Fusobacteriia > Fusobacteriales > Leptotrichiaceae > Sneathia > Sneathia sp. DSM 16631. Next base: position 853 of record NZ_JADBHL010000009.1, on the reverse strand, counting down.
TATCAACGAATTCAACACCTTCTAATAAAGTTTGTGCTGTCAATTCTTGACCTAATTCATATCCTTCTACTGAAGCAACATGAAATTCCTTAACGAATCTCTTTGGAGTAATTCCTGCTTTTTTGAAAACTCCCATTTCAGGTTTATTTACTAATTTTTCTCTTTTGTCTTCGAATCCTAATGCAATTGCATTATATCCTTCTTTTTCTTCCTTCTTTATTTGAACAACAAAATTTGATGCTACTTCTATTACAGTTACTGGCACTAATTTTTTGTCTTCAAATACTTGTGTCATACCAATTTTTTTACCTAATATCATTTATTATCCTCCTTAATATATTGGTTGGCTATCCAACTTGTATCAAAGTGTCTTTTAACACATATCTTACTTTATTTCTATTCCAACACCTGATGGTAAACTTAAACTACTTAAAGCTGTCATCAATTGTTGATTTGAATTTTTAACTTCTATAAATCTTCTGTGTATTCTCATTTCAAATTGTTCTCTTGAATCTTTGTTTACGTGTACTGATCTTAATACTGTATATTTTTTTATCTTTGTTGGTAAAGGCATAGGTCCAACTAATTCAGATCCTGCTTTTGCAACAACATCAGCAATTTTCTTTGAAGATTGATCTAACAATTTGTGATCATAAGATTGAAGATGTATTCTTAATTTATTTTCCAAAATTTTTCCTCCCTACTTTGAGTGTAGTAAAGGGGGAAAACCCCCTCACTACTTGTTTTCATTATTAAATGTATCTTATTTATCTATCTTTGCAACAACTCCAGAAGCTACTGTTCTTCCACCTTCTCTTATCGCAAATCTTAATCCTGGTTCCATTGCGATTGG
>NZ_JADBHL010000008.1:0-55635 GCF_014892235.1 Sneathia sp. DSM 16631 | reverse complement strand
TTCTTAACATCTTGTTTGCTATTTTTTTCTTCCATTGTCCTTGTCTTTATTGACAATCACTATATTACCAAATTTAAGCACCTTTGTCAATATCTTTTTTTTATTTTTTTCTTTCCTCATTTATTTAAATACCTTGTAGTATAATAAATTCAAAAAAAAGACTACTCACTAAAATGTGAATAGTCCTTTTAAGTATGAATATTCTAATATTTCATAATCAGTTCTAAAATTAAATTTTTCATGTAAAGCATCAGTTAATTTTGTTCTAATATAATTAGGTAAGTTTGTAACTTTTTCTTTTTGAATTTGTAATTTCATACCTTTTAATGTATTTGATAATTCCTTATACTTATACTCATTATCTAACTTCTTTTCCAATACCCTATAAACCAATACTGCTAATAGGCAAACTAAATAATGAGATTCTCTATCTTCTATTGTTTTAAAAATCTTTTTCAAAAAATGTACCCTATATTACAAATCCTTCTTTCATTAAGACCTATTAATTTACCTTCAGAAAGACTGCTATAAATCTCCTTATTTTTTCTTTTTCTTTCCTTTTCTAACTGATTTTCTTACGTAAAAGTTAGCAGAATTTTTTGATTTAGTTATTGATAATACCATAAAACACCACTACATAAAATATCAATATATTATACAACACTAGTCAAGATAAAAAATTTTAATTATATAACAAGCATTATCCTTAGAAAAATCAAATATTCAAGGCAATAGACTAATCCATTATATATGTTTTTTTTATTGTAATCGTTTGCATTTTGCTTTTTTCATTATATAATTTATTGATTAAGTTACATTTTGGTAACATATTTTATTAGAAAGGATGTGGATGTATGGTTGGAATTATTCTAGCAACTCATGGTGAGTTCGCTAAAGGAATTCTTCAATCTGCAAACATGGTTTTTGGTGAACAAGACAATGTTGCGGCTTGTACTTTCCTACCTGGTGAAGGACCTGAAGATATTAAGAACAAAATTGTTACAGCTATCAATTCATTTAATAATTGTGATGAAATATTATTCTTGGTTGATCTATGGTCAGGTACTCCATTCAATCAATCAGCATTATTAATGGCTGAGCACAAAGATAAATGGGCAATGATATCTGGACTTAACTTACCTATGCTAATAGAGGTATTAAGTGCACGTTTAGACGATTCTTCTGCTCATGAAATTGCATCTAGCGTATTAGCTACTTCTCGTGAAGAAATTAAGGTTTACCCTGAAGAATTAGAAAAGAAGAGTGAAAAAACTACGTCTTCTGCTACTGATGAACCTAAAGGTAAAATACCTTATGGAACTGTTATAGGAGATGGTAAGATTAAATATGTACTTGCACGTGTAGATACAAGATTATTACATGGTCAAGTCGCTACTGGTTGGGTTAAAGAAACAAAACCAAATAGAATTATCGTAGTTTCTGATACAGTTTCAAAAGATACTTTAAGAAAGAGTATGATAGAACAAGTTGCACCTCCAGGGGTTAAAGCACATGTTGTGCCTGTTAAAAAGATGGCTGAGGTTGCAAAAGATACTCGTTTTGGTAATACAAAGGCTTTACTATTATTTGAAAAACCATCTGATGCTCTAGAAGCATACAATATGGGTGTTAAATTTGACACTCTAAACGTTGGTTCTATTGCACACGCTAACGGAAAAGTTTTCGTTACAAAAGTTTTATCTATGGATAATGAAGATATTTCTTCACTTAGAAAACTTATGGACTTAGGTGTTAAAATGGATGTAAGAAAAGTTCCAAGTGATAGTCCTGAAAATATTGAACATATTTTAGAAAAAGCTGAAAATGAATTAAAGAATAAAAACTAGGAGGAAATATGAGCGGATTAACAATTGTGTTAATTATTATAGTAGCCCTACTTGCTGGTATGGAAGGAATTTTAGACCAATTCCAATTCCATCAACCTGTAGTTGCATGTACTCTAATAGGTTTAGTAACAGGGCATTTAAAAGAAGGGATCATATTAGGTGGTTCACTTCAAATGATAGCTCTTGGATGGGCTAATATAGGGGCAGCTGTAGCTCCAGATGCTGCACTTGCTTCTGTTGCATCTGGTATTATTATGGTATTAGCACTTGAAACAAATGCTACTGATACTACAACTGCGATAAATACAGCTATAACATTAGCAATACCTTTATCAGTTGCTGGATTATTCTTAACAATGATATGTCGTACTATAGCTATACCTTTAGTACACTTAATGGATAATGCTGCAGAAAAAGGTAATATTGCTGGTGTAGAATTCTGGCACATAGTTGCTATTTTAATGCAAGGTGTTCGTATTGCAATACCTGCTGCTATCTTATGTTTCATTCCATCAAATGCTGTTCAAAGTGCATTACAAGCTATGCCTTCATGGCTTGCAGGTGGTATGGCAGTTGGTGGTGGAATGGTTGCAGCCGTTGGGTACGCAATGGTTATAAACATGATGGCAACAAAAGAAGTTTGGCCTTTCTTTGTTTTAGGTTTCGTGTTTGCAGCAATCAATTCATTAACATTAATAGCTCTTGGTGCTATAGGAGTTAGCTTGGCATTAGTTTATTTAGGATTAAAAGAATCAGCTGGTTCATCTAATAATGGTAACGTATCTGGTGACCCACTTGGTGATATCTTAAACGATTATTGATACTTGAAGGAGGTAAATTATGGACAAAAAGATTAAATTAACAAAAAATATACGTTTTAAAGTTGCATTACGTCACCAATACCTTCAAGGTTCATGGAATTACGAACGTATGCAAAATGGTGGTTGGGCATTCTCAATTATTCCAGCAATTAAAGCTCTATATTCAAATAAAGAAGATAGAATAAAAGCTCTAAAAAGACACTTAGAATTCTATAACACTCACCCTTACGTTTCATCACCAGTTATGGGAGTTACATTATCATTAGAAGAAGAAAAAGCAAATGGTGCTAAAATTGATGATGCTACTATACAAGGTGTTAAGGTTGGTATGATGGGACCTCTTGCAGGTGTTGGAGACCCAGTATTCTGGTTCACAGCAAGACCTATACTTGGTGCATTAGGTGCTTCACTTGCACTTAGTGGAAGTATTATGGGACCATTACTATTCTTCGTAGTTTGGAACGTTATTCGTTTTGCATTTATGTGGTATACACAAGAATTTGGTTACAAGGTTGGAACTAAGATTACACAAGACTTATCTGGTGGATTATTAAATAAGATTACAACTGGTGCTTCAATACTTGGTATGTTCATTATCGGTGCATTGGTTCAAAGATGGGTTAGTATATCATTTGCTCCTATCGTTTCAAAAGTTACTCAATCTCAAGGAGCATACATTGAATGGGATAAACTTCCTCAAGGAGCAGAAGGAATAAAAAGTGCACTTGCTCAATATAGTGCATTAGGTGCTAATGGTCTTGATGCTGTAAAAGTAACTACTTTACAACAAAACTTAGATCAATTAATACCAGGGCTTGCTGCTTTATTACTAACATTACTATGTTGTAAATTATTAAAGAAGAAAGTTTCACCTATAACAATAATTATTGCTTTATTCGTAGTAGGTATTGTTGCTAGGGTAATAGGATTAATGTAATGGTTAAATCAATGAATACAAAAGTGGATTTAAGTATTAAAGCAACTTCGTTTTTTAGAATTACTAGTTACGGAGATGTTTTGATAGGTGATAAAGCTTTTGAGTATTATAACGAAAAGAATACAAATGACTATATTCAAATACCTTGGACACAAATTAACTATATTGCAGCAAGCGTTATGTTCAAAGGAAAAATTATTAGCCGTTTTGCAATATTTTTAAAAGATGGTCACAATTTATCTTTTTCTACAAGAGATAATAAGTTGGTATTAAGAACTATAAGTAAATATATATCTAAGGATAAACTAGTTAGATCATATACATTCTTCGAAATAATAACTAAGGGAATTCGTTCCCTACTAAAAAAAGTTGGTATTTAATACCAACTTTTTTATTTCCCAACACAGAAGCTTTTAAATATATGATCTAATATATCTTCTGATGTTATTTCTCCTGTTATTTCTGATAAAGAATCCAATGCTTCTTTTAAATCTACTGATATTAGATCTAAAGGCATTTCATTATCTATTGTTAAAAACATATTTTCTATAGCCTGTTTTGTTTTTTCTAATGCTGCTTTATGTCTTACGTTATTTAATATACATTCTTGCCCTGTATTATCAACCTTATTACCTGCAATATATCTATATATATATTCTTCCATTTCATCTATACCAATATTTTTCATAGCTGAAATAGACACCGTATTACCTAAGTAGCTAAAGTCTTTTGCACCAGGCTTATCATTTTTATTTAATATATATATTACCTTTTTATTATTTTTCTTTATGTAGTCTATGATCTCTTTATCGTCTTCACTAATGTCTTTTGTAATATCTAAAAGCATTAATACCAAATCTGACTTAGAGATTAAATCTCTTGATTTTTGAACACCAATACTTTCTACTATATCATCTGTTTTTCTTATACCCGCAGTGTCAACTAAGATTAAAGGAATTCCTTTGATCATAATTTTCTCTTCAATGGTATCTCTAGTAGTACCTGCAACTTCCGTTACAATAGCCCTATCTTCGCGTAGAAGAGCGTTTAAGAGAGTTGACTTACCTACATTAGGCTTACCTACTATAACGGTCTTTATACCGTCTTTTAGGACTTTACCCTTATCATAACTTTCTATAAGTCTTGTAGCTTTTTCATGTACTTTTTTTAAATCGTCTAGTAATTCTTGTGGTATTGGATCTTCTATACCTTCTTCAGGATAATCTAGCACCACATTAACGTGTGCTGCAATATCAAGAAGAGTCTTTTTAAAGTCTTTAACCATATCTTTTAAATCTCCTCTTAATTGATTTAAAGATACATCTAAGGCTTTTTCAGAATTCCCGTTTATTATATCTATAACAGCTTCTGCTTGTGATAAATCTATTCTTCCATTCATAAAAGCTCTTTTTGTAAATTCACCACGTTGTGCCATTCTAGCACCATTTTTTAATACCAATTGCAAGACTCTATTTGTCATTAATTGTCCACCATGGCAATTTATCTCAACTACATTTTCACATGTATATGATCGTGGAGCTTTCATTCTAACAGCCATTACTTCATCTATTATCTTATCTCCATCATGTAAATTACCATATTTAAGTCTATAGTACCCTATTTTTGTATTATTTATCGGTGTAAATATTTTATCTAATATTTCGAATGATTTATCACCAGATATTCTGATTATAGCAACTCCACCATCACCTTTAGCTGTAGCAACAGCTGCTATTGTATCAAACAACATATTAATCCTCTTTTTCTTCTCTGTATTTAATAACTAGAAATCTCTTAGGTTCTTCTCCGTAACTTTCAGTCTTTAAATTTTCATAATTAGAAATTTCTTCATGTATTATTTTTCTTTCTCTTGCTGACATAGGACTTAATTTGCAATTACTCTTTGTTTTTAAAACCTTTTCAGCTTTCTTTCTAGCTATATTTCTTAATGTTTCTTCTCTTTTTTCTTTATAATTATTTGAATCTATTTGTATTCTATAACCCCTAAATTCTTTTATTGAATTTAGTAAGCATTCAGTCGCATTTAAAGCTATCCCTTTTTCACCTATTAGGTATCTAACATCTTTACCTGTAATATTTAATACTACAACATTCTTTTCGACCCTTATACTTTCAATTTGAACATCTAATTCTGCATTTTTTACAAATTTTGTAAATAGACTAGTTAACTTTTCAGATACAGGTAACTCTTCTTCTTTAACTTCTTCTTCAATTTCTTCATCTATTTTTTCTATTCTATCTAGTTCATCTTTTTTTAGTATAGTTATTTCGTATTTTCCTTTAATTTTTAAGAAAAGAAAATCTATAGGTTTTTTAATTTCTTTGATTACATATGTTTCATCATCTTGTAATGAAATATTTACTTTAATCAAATCTTCAAGCTCTTTTTTGTTTTTAGCTTGTAAAATTATCTTGTTCATTTTCTCGCCTTCTTTACGACATAAATTTGAATTAATATAGATATAGCTGTATTGACTACGTAGTATAAGTTTAATCCTGAAGGGAATTTATAGAATATGAATAACATCATAACTGGCATTAATAGCATTGTTGATTGCATTACGCTATTTTCCCCTTCACCTGATTGTGGAGTCATTAATTTTTGTTGAATTATCATTAATAATGCACTGATTATAGGTAAAATGTTTAATGAAAATTTACCTATAGTATAGATTGCATCTGGTCTTTTTAGGTTGAACCATAAGAATGTTGCTGTTTGTGGTATTTCATTACTCATAAATGCATAATATAGGGCAACGAAAATAGGTAATTGTATTATTAATGGTAAACATCCTGAAAAAGGATTTACATTTTTTTCTTTGTATAATTTTGCTGTTTCTTCATTTAATTTTGCCTTGTCATCTTTATATTTCTTTTGTATTGCTTCTATTTCTGGTTGTAATTCTTTCATTTTTTGCATTGATTTTTCTTGTTTCAATGATAGTGGGAAAAGAATTAGTTTTATTAAAAGCGTTGTTAGTATTATTGCTACTCCATAATTTCCAACTAATGAATTAAAAAATTTAAGTATCTCTACTGCAATTGTTTCTAAAAATTTTACTCTAAAAAGAGCTAATGCTATTATACCTTTCATTATTCCTCCGTTAATTTAATGGATCGTATCCACCTTTAAATAAAGGGTTACATCTTAATATCCTAAAAATTGTTAATACTGTCCCCTTTATTATACCATATTTTTCTAATGCTTGTATCGCATATGTAGAACAAGTCGGATAAAATCTACAGACTCTTCTATTGCTTTTTGTGACTTTTTGATATATTCTTATTATCTTTATTAAAATTTTTTTCATGTCTTTTGAGTCCTAAAAGAATATCTTTTTCAATCTTTTCATATTTTAGTGTTTCAAAATCTTGGCTACAAGTTTTTTTTGCCACTATAACATACGCACAATAAGGAGAAAACTTATTCATATTCAAACGTACAACTTCTCTAAATATTCTTTTTAGCCTATTTCTAACAACTGCATTACCAATTTTTTTACTAGCAACAAAACCAAATGTTGGTGTATAGGTATATTTGAATATCAATGTGTATTTTGTATGTATTTTTTCTCCTTTATTGTAAATTACAGAAAACACTTCTGATTTTTTTATTGTTTCCATTATTATTCCTTAAATTTTTAAAAAAATCGGTGAATTATAGGCCACCGATTTTACTAAGCAGATAATTTAGCTCTACCTTTATTTCTTCTTCTTTTTAATACGTTACGACCTGATTTAGTCTTCATTCTTAATCTGAAGCCATGATCTTTTTTTCTTTTTCTATTATTAGGTTGAAATGTTCTTTTCATATTTGTTCCTTTCTTTAAAGTTAGTTTAGTACAATATATGATAATAAAAAAAACGAGAAATGTCAAGGTATATTTATTGTAGACTTAAAAAAAAATTTAGCTTTTTCATATATATATTATTCCTTATTTTAAATATTATTATTATTATGCACTGTTAATTTGTTGATATATCTGAAATTAAAGGGTTTGAGTTTGATTTTTTTGTTGAAAACGTGTTGATATGCTTTTGATAACTTGTTGAAAACTTTTTGCTGTTTGAAAAAAAATTTTTTTGTTGATTTTTTCTTTTTAAGTATTGAAAATAAAGGGGTTGTGGCTATTGTTGAAAACTCTAAAATCTGTTGAAAACTTTTTTTTGCATTGATTTTACTATGGTTTTTTGTTGGAAACTCTGTTGAAAAGTTGAAAACTTTGTCGTTTGATAAATTTAAAATCATATGGTATATTTGAGGTAACAAAAAAAAGAGGGAAAATTTATGACACAAGAAGAATTAACGGTTACATGGAATTTAGCAAAAATGGTGTTTTTAAATTCTAATGGAATAGAACATCAGCATCTATTGAATCAAGTAGATATTTATGATATTAGAGATGGATTTTGCTACTTACACTCATCAAGTAATTATGTAGTTGATGAATTAAAGAAAATGAAAGAAAAAATACAAGATGCAATAAATCAAGTTTTAAAACTTAAAGGATACGCAGTTGAAGTTGTAATAAAAAAAGAAATTTCAACAGATATGTTAGAATTTGAAGTTACAGAAAGTAATGAAAATGAAACTGATAAAGAAGAAGTTCTAGAAACAGGTCTTAGTCCAAAGTTTACTTTTGATAGTTTTGTTGTAGGTCAAAATAGTGAATATCCTTATCAATGTTGTATGGCAACTATAGAAGCATTACTTGATAAAAGAACACCTCCATATAATCCGCTATTAATTTATGGTGATTCAGGTTTAGGTAAGACCCATTTAGCACAAGCTGCAGGTAATGAGTTGATAAAAAAAGATTTTAATAAAAAAGTTAGATACTTAACAGCTGAAGAATTCAATAATGAGTACCTTTGTGCAATAAGAAAGGGTAATTTGAAAAATAATATAGATACAGCTGAGAATTTTAGACAAAAGTACAGAAGTTTAGATATGATAATAATAGATGATATTCAATTCTTTGAAAAGGTATTTGGTAAAGGAGACGGTAGTGTGGAAGAAGAATTTTTCAACACATTAAATTCTCTTTTAATAAAAGACAAACAACTAATATTTATAAGCGATAGAAATCCTAAAAAGATAAAAGGTTTATCAGAAAGATTAAAGTCAAGATTTTTATCAGGTCTTAATGCTGAGATAAAAAAACCAGATTATTCAACAAGAGTTGCAATACTACAAACTTTATGCGAAACAAATAATATGCACATGGATAATACTATACTAGAATATATTGCAGATAACGTTACAAAAAACGTAAGGGAAATGCAAGGTATATTAAAATCTATTTCAGCCAAAGCCCTATTATTAAAGAAAAATATTACAATAGATCTTGCTAAAAGCGTTATAGGAGAACAAGCAGAAAAACTTAGAGCCTCTATAACAGCTGAGAAAATAACGCAAGCAGTTGCACAGTATTTTAATGTGTCTGAAGAAGAAATGAAGTCTGAAAAAAGAAAGAGTGAAATATTAATACCAAGACAAATTGCAATGTATATTATGAGAGAAAAATTAGAAATTAGTTTACATGAAACTGGTAAAATTTTTAATAAAGACCACGCTACTGTGTATAACGCTGTAGAAAAAATAGCTTCTAAGATAGCTAAAGATGATAATATTGCAAATGATGTAAAAGAAATTACAAAAAGGATATGTGAATAATATGGAAGTTAAAATAGATACTGAATATATAAAATTAGATCAACTATTAAAATTTTCTGGATTAGCAGATACAGGTGGTATAGCTAAAGAAGTTATACAAAATGGCGAAGTTTTTGTTAATGGTGAGGTTGAAACCAGAAGAGGTAAGAAGATAAGAAAAGAAGATGTAGTTGAATTCAGAGGAGAAAAAGTAGTAGTAAAATAATGTATATAGAAGAAATTGTATTTAATAATTTTAGAAATATTAGAACTAATAAGATAACTTTATCTAAGAATTTTAATGTTCTTTATGGAAAAAATGCACAAGGTAAGACTAGTGTAATAGAAGCAATATATTTTTTATCAACAGGAAAAAGTTTTAGAACAAGAAAAGTGTTAGAGCAAATAAAAGAAGGTGAAAAAACTCTAACACTTTTTAGTAAGACTAGTGTTGATAATTTTTCTATACAGCTAAATAAAGAAAAAAAGGATTTCTATATTTCCAAAAACAAGGTTAAATACAAGGAATATATTGGTAAATTGCTTGCTATTTCTTTTAGTCCAGAAGACATTTCATTAATAATGGATACACCTGAGAATAGAAGAAGATTTTTTAATTATGAGATGTCTCAGATAAGTAAGCTCTATTTAAATGATTTAATAAATTTTCAAAAAGTATTAAAGGTGAGAAATAAGCTGATAAAAGAAAAAAAGATGGACAGCGAAATATTTAAAATATACAATGATAAGTATATTTTTTTATCACAAAGAATATATGAATTTAGAAAAAAATATATTTCTGATTTATCTAAATATATTAATCAAAAGTATAAGGAGCTATTTGATAAAAAAGAATTGATTATTAGATATGAACCCAGTTGTGATTACAATAAATTAAAGGAAATATTAGAAGAAAAGAAAGAAAAAGAATTGTTCATAGGATTTAGTATATATGGACCACAAAAAGACGAGTATAGTTTTTTAATAGATAACAAGAAGGTTAAGACGTTTGCATCTCAAGGAGAGAAAAAGTCAGTGATATTTTCTTTAAAATTAGCTCAAATTGAGTATATAATAAACAGCACAAAAAAGACACCTATTGTCCTATTAGATGATATAACAGCATATTTTGATGAAATTAGGAAAAAAATAGTTTTGGAATATTTTAAAGAAAAAGATATACAGTGTATTTTTACATCTACTGAGGATATAGATATATGTGCTAAAAAGATGTATGTAAGTGACGGTGAAATAAAGGATGAAATTTAAGTCATTAGTGGATATTGTTAAGGAAAATAGTAGTGATATTTGGAGTTTTTTAGTACCTAAAGAATTTTTAAGCGAAACTTGTTTGGTAATAGATAAAGAGACTGCGATAATATATACTAAAGATCAAATATATGCAAATGAATTAAGTTTTTTTAAAGATGAATATCTAGATGCAATACAAAAAAAAGCAAAAGAAGTTAAGAGTATAAAGATAATAGTAAATCCTAAAAGATTTAAAGAAGAAAAAGTTGTAATAAGAAAAAGTGAAAAGAAATTTGAAAGTGTATTAAATGAGAAGAAAAAAGAAGCAGAAAAAATTTTTTCTAATATACAAGACATTGATGAAAAGAAATATCTAGTTTCTTGTTTAGCACTAAAATTGGTAAAAGAATATTACAGCAAGGAAAATAAGGAAAAAAGATGCGAAAATTGTGGAGATTACTTTAAAGGACCTGATAAAATCTGTATAATTTGTAGAAATATAAAGAGAAAAAAAGATGTTCAGGATATAATTAAATATATGCTAGATGATCCATATTTAAGAAAAGAATATTTTTTGAATATATTATCATATGACGAATTAACTTATGATCTAGCAAGAGATGAGGTATTAAGATTACTTTATTTAAAACTACAAGATAAGTATAGAAGTGGAAAGAATTATGAAAAAGAGTTGAAAGACTATCTTGTTATGGATATAAAGTCACCTCATGATTTGGTATTAAACTTAGAAGGTAGAAAGATTATAAAACGATTGGAAACACTTTTTGGTGGAGAAAGAAATGAAAAAAATACTTAAAGAAGAGATAGAAGATATTTTTAAAAATATAGAAAATACTTGTATCTACATTAGTACATCATTGAAAAATATGGAATATTACGAATACATATTAGGGAAAAAAGGATATAATGTAACTTTTTTTAAGACTAATGTAGGAAGTAAAAAAGAATTAATAGATATTAATGTAAGATTAATTAATCTCTTAAATGAAAAAAAGAAGAATATAATATTTATAGACTTTTCATTAGCGATGTCTATATTTTTTGATAAATACGATAGTTTTACTTTGGAAGTAGGTAAAGACTATAACCTAAATAAAATAGAAGAAAAATTACAAGAATATGCATATGAAAAAAACTATTTAATTACTGAAATGGGTCAATATTCAAGAAGAGGCGATTTAATAGATGTATATTCAGCAACTATGGATAACCCTATTAGACTAGATTTTTTTGATGTAGAGTTAGAGAAGATTAAAATATTTGATATAGATACACAAAGATCTTATGAAAATTTAAAAGAAATACAGATTTATTCTAATATTTTAAGAGGAGATAAGGTATTAATAACAGAATTAACTGGTAAAACTACTAGTTTTTTCATAGAAAATCTAGAACTTGTAGAACATAGTCTTGAGACTATGTTACTTTTAGATAACAACGATAAAGAAAAAATACTTGCTAGATATGAGGTATTAAAAGAAAAGTCAGAAATAATAGAGGTAGCATTAAGTGAAAATAGAAACTATCAATCAGAAATAGAAATAAAAAGAAAAAAAGAGTTAAAGAAAAAAATGAAATATAGCTCTATAACAGAATTAAATAAAGGAGATTATGTAATTCATGTTGAGTACGGTATAGGTAAGTATATGGGGCTTAAAATGATGTATGACAAGGAATACCTATTAATACAGTATGCTGATGATGGAGAGCTTTATGTACCTGTTGAAAAGCTATATCGTATAGAAAAGTATATAAATATATCAAATAAGGAACCAGAACTATATAAATTAGGTACTAAGGGATTTAAGAAAAAGCACAAGAAGTATAAAGAAGAAATTGAAAAAGTAGCAAAGGAACTTATTAGAATTCAAGCTAAGAGAAAAAAAGATAATGGTATTTGCTTTATGGAAGACACAGTATTTCAAAAGCAATTTGAAGAAAAATTTGAATATTTAGAAACAGAAGATCAAAAAAAAGCAATAGAAGATGTAAAAAAAGATATGCAAAGCTATAAAATAATGGATAGAATAATATGCGGAGATGTTGGATATGGTAAGACTGAAGTAGCTATGAGAGCAGCTTTTAAGGCTATAGAAAGTGGTTATCAGGTTGCTTTATTAGCACCAACTACAATATTAGCTAATCAACATTATGAACGGTTTAAAAAGCGATTTGAGGGCTTTCCAATAAATATAGCATCATACTCAAGACTTTCAACTAGAAAGGGAGTATTAGATGATTTAATTAGTGGTAAGATAGATCTTTTAATAGGCACACATAAAATTTTAGGTGATAATGTCATTTTCAATAATCTTGGACTATTAATAATAGATGAAGAACAAAAGTTTGGTGTTAAACATAAGGAAAAAATAAAGGAAAAAAAGACGAATATTGATGTTTTAACACTGACTGCTACACCTATTCCTAGAACACTAAATTTAGCCTTGTTAGGTATTAGAGATATATCAGTAATATCAACACCACCTCTACAAAAATTACCAATAAAAACAGAAATATTAAATTTTAATGATGAAGAAAAATTAAAAAAAGTAATATTAGAAGAAATTAAAAGAGATGGTCAAGTCTTCTATATCTCAAATGATGTAAAAGGTATGGAAGATAAGGTTAAATATTTAAAAACTCTCCTTCCCAGCTTTATAGGCATAGAATATATACACGGTCAACTTAGTGCAAAAGAGATAAAGGGGAAAATAGATGCCTTTGAAAAGGGAGAATTTCAAGTTTTAGTTGCATCAACAATAATAGAAAATGGGATAGATATAGCAAATGCTAATACGATAATTATAGAAGGTTTTAATAACCTAGGTTTATCGCAAATTTATCAATTAAGAGGACGTGTTGGTAGATCAAAAAGGCAAGCATATTGCTATCTATTAAAATCATTAAAACAAACACAAAAAGGTTTAAAAAAACAAGAAAGTATAAGTGAAATTGAAAATATTTCATCAGGTGGTTATGTAATTGCCATGGAGGATATGAATATACGGGGAGCTGGTGAAATTCTTGGAAATAAGCAACATGGTGCTATAGAATCTTTCGGTTATGATTTGTATATTAAATTACTAAATGAAGAAATTAAAAGACAAAAAGGTGAAATTACATTTAATAATTTTGAAGTCAAGATGGATCTAAAAGATAAGGGATATATACCTAATGAATACATAAAGGAAGCTGAAAGAATAAAGATATATAAGCGTATAGTTGAATTAACAAAAATCAGCGAAGTTGACGATATTAAAGATGAAATAGAAGATAGATTTGGTAAAATTCCTAAAGTTGTTAATACATTTTTAGATAGTGTTAAAATAAAGATATATTGTCAAAAACATAAAATAAGTAAAGTCGAAGAAAAAGATGATTTCCTTTATTTCTATTTTACAAATAATGTGTTAAAATTAAGTAAGAAAGAAGTTTTGGAAGGTGAAAAAGATGAATAAAAAGTTAGTATTATTAGTATTAATATTGTCTATAACATCATGTACAGGATTTAAAGGGGTAATTTCTCCCAACGATCCTTATAAAAACGTAGTATTAAGAAAAAAATTGGAACATACAGAAAAGGTAGAAAAACCACGTAATAATGATATAAGTAAAATGATAGTAGTGAAAAAAGAAGAACCGAAACCTAAACCAAAGGTAGAAAGTTTGGATAATATAATATCAGTAAAAAAAGAAGAACCTATAAAGCCAGTAGTATTAACAAGGGACATAAAAGAAATTTTAAGAGCCATAAAAAAAGACTATAACCTAGTAGAATCTAATGATGATATAGAAAGAAAGACTGTTGAAGGTTTAACAAGATTAAGAAAAGAAACTAATAAGAATATAACACCAGCAGAATTGTTAAAGGAAATACATAAAGTAATAAAAGAAACAAATACAAAGTCATATACTATGGCAATATCAAGAGTTCTAAATAATTGGAGTAAGTAATGAGATTAGATAAATTTTTAAAAATAACAAGAATAATTAAGAGAAGAACTATAGCACAACAATTATGTGATAGTGATAATGTACTAGTTAACGGTAAGGCACAAAAACCATCATATAGCATTAAAAAAGGTGATGAATTAGTTGTAAAATACTTTAATAATACTATAAAAGCAAAAGTATTAGAAATACCCAAAGAGTCACTAAAAAAAGAAGACATAGGAGATTATGTAAGTTTTGAAAATTAAGCTTAAAAAGGTCTCAATATGAGATCTTTTTTTGATAGGTTGGTAGAAAGGGTACAAGATGTATAAGTATAAGACAATATACCTATACACCATATAAAACAAGGTAAAACATATATATAAATAAAAAATAAAAAAAAAGTAGTTGACAAAGAAATTGGATTAGTGTATAATCAATCTTGTTCTGATAGAGAAGTGCCTTGGTGGCGAAATCGGTAGACGCACAGGACTTAAAATCCTGTGGAAATTTATTCCGTGCCGGTTCGAGTCCGGCCCGAGGCACCAATGACGTATCGCGGAGTAGAGCAGTCAGGTAGCTCGTTGGGCTCATAACCCAAAGGTCATTGGTTCAAATCCAATCTCCGCAACCAAAAATATGCGGGAATAGCTCAGATGGTAGAGCGTCAGCCTTCCAAGCTGAATGTCGCGAGTTCGACCCTCGTTTCCCGCTCCATTAAGTATGAGCCATTAGCTCAGTCGGTAGAGCACATGACTTTTAATCATGGTGTCACTGGTTCGATTCCAGTATGGCTCACCATTCATTCATACTAATGTAAACTATAATGATATAATAATGGGCTATTAGCTCAGCTGGTAGAGCACATGACTCTTAATCATGGTGTCACTGGTTCGACCCCAGTATAGCCCACCAGTAATAATTATATGTACCTGTAGCTCAGTTGGATAGAGCAACAGCCTTCTAAGCTGTGGGCCAGGGGTTCAAATCCCTTCAGGTACGCCATATCCTTTTGGATCCGTAGCTCAGATGGTTAGAGCACGCGGCTCATAACCGTGAGGTCACTGGTTCGATCCCAGTCGGATCCACCATTAGTGAATGGACCCTTCGTCTAGTGGTTAGGACATCGGGTTTTCATCCCGGCAACAGGAGTTCGATTCTCCTAGGGTCTACCATTATAGCCACCATTAGGTGCTTTTTTTTATGGGCAGATGTCCGAACTGGCTAAGGAACCGGTCTTGAAAACCGGCGAAGATGTAACAGTCGTCTGGGTTCGAATCCCAGTCTGCCCGCCATTATATATGCCCAGATAGCTCAGTCGGTAGAGCAAGGGACTGAAAATCCCTGTGTCCGTGGTTCGATTCCGCGTTTGGGCACCATTGTTATCTCCTAAAGGAGATTTTTTTTTACTTTATAAAAAAAGTATGTAAGTATAGCTTACATACTCCTTCTTATTTCAATAAGTCAAGATAACTCTTACCTTGTTCAACATTTTCATGTATATTAAAGTATTCTAGAACAGTATTTGCAGAATCAGACATAGTTTCTCTTATTCCTAAATCTATATTTTTCTTTTGATTGAATAATCTCTTATTATATACCAATAATGGTACATTTTCTCTTGTATGTTGTGAATGACCTATTGTAGGATCATTTCCATGATCTGCTGTTATAACTAAAATATCATCGTCATTTAATTTTTCTATAATCTTTCCAATATATTTATCAGCAATGCTCAAAACATTTGCATATCTTTTTGTATTTTGAGAATGTCCAGATAAATCAGTTTCTTGAACATTAATGCACATAAATCCTTTGTGGAAATCATCTAATTTCTTAAGGGTTAATTCGAAGATAGTTTTAGTATCAACTAAATTCATAAAGCTTTCTCCGTTCTTATTGTACACTATATCTGCTACTTTACCTATTAACATAACATCTATATTATTTTTAGTTAATATTGTAGGTACTTGATTATTTGGATCTACACCATATCCCATATGTCTAACCATATATCCTTCTTCATAAACCTTAGATAATGGTGCATCTATTCCCATATATTTTCCTTCTTTTTCTCTAGCAGCATCTAATATACTTTGGGTTGTGGCTTTTGTTCCACCAAAGACAATAACTCTTTCAACTTTTACAATATTTCTAACAACTTGTGCTATTTTCAATTCATCTTCAAATGATATATTTTTAAATGTTGTTGTAACATTGTATACTTGTCCTAAGTCTGTTTCTAAATTATCTCCTATTGCAACACAATCATTAACCCATAAGAAATTAACATTTACACCTTTTCTTTCAACTTTATACCCTTTTTCTAAAAGTTTTTTTTCAACAGTATCGATATAGAATGAAAAAGGCTTATTTAAAGGTTTTTCAGTTTTAGTTCCCATCAATTCTTGGTGTCCTAAGAAAGTATCACCTCCGTGATGTTGTAATTTTGACTTACCAGCAATTTTGACATTAACTTTTTTCATAAAAGGTGTTTCAAAATCCAAAATATTCATTAATCCTAATTTTTCAAGATTTTCCCATTTAGAATCTGGAAGTTTTTCTAATATATGTCTTGCAGTATTTGAACCAAAATCTCTTGGTCTAACTTTTAAGACATCATCCATATATCCAACTCCAAATCCATCTAATACTATTATTAAAAATCTAGACATTTTTCTTATCTCCTTGTGTGTTATATATACCAACTATATGTATATTATTACTATGTATACCCTCAATTAAAACAATATCTGATCTTGTAACAAACATTTGTGTTCTAAAGCAAAGTATTATAGGATCAAATATATTATATTTTCCTTCTAATGATAGGTAATAATCAATATTTGTTGCATTAAAATTATTAACGTTTACTATTTTATTATCAATATATCCATGTTTCATATGTCCTCTAGGATAATATCCACCACCATAAAAGTGTGAATTATTTTTAAAAACATGAGAAATTTCTGAAATGTATAAATAGGCTGGAATTTCAACTCCACTATCTATATTTAAAGGTGTTGTTCCAGTTAAAGCGTGTCCTGGTTCAGCATCTGTTCCCCCATAAGAATAAATTTTCTTTATATTTTCAACTGTAGATACAGATGGTAAATTTATATGTTTAACATACAAATTTTGTTTTTTTAAAAATTCATTTACTTCTAGTACTGAAAAAAGATTATTTGTTTCTTTTATACATTTTTCATCAGGGGAGTACAAAAAACAAGGGAATGAAGTTATTCCATTTAACTTAACACCTTTTAAATCTTTTAATTTTGGTATAAGTTCTTTAACTTCATTTACAGAAAATCCCGCTTCTTGTCCAGGATAAATTTCAGAATTTTCATCTAATATTCTTAACATAATATCTTGTGTCTTATTTAAAGATAAAGCGATATTAGAAATTTCCTTTATCATGTCATAAGAATATACTGTTATTATCTCTACACCATATTCTATTACACGTGATAGCATATTCTTTGGTATTTGAACAAGATGCCCTATATTACAAAGTTTAAGGTTATTTTTCATCATAACTTCAACTTCTTTAAAATCTACGCAGACTGCACCTTTATACCCTAAATCTTCTAGTTTTTTTGCTAAATAAGGATTTCTACCTACTTGTTTTAACATATAGAAGAGATTAATATTGTATTTTTTAGCTTCATTTAAAATGTTTTTGGCATTTTCCAAAAACATATCAACATCTATACAATAAGAATCTGGAAGAATTAGTCCTTTTTTGTATAAGTTTAGAGAGGCGTCTACAAAAGCTTTATTTGTATCTAAAAGTCTTTTTAAAAACAATATCATTCACCTCTTTCTATAAAATATGCTTTTTCTAAAATTCTTGCTATATTTTCAGCTCCAGCTCTATTAGGATTTATTCTAATCATTCTTTCTGCTAGACTAGGATCAGTATCTATGAAAGTACCAGATACCCTATAAATCAAAGGGTTCATTTCGAATTTAGATTCTGCACCAACAGGGTGAGAAAGAGCACCTAATTTTACAGTTTGTTTTAAAATATTTTTAGCTATATGTTCGCAAAATTCAACTAAAACAACTTTAGATTGAGAATTTGCTATATATACATCTTTTATATATGGAAATCTTTTTTTATCTTTTAGAATATTATATAAACCTTCTATTTGTTTTGCTTGAATACTTAAAGCAACTGGTGCATAAACTAAACCTCTTAGTACTTCCATAGCTTCAAATCCTTGAACTTGTGAACCACCAGAATAATTATGTTTTCTCATGTTTTCTATAATTTCTTTTTTTCCGATTATTAATCCAATACCAACAGGTCCTAATAGTTTAAAACAAGAAAAAGCAGAGATATCAGCACCCATTTCTACTCCATTTTCTGGTGTTTTAAGTACGGCATAGTTATCGTCAACAACGATTTTAATGTTATTATCAATTTCTTTTATTTTCTTTATTACTTCTTTTAAAATATATTTATCATCTAATTTTTGACGTGTATGTTGTAATAGTACAACTTTAATATTATTTTCAACTATATATTCTCTTAAAGTAGAAAGATCATTAAAGTTGTACTTTTTAATATTTACTTTCATTGAGTTTAAACTAAATTCACTAGTCTTGTATATTGGACCATCGTGAACAAGTATAGTATTTTCATTTTTTAAAAATTCAAAGAAAGTTAGTCGTAAGGCATTTGTTCCAGATCCCCTAACTAAAAATGCATCTTCAGCATTAAAGAAGTTTGCTAGAATTTTTTCTATTGTTCTTGTTCTAATAGGCATATTATTTGTTCTTTCCACACCTAAGTCGCCCAAATCTAATATTTCTTTACCATTAATATATTTTCCTATTAAATCTACTAATCTAAATTGTTTTTCCATAGCTTCTTCTAAAGTTATAGATTGTAAGGGATATGTTTTCATCTTTACCTCATTTCTTATATAATACATCGCCAACTAAATTCATTATTTCTCTTGCATATTTCCAAGTTGATTTATAGCTTCCGTCAGAATCAACTCCATAATTTTGTTTATTTGTTAAAATAATTACTTGTATTTTATTATCTAAATCATATACAACTTGTGTACCTGTAAACCCTGTGTGACCTACAAATCTATTAGTTGCATATTTTCCCATATATCCTTTATCTAAACCACCTCTATTTATTTCATAACCATAACCATGTCCAAATTTACTTTCAATTTTTGTAAACTCATCTACTACATTTTTATTATATAGTCTTACTGATCTATATTTACCGTTATTTAATAAGACTTCACCTAAAACATATAGATCATGAGCAGTTGAAAACAATCCAGCATGTCCTGCTACACCATTATTTGCATAATATGAATTTCCATCATTTACTAAACCAGTTAATGTATGTCTTCTCCAGTATCTGAAAGAATTATATTCTTCATTTATCTTATACCCAAAATTATCATCATAAATCATTTTTTGTTCAAAAGGATTACCATGAGATGTTGAAGCAATTTGATTTTGACTAAACACTTCAAGAGGTAAAAATCTTGTTCTCTTTAAATGTAGAGGCTTATATATTTCTTCTAATACATAATCATTAAGCTTTTTATGTGTAACCTTTTCAACAATAAATGCTAAAGTCATGAATGAAAAATCACTGTATTTTCTATTACTTCCTGTTTTGTATTCTAATGGTAGATTACAAATATATTTTAATTCTTCATCACTATTTTTAACATGATAGTATGTAGGTAACCATGGAGTTAAACCAGATGTGTGAGTTAATAAGTCTTTAATTTTAACATCTTCTTTACCATTTTTAGCAAATTCAGGTATATATTTACTAACTTTATCATCTACACTTAGTTTACCTTCAGAAACTAATTTCATAATTGCTTGTGTTGTAGCAAATATTTTAGTAAGTGAAGCTAAATCGAATATAGTATCTGTTTTCATTGGTCTTAACTTTTCTTTATCATCTTCTAAAACTTGTGCATAACCAAAAGCTTTGTTATAAAGAATATGACCATTTTTGGAAACCAAAACAACAGCACCAGGCATTGTCTTATTACTTATATATTTTTCGGTTATAGTTTGTATATCGTTTAAGCTTTTTGTAAAAGTAAAGACACTAAATAATATACTACAAAAAATTAATATTATCTTTTTCATTTTTATTCCTTTATTTGTTGAAGAAATTCATAGGGTTTTTATGTAACATTAAATCAAGAGATTCATCTGTTATACCTTTTTCTTTTAGCATAGGTATAAATGAATCAAATATATATGAATAACCTATTCCACCCATAAATTCCATATTAGATTTTCTTGAAATATCTTGTGATAAGAACACTTTATTAAGTAAATTCATATCTTGTAATATTTTTAACATTTCAACTCTTTTAGAGTCTAATAAATAGTTATTTTTCCCTATAGTATCAAATGAAATATATACACCTTTAGATAAAATTTCTATAATATATTGTATATCTCCACTTAAATCAACGTGCCCTATATTTACCTTTGACAAATCAACATTATTTTTTTCAAAAAATTCAATTTGTCCTAAAGCGTTTGTACCTAATGTAGTATGTGTACTAATAGGTACACCAGTCTTTTTGTGTGCAATTACAACACTTTCAAATATTTTTTCTTCTTCTTTTGTCATATGATCTTTACTTGTACCAATTTCACCCAATAATTGTGCTTTTATGCCTGTACCATCGATACCTATTTCTATATCATTTATCAAAAGTTCAGCAATTTCTTCTTTATCCATTTCATAGACATAGTCAGGTAAAAAAGGTTCTTTATAGAATCCTGTAGAACAAATGAAGTTTATTCCACTTTCTTTTGATATTTTAACAATATTTTTTACATTTCTACCCATACCTCTATTGGTAACTTCTACAATATTTCTAACACCTTTAGAGTATAGTTTTTTCATTTCTTTTGTAATTTCATCTATGCAGTCTACCTTGCAATCCAAATTATGTTTTTGACCAGATAAATCTATTGTCATATGTTCGTGCATAAGTGTATAACCATTTTGTAACATTTTAAATCTCCTATTTAGCTACTACTGGGACAAATAATTTAAGTAAGAATAATATGTTTAGTATTATTCCAAATCCTATTGTTGCAATTGGACCTACTGCCATATCAACTAATGGTTTCTTAGCAGCTCTGTTTAATAAGTAAACACCTATAACAAATAGGAATCCTAAACCATTTTTACCAGCCATATCATTACATGCAATCATAGCACCAACTAAGATTGCAACTTCTAAAACCTTTGTCATACTAGTTCTTATTTGATCACCACAAGCTTTAACACCAGGGAATTTATCTAATAATTTAGCAATTTGTTCTAGTAGTAAAATTTCTATTGCTAAAACGATAGCACCTAAAACAAAGGCGATTATTGGATTTCTAACAAATATACCTATAACAAATACGAATGTTAAACCAGCAGGACCATATACCCCTGTAGTTATAGCTGTTGTAGCAACTAAAGGTATAAATCCTATAGTTCTTGCTAGTGCAACTATTCCTGCATCAGATAATTTACCTTCTTGCATTAAGTTTAATGAAATAGGGTCACCAGCTAACATATTTAAACTAACAGCAGCAGCAACTAATCCACCCATAATAGATAGTATTAATATATTCTTCTTTACTCTAGCAACTCTTTCAGAGAAAATACCTATTAATTGTTCATTTGAATTTGTTACTTCAGTCTTATCCATTACTGCGAATATTAACATAATAACTATACCTGCAAATAGTGCTATACCATCAGCATTTAATGCAATTTTAGCTTCACCAAATGTAAATTTACCAAATAGTGAAATTAATTGTCTAATAATTAAAACGATAATTAAAGAGAAAGCACCTTTTTTAACACCATATTGGTAACCAACTACTAATACAGGGAAGATTGCAAATGCAACGATTATAGGGCTACCTATGCTAGTTAAATTAGGTAAGAAATTAACAGGTAATTTTGCAAATACATCAACAATAACCTTTAATCCTAATACTAATCCAATACCATATAAGGCACCTATTATTCCTGATATAGCCATACCTTTTTTATCGTCTGGGCACATTGTTCCTATTATATCAGTTCCAAGCAATATACTATGTATTAATATAACACTTTTACCGATAGAAAATGGGATACCAAAACCAATAACTAGTCCGAAGCTTAATGCGAAGCTGGTTGCAAGTAATGATTTTCTATCCATTCTTTTTTCTAAATATTCTGGTATTAATGGTCTTAAACCATCATTAAATACAGCAATACTTTGGTTAGCTAAAATTGAAGCTAGTCCAGCTAATAAAGCCATTACAATAATTCTTGCTATCATAATTTACCTCCAATAAATTTTTTTATCATTTTTATAGATTTTTCTGTAGCATTTGGAGTAAAACCAAATGCAATTTTTCCATCTTCAATACCTTTTTTCACTTCATCTTCAGTTAAAACTTTTCCAGGACTTGCAACAGTCAAGCATTTATTTGCACCAACGATAGCTATAGCCATTGCCAGAGCACCTCCACCACCTGTATTACAAGCACCAAAATAATAATCATAATTTCCTGATTTTAATCCCATAGCAGCGTCTATATCTGACTTTACATCAACACTAGCATCAGGAAATTCAGCATTTAAAAATTTTTTGACATTTTCTTTGTCAATTTGTCCACCTACAACAATTTTCATACCCTATCCACTCCTTCTAAAAAATTAATTAAGTGTGCTAAAATAAATGTTTTTTCACTATCATTAATTGGACCTAGAACGTCCTTTTCTAAATTTTGTATAATCTGCAATGCTAAAGTATATTTTTTAGATTCTTTTAATTCATTTAAACTATCTATATCTAAACCTTCAATACTTTCCTTGTTTTTTCTTTCTAAGTACATAGCAATATGCGTTACTAACATAGAAGAATTTTCCTCTGTAAGATTTAAGTTGTATTTTTCTTTTAAATAATTTAGCATATTAAGTACAGTTTTCATGTTTTCTTCATGTAAAACGCCAGATTTTAAAAGTAAATTTAATCTGTTAATTAGTTCTTTCATAGCATCTCCTAAATTTTCATTTTTTTGAATATTTAACTTAAAAAAATTATTAGTACCGAGGTACTATAATTTTTTCTAAAACATCTTTTTGTATTTTTTTAATATATTTAATGTCTAATATATTTTTTACTAAACTTTCCATCAACTTGTCGGATTTATTTATCACTATAACTGCTTCGTTTGCAAGATTTATATATTCCTTATCAAAGATATCTTGAACTTCTATACCGTTAATCAGTTTTTCTTCTATTTCATCTAAACTTAATATTGCTTGGTCTATAAGAGAATTCTGCATATCCTTAACAATGTTATCAGAGTTAACATCAATAACATCATAATCTTTACCACTGAAGTATTGGTTTGATAAAAAATATTGGTCTTCAGAGTTTTTATCTATACCCACTCTTATCTTCTTGCTTTTTGTAGGGACCTTAAGTAGTACATGCTTTGATACGTAACTTTCAGGGCCTAAACTAAAAACTTTTTTAATATTTTTTTTATCAGAATTTTTAAATGCCAAATTAGACATTAAAGCAAAATCATAAATTCCACTTTCAAGTAGTTTTAGTCTTACCCTAGATCCTTGCATATATGCAAAGTAGAAGGTTATACCATGTTTTTCAAATGAATTCTTTATAGCCATAGCTAAACCTTCATAACGTTTTGAATAAGGTAGAGGCATAACACCAACTATTGAATTAATGAATGCTTTTTTTATTAATTTGTCGTCATATTTTGCTTCTAAAATTTTTCCAAATACGCCTTTTTTTGATAGAGATATACATTTTTCACCTTCTAAAATTTCAAAAGCTTTTTGCACACTACCTACAGACATTTGCAATTCTTCCGAATATTCTTTTACTGATTTTAACCTATCACCTATTTTAAGCCCCATTATATCTCTAGCTACTGTTATTATAGCTATATCAACCTTGTTTAAAGTTCTAATTTTTTCCATAAGCCAACTTTCATTTTTTTGAATATTTATAATATATATTACCTTGAATAAATTAAAAGTCAAGTTAAAAAAATATGTTTTGTAGATATGTTAAAATTACTAAAAAAGAAGAACCATTTTACATTTAGGTTAAAAAATAAACTGAAATTTATAAAAAAACCACTTTTTTTTTTTTTTTTTGGAGTAATATTATGTTGTAATCAAATGTTAATTAAGAAAAGAGATGAAAAAAATGAAAAAAATATCAATGATTTTAACTTTGTTATTTTCACTAACAAATGTTATGTATGGTAATCCTAGTGATCCTGCTCAAATAACCGATCCTTATCAAAGAAATGCAGATGGTTCGACAAATTATATAAATCTAGGAGGATATGGTGGAGGAAATTATATTAAATCTCCTAGTTCATCATATGTCTATGGACATGGGAATGTTTCAGATTCTAGTGCTGCAATTTTAATAGGAGATAATAATTTTAATAATTATACACAATCTGTTGGAATTGGAGGAGAAACATCTGTTCTAGAACAAGGATCTGTTGCATTAGGTTTTGGTTCAGTTGCTGGTGATATGAAAGAATATACTTTGGAAAAACAAGATATATTTACAAAAATGGCAAAAGGAAAAGCAAAACAGGAAGATTATGATAAATTAGAAAAAGCAGTAACAAGATATCAAAGAATAGCCTATAGAAGAAGTGGTTATGATATTTCTACTGGAACACAAATATGGAATGATAATGATATACGGTATAAGGCGCAAAGTGAAGTTTCAGTCGGTGTTGAGAAAGATTACAAAAAGAGAAATTATCAGTTCAATTCTTTATATATAAATGAAAAAAATGTAGATAAAAAAGCATTCACAAGACAAATAACTAATGTTGGTGCAGGTAGTAAAGATACTGATGCAGTCAATTTAGCACAATTAAAAGATTTGAAATCATATATAGATAATATAAGTGTTTTTGAAATGCAAGATAAAAATGGTAACAAAGTAGTTAAAGGTAAAGATGGTAAATTTTATAGAGCAAAAGATATAAAAGGTAGTGTTTATTATAATAATAAATATTTTGTAACTGGTTTAAAAGAAGTAAGTAAAGATGAAATAGTAAATAAGGCTATAGTTAGAACAGAATACGAAGATAAAATAGATGCAATTAAAGCTAGTATTCAAACAAACGATACAAAGTTAACTGGTATTTCAGAAGATATATCTAAAATAAAAGATAATGTAAAGATAGTAGATAAAAAATCAGACCTAGCCTTAAGAGGTGTTTCTAATGCTGTGGCTATGGCTAATTTACCTAATGTTTCAGGAGATAGAAAATTTAATCTTGCAGCATCATATGGCTATTATGGTGGATCACATGCAGTTGCTGTTGGATTTAGTGGTATAAATGACAAGCAAAACTTTACATACAAGTTAAGTGGAGCAGTTAATAGCAAGGGTAATCTTGCCTTTGGTGTTGGTGCTGGATTTATGCTTGGTAGTGTTAATAATAGACTTCAAGAAGAAAATATGAAGCTAAAATCTGATGTTGAAAACTTAAAGAATCAAGTAAAAGAATTATATAAATTATTGAAAAGATAATAAAAAAACCCTAGTGAAGCATAAATTCATTAGGGCTATTTTTATACAGAAAGCTATATTAAAAGTAAAAATATAAATCCATAAAAATAGTATATAATAAATATGGAAAAATGACAAGCTTAATACTTAAATTTTTCTGTTAGATTAACTTTATCTACTAAGTTCTTGTAAGTTTTACAAGATTTTAAAAGTTCATTATGTTTTCCTTCGCCTACAACTTTCCCTTCATCAAGAACCAATATTTTATCAGCATTTTCTATTGATTTTATTCTATGAGAAACAATGATTACAGTCTTATCCTTTATCAATCTTTGTAAGCTTTCTTGTATTTTTGTTTCGTTATACACATCTAGTGAAGAAGAAATTTCATCAAGAAGTATAATACTTGCATTTTTTAAGAATGCTCTTGCAATAGAGATTCTTTGTCTTTGACCACCAGATAAGTTTACACCATTTTCCCCTATTACTGTATTGTAACCTTGAGGTAATTTTTGTATGAATTCATCACAATTAGCAAGGGTTAATGCATTTTTTACTTCTTCATTACTTGCTGATAAATTACCTATTCTAACATTTTCTAATATTGAAGAATTAAATAGCATAACATCTTGGAAAACAACTGATATATGTTTAAATAAGGAAGAAGTTGATATCTTTTTAATATCGTAATTATCAATTAATATTTCACCTGAGTCATAGTCATAAAGTCTTGCTATTAATTTTAATAGTGTAGATTTACCACAACCTGATTTTCCTACTAAAGCTGTAACTTCATTTTGTTTAGCAGTAAATGAAATATTTTCTAATACTTCCTTTTCTTTATCCTCATATCTAAATGAAACATTTTTTAAAGTAACATCAAATGTTTTAAGTTTTTTATCTTCACCTTCTTGAATCTTTGTATTTCTAATTTCTTTTAGTCTTTTAACTCTTGCGTCAATATAGAAAAGTTCTGATATATTAAGAGTAACAGGTATTGCACCTTCATTTAATTTAAGTGCAATTATCATTAAACAAACTATAGACATTATACTAATTTCATGATTTAAGTAAAGATTAGTTCCAACTAGGATTATTACCCCTAATGAAATGAACATAAGTAGATTCATAGCTGAAAGTAGGGCAGTAATAGAAGCTTCTACATCAAAGTGTACAACTTCCGTATCATCCATTTTTTTGTATAACCCCTTATTAACCTCATCTTGCATACCCATACTTTGTATTTCTTGTTGTAATTCAATGGTTTCTTGGAAAGCTTGTGCATTTTCTCTTAATATATTGTAGTATTTAGTATGCTTTTTAACCTGTATTTTTTTTGACATGAAAAGCAGTATAACATTAATTACAAATGGAAAACTTAAAGCAAGTCCCATTTTAATATTAAAGAAAAATATACCTATTGTTGTAACAACAAAGAAGATGATAAAACTAATAGTTTGTGCCAAGCTGTGGCTTATAGCATGCTCCATCTTTGCAATATCACTCATAATTGTTTGAGATAAATCTGATAAATTCTTTTTAGAAAAATATGCGAGAGGTAATTTACTTAATTTTTTCCCTATATCTATCCTCAAATTAGCACTTTCATTGTATGTAATGTTATACAACTTATCGTATTCATTACTTAGGCAGATGTATAGCAAGATAAGTAGGATAATAGATAAAATTACATAAACATATATATTACTAATAATTTTGTTTAAATAAAGGATGATTAATATTAGAGGTAAAAAACTTGATATGTTTACTAATAGTGATGCAAAGATAGCTTTAAATATATTTGATGCTCCCATATTTGTTACAGAAAAGCTTTTCTTAATCCATTTTTTCATTATTTACCCTCCAATTATTAGCAGAATGATAAAGGTTCATATAGTATGCATATTTTTGATTCTTTTCCATCAATTGCATATTATTCCCACGTTCTTCAATTTTTCCGTTTTCTACAACAAGTATTTCATCAGCGTTAGTAATACTTGTTAGTCTATGAGCTATCATTATTATCGTTTTGTCCTTTATTAACTCACTTATTGCAAGTTTCAATTCATATTCATTATCAGGATCTATTGCTGAGCTTGCTTCATCTAGGAGTATAATCTTAGAATCTTTAAGTAAAGCACGAGCTATTGCTATTCTTTGAATTTCACCACCAGATAAGTAGACACCTTTAGAACCTATTATTGTATTTTCTCTATCCTTAAACTTATTTAATATTGTTTCACAACTAGCAAGTTTTAATGCTCTCATAACTTCTTCTCTTGTTGCTGTAGGTTTAGCAACTTTAACATTGTCATAAATACTAATTTTAAATAGTTTAGGATTTTGAAAGACGAATGATATATTTTGTATTAAAGCATTTTTGGTATATGATTTAATATTTTTACCACCTATTAAAATTTCTCCTTTTTGTATATTGAAAAAACCAGAAATTAATTTTGCTATTGTAGTTTTACCACCACCAGATGCACCTACAAGTGCATAAACTTTGTTTTCTTCCAATTTAAATGATAAGTTATCTAAAACCATATTTTTTTCATCATAACTAAAGCTAACATTTTTAAACTCTATATCAAACCCTTCCATTGTATCAATATTACCAAAGCTTAGAGTGTCCTTTTTCATGTTGTTAAACAAGTCTTCTAATTTTTCTATTGCATAACTTCCTTTAAATGAGTACATAAACACATACATAATACGTATCATAGTAGAATAAAGTACACCAGTTAAAAATAGTATGAACACAATTTCAACTGTATTAAAAAAGTTAAATAGAACAACAAATGGTAAAATTATTGCACCTATTCCAAAGAATACCCATTGGTAAAGTACGAAAGGCATCTTATTTGTCTTTGAGTATTTTAATGCATTTTTTGAATAGCTAAGTATTGCTTGATGTAGTGTTTTAAAACTTGTAATATCTATACCAAATATTTTAATAACCTGTATAGCACGTATATATTCTACAGTTTTACCACTCATATCATCTAGTGCTTGTTGATAATAGTCCATAAATTTTCTTTTTCCCATCATTAAGAAAACGAAGAGGAAAGTAACTATTAATGAAAGTATTAGTAGTATACCAACACGGTAGCTAATTAAAAATCCTATTACCAAAATCAATATTGGGGTCATAAAAGCATTAGCATTATCAGGGATTAAATGTGCAATTATTGCATGAGTTTGGCTTGCATTATCATCTATTGTTTTACGTATATTACCTGAAGCATTAGAGTTAAAGAATTTAAAACTTGCATTAGTTAAAATATCTATACCCCTTTTACGTAAATTTGTTTCTAGTCTAAATCCTAACTTATGTGATAGCATATTCGCTATATATTGCAGTATAGACCCTATAACCAACAGAACAGAAACCATCAGTGCATAAAACTTTGTCATAGATGTATCAGTGTTAATTATTAGGTTATTGAAAAATTTGTACATAAAAAAATATGCTCCAACTGTAAAGAAGCTAGATACAAATGACGAAAAAATACTAAGGTATGTGAGATAACTTAGTTCTTTTACATAGTGTAAAATATTTTTGTATATTTTAAACATATGACCTCCACTTTATTTTAATTAGATAAATTAATTGTACTATTTTTTGTTTTATAGTACAATATATACAACATACGAGTGTCTAATCGAGATAGGAGAAAAATGGTGAGTGAATTTGAAAAGGTATTAAAAGATAATTTTGGTTATTCTTTATCTGGATATTGTCATAAATATTCTGACATAGGTAGAACTTATCAAATAGATGATAAAAATTTTAAAGGTATCTATTGGTTTTATGAAACAGATGAATATATTATAGACATATCGGATCTTTATGTAAAAAGAGATGTTGTTATCAATACAGACTATATCCTACAAAACTACTTATACAATTGTGTATACATCCTAACAGGTGATGGTGAATGGTTTGATCCATACCAAAGTTTAAGCTCTAATACCGTTATCTTTATCAATAACCATAAAGAAGTGGCTCACTATTTACTATACGGTAATCGTCCCTTCATATCTGTTAGTATAAGGTTCAAGAAGGATATATTGAATAACAGAGGTAATTGTAATATGTACAGGGTATTTTTCGAGATGAAAGAAAAGTTCTCAAAAGATCTTTTTAAGATAGCTAATGAGATTATGCACTGTCATATGGAAAAGGACGATGCTAAAAAATTCATGGATAAAAAGGCTAGAGAGTGGCTAGATGTTATGAAAAAAATTTGTATTGATAATTATAGGGCGAGCATGAATGCTGACGATGAAATGGGGATAATAAATGTTGGCAGGTATATAGCTGAGAATTACAATAAGCAAATAACGCAAAAGCTACTAGAACAAATAGCGATGATGAGTGGGACTAAACTTAAAACTAAATTTAAAGAAAAGTTTAATATGAGTATAACGGAATATATACAAAGAAAGAGAATAAATGTTGCAGAAAGTTTAATTTTAAATACTAAAATGAGTATGTCAAAAATCTCGGAATATGTAGGTTATACGTCAAATAGTAGATTTAGTCTTCTCTTTAAGAGGTATAAGGGATTAAAACCTACGCAAATAAGGGAAATTAGAGGAAAAACTGGTTGCAATGGTTGCCCAATTTTTCATCATGAATGTGAAGGAGTGAAAAATGGAAATAGTAAAAAATATTAAGAAGAATGAAGTTATTGACTTTACTAAAGAAGTTACATACTTAGAAAATCAAATAGTTTCAAAGACAATAGTGCAAGATAAGCAAAAATCAATTACTATCTTTTCTTTTGATAAAGGTCAAGAAATATCTACACACAAATCAAGTGGAGATGCCATAATACAGGTTATAGACGGAGAGGCGTTGATTACAGTAGATGGTGTAGAACATATATTAAAAAAAGGTATGAGTATAGTTATGGAAAATGGACTACCTCATAGTGTATATGCAAAAGAAAAGTTTAAAATGATACTTACGGTGGTGTTTAAATATGAGTAAAGAAATGGGACATATATTTTTAAGAAAATTAGGTAAGAAAAGACTAAGACCAGGTGGAAAAAAAGCTACAGATTTCCTTTTAAATCATATGAAATTGGATGAAAATACAAAGGTTTTAGAAGTAGCTTGTAATAATGGGGTTAATTTGGAAATGCTTTCTAAAATGCATCCTAATACTCAATTTTTTGGAGTAGACTTAGATGCAAAAATGATAGAAGAAGCAAAAGAAAGAAACCTAGAAAATGTAGAGTTTGTAAAAGCAAATGCAGTTAAATTACCATATGAAGATGAAAGTATGGATTATGTAATAAATGAAGCGATGTTAACTATGTTACCTAATGAAACAAAAAAGAAAGCAATACAAGAATACTTTAGGGTATTAAAAAAAGGCGGACTACTTTTAACACATGATGTATGTATAGTTAATAACGAAGAACAAGCAATTAAAATCTTATCTAATGGGATAAATATAAACGTCAGTCCATTGACAAAGTCAGGTTGGTTTACAATGTTTTCAGACAATGGATTTAACGTAGTAGACAGTTTAAGTGGTAAATTAACATTAATGAATCCAATAGGTATGATAAAAGATGAGGGACTATTAGGAACATTAAGAATAATTAAAAATGGATTAAAGAAAGAAAATAGGGGACAATTTATAGCTATGAGAAAGACATTTATGAAATTGAAAAATGATATATCATACATTGCAATTGTAAGTGAAAAATGTTAAAGACAATAATAGCTTATCCTAGAATAGGAGAAAATAGAGAATTAAAATTTTTAATTGAGGGATATATTAATGGTGAAATTACTGAAGGAGAACTAGAAGAAAAGGCTAGTCTTTTAAGGATAGAAAAGCTAAAGTATTTAAAGTCTTGTAAATTAGAATATATCCCTATAAATGACTTCTCATACTATGATAGAGTCTTAGATACTGCTGTCTTGTTTGGGATAATAGGGTCAAGTATGAAAGAATATTTTTCTTGTGCAGATAAAATGCCCATGAAAAAATGGTTTAACACTAATTACCATTACATTCAACCAGAATACAAGAAAACAGAATTAAAACTTAATACACATAAGATAGAAAAAGAATATTTAGAAGCTAAGAGTTTGGGTATAGAACCTAAGGTAACAGTAATAGGTCCATATACCTTTCTTTATTGCATGAATTTAGATAAGATAGATGGATTAATTGAAAAATATGCTGAAATGATAAAAAAATTAAGTGATATGGGAGTAAAATTAGTTCAATTAGAAGAGCCTGTATTAACTATGAAAAAGTTTTCTAGTATACAAGAGGTGTATAACAAAATTGCAGAAGATAAAGGTAGTTTGGATATACTGGTTCAAACATACTATGAGGGTCTAGGTTTAAACTATCATGAACTATTAAAAACAAATATAGATGCAATAGGTCTAGATTTTGTTAATACGGATGAGAATTTTTTTGTGATACAAAAAGAAAAAAATACAAAGAAGCTATTCTGTGGACTTGTAGATACTCAAACAGTATTTCGTGATGATATACACCTAATACAGCAAAAAATTGCAACTATACGAAAGTATGCAAGCGATATGCTGATATCTTCATCTACATCTCTAATACATTTACCATATACAACTAAAAATGAAAAAGATGATAGATTTAAAAATCTTGCATTTGCCAAAGAAAAGATAGATATATTAGTGAATATACAGGATAAAAAGGCAAAAGAGTATGTACCTAAAAAAGATAAGTCAAAAAGAAGGATAACAAAATATACTGAATATACAAGTAAGATAAAAGAGGATTTAGTTTTTTCTACCATAGGATCATTTCCTCAAACTAAGAAAGTACGTGATAAAAGAAGAGAGTGGAATAATGGCGATATATCAAAAAGAGATTATGTAGAATTTATACAAAAATGCATTAAAAATTGTGTTAAATTACAAGAAGATGTAGGCGTTGATATATTAGTCCATGGTGAATTTGAAAGATCTGATATGGTTTGCTACTTTGCAGAAAAACTGGATGGTTTTTTAATTGGTGAAAATTCATGGGTTCAATCTTACGGTACTAGATGCGTAAAACCACCAATAATTTATGGTGATATTAAAAGAAGAGAAGAAATATTGCGACCTATATTAGACTATACTAAATCTTTAACTAAAAAGAAGGTTAAAGCAATATTAACAGGGCCTAATACCATAATAGCTTGGTCTTATGTAAGAAAAGAAGATATGCTAAAGGCACTGTTTCAAATATCTAGAGTATTAAATTATGAAGTTAGAAATATTAGTGATTATGTACAAATAGATGAACCAGCATTAATAGAAAAGATGCCAATAAGAAAGGAAAAACAAAAAGAATATATATCTAATGCCATTAAAGGTTTTAGGATGGTAATAAGGGACAAGAGAAAGAAGACAAAAGTTTTATCTCATCTTTGTTACAGCGATGTATCAAAATATATGTGGGTCTTAAATCGTTTAGGTGTTGATGCCTTTTTAATAGAGTCTAAGAAGTCAAATAATATTATTGATAAGAAGATAAGCTTTGTATTAGGATTAGGTGTTTATGATGTACATTCAAGAAGAATACCTAGTGTAGAAGAGATAAGGGACAACATATTGGAAGCTAAAAAACACTTTAATATTTTATGGATAAATCCAGACTGTGGTCTTAAGACAAGAAATAACGAGGAAGTGAGAAAAGCACTATTGAACATTAGAAAAGCTATAGATACATTAAATGAGGGTGAATAATGCTACTATAAAGTAGCATTATACATCTAAACTATTTTTATCTAATAGGAAATCGAATAGATTAATTGTAAGTATACCATTTTCATCATAGAAAGGTTTTATTCGGTCTTTTGTGATTATGATTTTTTTGAATGAATCATTAATGTTTAATAAGGAAGCTTTTTCTTGATTTATTTTTTCTGTAGTTGGAAGACTATATGCTGATTGGATATAGTATTTCTTACTTCCAAGATTAGCAATGAAATCAACTTCTAGGTGTTTTTTAATATCTTTACTTTTATCACTTTCTCTTTTAACGACCATTCCGACATCAACCGTATATCCTCTAAATCTTAGTTCGTTATATATAATATTTTCCATAATATGTGTTGGTTCTATTTGTCTAAAATTTAATCTTGCATTTCTAAGCCCTATATCTTCAAAATATATTTTGTAAGGTGTATCTATATATTTTCTTCCTTTTACATCATATCTATAAACCCTTTTTAATATATATGAATCTTCAAAATATTCTATAAATTTATCAATTGTATTAGCAGAAATTTTTGATTTTTTAACTGATGAAAAAGTAGCTGCTATTTTCGTTGGATTAGTAAGAGTTGAAATACCAGATGCTAAAATATTTAGTAAATCTGCTAATTCAAGCTTTAAGCGTATATCATATCTGCCTACAATATCACGTAAATATACATTTTCCAATTGTCCTTTTAGATAATTCATTTTGTCTTCATCATTATTCATTAAAGATTGTGCTGGTAATCCACCATATATTTGATACTCAGCAAAAGCATCTTCTTTATCATTACCATAAGTTTGTATGAATTCAGAAAATACTAGTGGCATTATATGTATTTCATCACCTCTACCTGCAAATTCACTTATTACATCTTTAGATAGAAATTTAGAATTACTACCAGTAACATAAACATCAAAATTGTCTTGACGTAAAAATCCATTTAAAACTTGTTCAAATGATGCTAATAATTGAACTTCATCTAGAAGTATATAGAATTTATCGCTGTTATTTGTTCTATTCATTATATATTTTAAAAACTTTTTAGGATTAACTAATCGTTTTCCACTTAAAAAGTCTAAATCTATTAAATCTTCTCCAATTTTCAATAGATCCCTTCCTGAATCAAATGCGAATTTTATAATATGGTCTTCATCTACGCCACTTTCTATTAAATGATTATAGAATAGGTTGTTAAGTAAATATGATTTTCCACTTCTTCTAATTCCTGTGATAATTTTAATAAATCCATTATGCTTTTTTCTTATTAGTTTATTTAAATAATGATTACGTGTTATTTCCATGAAATACACCACTTTCTATTTAGAATTATTTCCGTTTTGGAAATTAATATAAATATATTATATATGATTTTTATATTAAATTCAATTATATAAGGATTTATTTGGCTATATATTTACCTATTTCATATGCTAATGCAAGAGGTAAGCTATATGATGTGTTATCGTTCTTTTTATTAACCCCTATATTCAACAATGAAAACTTAAAGCCTATTTCTGGTTTGTATTTTTTTACGAATACATCATATGATTTAGCTTTTGTGTTCATATTTGCCTTAACTTCAATAGGAATAATCTTATTATCATTTTCAATTAAAAAATCTAATTCTGCACTATTATCTGATCTCCAAAAATATGTTTTGTATCCTTGAGATACAAGTTCGTTATTTCACGTTTCATAAAAACCTCCACAATAGTATTTTGTCTTATTCCTATGGATTTTGCAATATTTTCCAAAATATTCCTATGGATTTTGCAGGAATTTCAAAATTATTCCTATCCTTTTTGCAGTCAAATAAAAAAAGGCCTAGATAAACTAAGCCTTTTTCTTAAGTTATTTAACTTTTCCTGTCCATTGGTCTTTCCATTTACCTAAGTGTGTATCTTTTTCTATGGCAACTTTCCAAGCATCCATTTCTTTTTCAGTTAATTTTGGACCTTTCTTTTCTAATACGTGTCCAGGACCTGCATCAAAGATTACAAGGTACTTACCAACATTTGGTTTAGGTAATTTTACTTCACCATTTTTTAATCCCATTTTACCAAATGTAGAGTGTAGTATTACCATTTTACCATCATAAGTTTCTTCAGTTCCGTTATAGTTCTTATCTTTTACAACAATTAAATCTACATTATCTGTAGGTGCCCCATTTGAAAATCCTGGGTATAGATATATATATCCATCATTATTATCATTTACATCAAGTAAAGGTGCGTGTGCGAATAATAGTAATGAAGATAATAGTGTTGCAATAATTAAAAGTATTTTTTTCATTATACATTCTCCTATCTATTTTTAAGTTGTTTTAAATTATCTTTTAACATATTAATTAATCCATCTTTTTGACTTAATTCATCGTTATTTTCATCTTCAAGAGGGAAGTAACCAGTTTGAATTAATATAACTCTACCACCATTTTTGCTTATTACATCCATAATATCCTTTTTAAATGGTCTTGTAGTCATAAATATCTTTAAACCAGTATCTTTCATAATCTTTTTAACAGTATCTTTTGTAATATTTTCATATTCTACATATGTGTTATATATATTCAAATATTCAATTAAGTAGTTTAAATCTTCGCTTGTTGATATTACACCATCTAATCCTTCAATATCATTGTAATCATCAATGATGCTATCTAAAGTTTTCAAACTACTATCAAGATTTTTTTCTATCTTTTCTGCATCTTGCGGGAAAAGGGCTATAAGGTCGTGTGCAACAATCTTATACATCTTAGATAAGTTATTTAAATTAAGATATGCATAAGGATTGCTTACTCCCTTGTTTTCTCCTTCATTGTAATTTGCAGTTAATAGTGCAAGACTAGATACATTTTGATAAGAGTATGTAGCATCTATTTCTACTACATGTATATTTTCTCTTCTTGCTTGTTCGTATAGAACATCATCATTCCATACTCTTTGTAGGTCTATAACAGCTTTAGCATTTTTTAATAGATTCTTATCTACTTCTGCACTTTTAAATGTATTTAATTGATCACTTGCCATATTCCCATTAGTTCCATATACATCTTTTACTGTTATACTAGTATCTTTAGTAAGCATACTACCAATAGTATATGCAACTTGTGTGTTAGTCAAAACTAAATTTTCTGAAAATGCAAGGCAACATGAAAATATTAAAAGTAAGAATAATTTTTTCATATTAAGCTCCTTTTTAAATTTTTAATAATTACTGTAATAAAGAAAATTACTGCTGCTATTAGTATAATTGAACCACCAGATGGTATAGTAACATCGAAGTATAGTGGAAGTAATATACCTAATATACAGCT
The DNA here is from genome assembly GCF_014892235.1 of Sneathia sp. DSM 16631. Taxonomy (NCBI): domain Bacteria; kingdom Fusobacteriati; phylum Fusobacteriota; class Fusobacteriia; order Fusobacteriales; family Leptotrichiaceae; genus Sneathia; species Sneathia sp. DSM 16631. The sequence continues at coordinate 18,472 of NZ_JADBHL010000008.1, read as the reverse complement.
AATTAGTGCAAAAATGATACTATATACAAAAAAGCTTTTAATAGACTTTGACAGATTTTTAGCAGAAGCAGCAGGTATTAAAAACAGAGCTTCGACCAAAGATGCACCAATAATTTTAATTGATGATACAGTAACAAGTGTAATTAAAAGAATAAATAGATATTCTAATAATTTAACACGAACACCTTTAACTACAGCTACATTTGTATTGAAACTTGATAAAAGCATTTTATTAAAGTTTGGAATAACAATAAGTATTAGTAGTATAGTTGAGAAGAATAGGACTAATAAGTCTCTATCTGATACAGTTAGTATTGATCCAAACAATACACTTTCTAGCATATGTGAATTAACTTTTGATGAAACAAAGATGATAAGTGTACCACCTAGTGCTATTGAGATAGATAAGAATATACCTATCAAAGTATCAGATGACATCTTTGTTCTATTTCTTGTAAAATTGATTAGTATAGCAAAAACAACACAGTATGTGAATAGCATAATATATGGAGATTCATATGGTTCTCCTAGTAATACACCTAGTGCTATACCAGTTAAAGCAGCATGCCCTATTGATTCAGAAAAGAATGCCATTCTTTTTGTTACGACCATAGTACCTAGACCTCCAAGGATGGGCCCAATGAATAATGCTGATAGTAATGAATTAATTACGAAAGCATATTTAAAATAATCGGGAAGAGCTCCTATTTCAGCAAGGTGCATAAAAAAGTTTCTAATTGAATCTAACATTTTTCCTCCTTCTTATACGTAAATATCTAATAATCTTTCATCAGTTAATTCAGTTTTTGGATCTCCTGAGAAGAATACTTCTTTTTTTATACAAGTTACAGTGTCAGCCATTTCACGTACTTGCTTTATATTATGGTGTATCCATAATATAGTAATTCCTTCTTTTTTTAATTTTTTAATAACTTTCATAAAGTATTCCTCACCAATAGCATCTATACCAGAGAATGGTTCATCTAGTATTAATAGATTTGGACGAGGATTAATTGCTTGTGCTAATAGCAATCTTTGTAATTCACCACCAGATAAATTACCTAAAAGTCTTTTTCTTTTATCTTGAAGTCCAACTTCAGTTAATATTTCGTCAAAATATGACTTATTTTTCTTTGTAACACCTAAAAATGCTGGAGTTCTTTGATAACATAACATTAAGAAATCTTCAACAGTTATAGGTAGACTTCTTTCAAATTCTATAAATTGAGGTACGTAACCTATTTTTTTGTTTTCTTCATATTCTAGGTAAATTTCACCATCATAAGGAACTTGTCCTAGTATACAACGGATAAGAGAAGTTTTACCACCACCATTTGGACCAACAATGCAGTTAATTTCTCCACGCTTTATTAAAAGATTGATGTTATTTAATATATGAGTATTACCTAAATTTAATGAAAGATTTTTTATCTCAATTTGTATTCCTTTTATCATCTTTTACCTTTCGAAATGCTCTTTAAAGCAGTAGCTACATTTGATAAATCATGTCTTATGAAGTTTTCAAATGAGTCAGCAGTATAATTACCTTTTGTTATGTGTGAAAGTTTTGCAATCTTTATACCTGTTGCATTATGTAAAGTCATAGCATTTTTAGGGTTTCCACCTTCTTCATCAAATAGCACAGCTATATGATCTTTTTTAATCTTATTAATTGCATATGCAAGGTCGCTAGCATTTGGTGCTTGTGCGTGGTGTGGTTCTATAACTAGGCTAACTGTTAAACCGAATTCATTTAACAAGTAGTCATAACCAGCATGTGTAGTTGCAACTTTAATATTAGATAGATTACATCCTCTAACTTTACGTAATTCTTGGTTTTTTATACTTCTTAATTTTGAAATATATTGCATTGCATTTTTGTTATAGTATGCCTTGTTAGCTGGGTCATATTGACCTAATCTTTTGGCAATATATCTAATTTGTTGTATGCTTTGAGTAATAGAAATAAAGGTATGTGGATTCTTTGTAGAACCTCTTTTTTGACCTGCAACGTTCATTATAGAAGTTTCAGTGTCTGCATTTATTATCTTTAATTTTCTATTATTTTTCATAGCAGAACGTATCATTGGTTTTACAAATTCATCATGTCCTATACCATTTACTACTATGAAGTCTAAGTTAGTTATTTTTTTCATGTCATTTGCTGTTGGATGATATGTGTGTACATCAACATTACTAGGTATAACTGGAACTACATCCATCTTATCTTTTACTATATTCTTTGTATAACTATAATAAGGTAAAAGAGTTATTCCAACCCTATATTTACTAAATCCTAAAAAAGAACATAGAAATGTTCCTAACAAAATAAGCACAGTTGATTTGAATGATTTCATTTTAATTTCCTTTCGTTTCCTTTGCTAAATCATCACCAGTGTAGGCGACAATTTCTTTAAATTGATTAATAGCATGTGCCAAGGTTTCTTTATTGTTACTTAATTTGTCATAATCTTTAAAGTTTTTTGTGTATCTAATTTTGTATTCAAAGGTTTTGGCGTTAATAACCAAGAAGAAATCTCCAGCAATGTTCTTATCAGAACTGATACCCACATAGTACACATAATTTTCATGTGTAAACATGGTCCATTTGTGTTTACCAGAATCTTCCCATGACGCATCTTTGCAAAAAGGTGCGTAGAATAACTGTTCATCCAATACCTTAGGACTTAGGTCCTTATTATCGCTCTTTAGATCTTTGTAATCTTGTGCGAAAAGTCCTAAATTCGTAAATATCGAAATTTCTTCATTATTTAAATCTATACTAGATATCTGAGCACTAGTCACAGATTTAGTATAATGCTTTGTGTTTGTAAAATGTAATAAAATACCTGCGAAGAGAATCAATAAAATTATTGTAATAATAATATTTATAGTTTCCGACTTCGGGCTAGCAGGTTTTATAAGTTCCTTTTTTATTATAATCACCACCAATCCTTAATAATTTTATCACTTTGATTTATATTTTTCAAGTTAAAAATGCTTTTATAACAAAACTAAAAAGCCCTGAAATAAAAGCCTACAAAAGATTTTTAATTGATAACTGAACTGGGCGTGTTTGTACAAACATTGAAAATAAAGGGTTTTTAAGTGAAAAAAAATATATAACTGAAAAAATGCTACCATTTTGATAGCATTTTTATTAGAATAAATCTTTATCAGATAAATCTGATAATTTAAGTTCTTTTTGTTTAAATAGGTTAAGCAATTTTTCGACTGTTAAGTTTTCCTTTTCTTCACCTTTAATATCGAATATTATCTTTCCTTTATGGAACATTATTAATCTATTACCATATTTAATAGCATCTTGCATATTATGAGTAATCATAAAGGCAATTAGATGATTCTTTTCAATAATTTCTTTTGTTTTTTCTAATATTATTTGACTAGTTTGTGGATCAAGGGCTGCTGTATGTTCATCTAGTAAAAGTATATCAGGTTTTTTTAATGTAGCCATTAAAAGTGATAAGCATTGTCTTTGACCTCCAGATAATGAACCAACTCTTGTATAAAGTTGTTTTTCAAGACCTAAACCTAAGTCTTTTAGTTGTTCATTAAAATAGTCTATGTGTTTAATATCAAGACCAAAATGTAGATTAAATGGTTTACCTTTATTCATAGCCATAGATAAATTTTCTAAAACTACCATAGAAGGAGATGTACCTAGAGTAGGGTCTTGATATACTTGTGAAATCCACTTAGCTCTTTTATGAGGTTTTAGGGTAGTTATATCAACACCATTTAACTCTATACTACCAGAGTCAACTTCTACATTTCCATTAATAATGTTAAGTAGAGTAGATTTACCAGCACCATTACTTCCTATTATTGTTATAAATTCTCCCTTATTTGCTACAAGGCTTAGATTATCAAAAACAGTTTTAGAATGGCCGAGTTCTGTATAAAAGGTCTTATTAATATTTTTTAATTCTAACATCTACTTCACCTTCTTTTTCTTTTTCTTGTTATCTATTGCAAGTATTATACCTAATAGCAGTGCTGTTATTATCTTAACATCAGTCGGTTTAACTGAGAATTTAGATATTGTTTGTTCGCTAAAGTGTAATGTTGTAAGTAATATTTCTGTTATTCCTGATGAGTTAAGTGCAAAGTTAATTACAATATAGTAAACAATAGATCCAACAATTACTATAGATATGTGGTTAATAATATTAGATTTTTTAATTATACCTAGTCCAAAGATTATAGAGGCAAGTCCAATAACCATAGTACCTACTGAAGAAGATAGGTCTATAACACGTATGTATTGTGTGAATAAGGCACCTGATAAACTAACTAAGGCATTAGATAACATAAGACCTAAAATCTTTAATTTATCACTGTTAACACCAAGACCTGTTACTATGTTTTCATTATCACCTAAAGCTCTTAAAATGAATCCAAACTTTGATGTTAGTATGTAATCCATTACAAGTTTAATGATAAATACGATTAATACAGTTAGATACATACTAATGTCTTCTGTATAATATGTGTAATAGCAAAGAACTAATAGTATGACAACATAGATTAAAAAGCTTTTAATAACATATTTATTCTTTTTAATATTGTAATCATATATGACTTTTAAAGCTAATAAGACTATGCTTATTATAAAGAATAATAAGAAATGTTGTTCATATGAAATGACTCCATAAATACTCTTATTTGCATCAATAAATACACTAGGTTTATCCACAATTCTTGCATTAACACTGTAAAGAGTTATCATTGTTAAGATACCAGCTAACAACTTGTCTATACCACATTTAACATGGAAAACACCAGTAAGAAGCCCAGCAATAGCACCTGCTATAATTGAGAATACAAGTCCTACAAAGGGAGAATATGAACTAAGTGCAAAGTATGCAAATACAAACCCTCCCAATGGAAATGATCCATCAACTGTTAAATCTGGGAAATCAAGTATCTTGTATGTTATGTACACCCCCATAGCCATAATTGAATAGATTAATCCAATTTTTATTGACTCAGGGATGACATTAATAAAAATTAATAGTTCATTCATTTTATCCTCCTTCTATTCTTGTATGACTACGTTTAGTAATTTTTCTGTTTCTTTATTGACATATAGCTTAGGTTCTGCAGTTACATAAGGTATATCAGAAGGCTTTTTACCATTTAATATTTCTAATAACATAGAACCAGTTTTTTTACCTAATTCGTAATAATCAACACCATAAGAGAATAATGCACCTTGTTTTACTGATGATGGTTCAGAAGCTATTAATGGTTTTTTAACTTTATTAGCCTCATCTATTAAGTAAGATATATTAGCAACCATTAGATTATCTGTTGGAATGTATAAAGCATCAACTCTTTCTAATACATTTTTTGCTACTTGAGGTATTTCACTAGAATTTGTTGCACCTCCACGTACAACACTAAGTCCTAATTTCTTTGCTTGTTTTTCTATTTCATTTACTTGTGATACAGAATTCAATTCAGAGTTTGAATAAAGTACCCCTATTTTCTTTATATTAGGAAAACACTTTACAAGTAGTTTTAATTGTTTGTCAACACAAACTAATTTATCAGATGTACCAGTTACATTCTTAGCTAATAAGTTGGCATCTTCAGGACTAGATACAGCACTGAATAGTACTGGTGTAGTGTCATTAATATTTTTAAGCGATTGGCTTGATAATGTACCTATACCAATGACAGCGTTTTTACCACTAATTTTAAAGTTTTTAGCTATTAAATCAGCTGTTGCAAGTTCTCCATTTGCAGTTTTAACCTCTATTTGTACATTTTTTCCCTCTAAAACATCTTTTATACCTTTTTCAACTAAGTCTAGTGATGGATGTGCTACAACTTTAGATATTCCAATTTTTATAACACCATTTACTTTAGTATCTTTTTTAGGTTTACCGAGGCACGATAATACTAATAAGGGAAGTAATAGAATAATAAATATTTTCTTCATGCTAGTCTCCTATTTTAACGTTTAATAATTTTTCTGTTTCTTTATTTACAAAAAGTCTTGTATTTTTTGCCATTTGCACTGGGATATCACTAGTTTTTTTACCATTTAAAACTTCTAGTAAGATATTAGCAGTTTGTTTACCTAATTCATAGTAATCAAGTCCTATTGAAAATAGAGCACCTAATTTAACTGATGAACTATCAGAAGCAATTAAAGGTTTTCTTTTTTCATTTGCTTTAGTTATTAGATAAGATATATTAGCAACAACTAAATTATCTATAGGTACATATATTGCATCTGCTTTATTAAGTAAATTAGTTGTAACTTGTGGAATCTCAGATGAATTAGTTACCCCCAGTTTTATAACATTTAAATTTAACTTTTTAGCATTAGTTTCAATATCTTTAATATGTGCTAGAGAATTCAATTCTGAAGTTGAATAAATAATACCAATATTTTTTACTTTAGGGAAAGCTTTTTTTAGTAATTTTAACTCATCATAAGTAGTATCAAGTCTATCACAAATACCAGTAATATTATCACCTTTTAAGTTAGCACTAACAGGATCTGTAACACATGAGAAAATTACAGGTGTATCTGTATTTGCACTTTTTAGTGCTTGGCTAGGAAGTGTACCTATACCAATAACAGCAGACATATTGCTCATTTTAAAGCTTTTAGCGATTAAATCAGCAGTAGCTATTTCTCCATTAGCACTTTTAACTTCAATTTTAATATTTTTATCTTTTAAACCATCTTTTATTCCTTTTTCAATTTCATTTATTGATGGATGATCAACAACCTTTGCTATACCTATTGTAATAGCTTTTTCTTGCTTTTTACATGAAGTGAAAAAGAAAGGAATAAGTATTAAAAGATATATTAACTTTTTCATTTTTCACCTTATTTCAAATCACTAGGTAGAGTTATACCTAATTTTTTAAGAGTATCATTATTAACAGATATATCAGATAAAGGCATAGTAGCAACAGGTATGCTAGAGACCTTTATGTTTTTAAATAATATATCGTTTGCCATACTACCTGCACGTTGACCTAACTTAAAGTAGTCTATACCTTTAGTTATTAAAGCACCAGCTTCAACGTGTGCTTTTTCTGAACCTATAATTATCTTTTTTTGAGCTATTGCTTCATCTGAGATTATAGGTAAAACAGAAGCTATTAAATTATCAGTAGGTGTATAAATTGCATCTACTTTTGTTACAAGATATTTAACTGCTTGTGGCACTTCACTTATTTGTGTTACACTTTTTAATTCTAAATTAAGATTTAGATTTGCACAAGCTTTTTTAAGTAGTGTAACAGTTGCAAGTGAGTTAGCCTCAGATGAATTGTATAACACACCAATAGTCTTAATCTTTTTATCTATTTTATTAACCATTGATAGTTGTTCTTGTATATCAACATAATCGCTAACACCTGTAATATTAGGGGCTACAATTCCAGCATCTTTTGGATTTGTAACTGCTGAGAAAATTATGGGGATGTTTGTTGTAGCATGCATTGCAGCTTGAGCACTAGGTGTTGCTATTGCATATATTAAATCAACATGTTCTCTTTCAAATGAACTTGCAATAATATTTGCTGTGCTTATTTCACCATTTGCATTTTTTACAATAAAAGTAATGTTTTTGTGATCTTTTTTTAAGCTATCTTTGAACCCTTGCAATGATCTATCTAATGCAGGGTGTGCTACAAATTGTATTACACCTATTTTTAGTGGTCTATCTGGGTCATTTTTGGCTTTTTTCGCACAGGAAAAAAGCAGAGCTACAAAAAAGATTGCTAATAAGATCTTTTTCATAAACTATTTCTCCTTTTTTAAAATCATAAAGTTTAGAGATGTGACATTAATATTTCCAGTTAATATCTTTTTTTCATCGTTAAACTTATAGTTTGAACTAATAATAGCATATTTAGAAGATATATTAAAGACTTTTGTTTTTTTAGATGTATTTGCAAGTATTAAATATTCCCCTAATTGGTATGCAATAAAGCTTTTTGAGTATTTCAATAACTTAAAGGCTTTTTTAATTTCTTCGTAAGTATTTAGTCTAAATACAGGAGTGTTTTTCTTAAACTTAATCAAGTCAGAAACATAATTAACGTACTTTTTATTACTCTTCATTCTAGACCAATCAAATTTATTTATCTTATCACTAGACTTATATGAATTTTCTATATTATACTTCGTTCTATAAAACTCTTGACCAGAGTGTATAAAACTAATACCTTGTGCTAAAAGTGCAATAGAAGTAGCCATTTTATGCATTTTTTTAATTTCATTAATTTTGTTTTTATCACTTGAAATACCTAATTGATCAAATAAGGTATAGTCATCATGTGATTCTACATATTGTACTAATTGATTTGGACTAGTGTATGAATAAAGATCCATACCTCCCATAATAGATTTTACTAAACTATCTTTTTTTGACTTCCATGAATTAACAAAGCCTGTAGTAATTTGTTCGTATGTTGAACCTTTTAAATCATTTCTAATGTCATCATTAAAGAATGCTATACCAGACATTTTACCAGCATTAGTTTGTGTAGCCATATTATCTTTATCTAAATCTGTATTTAGATGCCAACCTTCACCAAGCATGATAATAGAAGGGTCAATTTCATCTAATTTTTTACGTATTTCATTCATTGTTGTAACATCAAGTATACCCATTAAATCAAATCTAAATCCATCAAGTTTGTATTCATTTGCCCAGTACACAACACTATCAACTATGTATTTTCTAATCATTAAGTGATCACTTGCAACATCATTACCACAACCAGAACCATTAGAAAAGTTACAAAATTCATCTTTTCTAAATCCATAATCTGGTACAAGTTTTTCAAAACTATGTTGCATTGCATCATAAACGTGGTTGTAAACAACATCCATAATTACACGTATACCATTATCGTGTAAAGTCTTTATTAATTTTTTTAGTTCCTTTATACGTACAGTAGGCTTTGTAGGATCAGTTGCAAAAGCACCTTCTACAACATTGTAATTTACAGGATCGTATCCCCAGTTATACTTATCAAAAGGGTGAAGTTCATCTACTGAGTCACAACTAAAGTTGTATATAGGCATCATTTGTACGTGTGTAATACCTAGAGACTTTAAATATTTAATAGCCTTATTCTCACAAAGACCTAGAAACTTACCTTTGTTTTTGAATTTTGCATTAGGATCAACAGTAAAATCTCTAATACTTAGTTCGTAAATAACGGCATCAACAGGATTAGTAAAAGGAGCTAATCTTGTAAATTTTTTAGGATTAGTCTTTAATAAGTTTACAACTACACCTTTTTTTCCATTTACTGTAGTAGCTTTTACATATGGATCAACAGCTTCATTAACTAAATTATCAAATTTAATTTGGTAATTATACACAAAACCATCTAAATTTCCCTTTATTGTTATACTAAACACACCCTCATTATCTTTTTTCATAGGATGCAGTATAGTTTGACCATTGTCTAGGTACTCAATTAAATTCATTTCTGTTGCTGTTGGTGCCCAAGCATTGAAAGTAGTCTTACTATTTGTGTAGATAGGGCCTAGTTCTTTTGAAGTATAAAAGAGTTTATCTATCGCATAAGTTCTAAGGTTGTAATTTATTCTTTTCGTATTCATACGTTATCCTTTCATTAATGTATATATTTATTTAATATTTCTAGCCAATTATTTATTCTTTCTTCTGTTTTTTCTGCTTCATTCATGTGGTCTATAGGAAGAGCTATAAACTTGTTGTCTATAATCGCAAGTGAAGCAACGAAATCATAACCATCTGTTGGTACCATTCCAACAATATTTGCACCATTTTTCTTACACTTATCATATAGCAATCTCATTGCGTCTATAAACGTATCTGCAAATGCAACACAGTCTCCTGTACCTAATAAAGCAACGGGTTTACCGTTAAATTTAGGTAAGTCATCAATTACAGCCATCCAATCATCTTGTAAGTCTCCAAGACCCCAAGTTGAAGAACAGAAAATTAAAAAATCAAAATCGTTCATATTATCTATACCATTTGCGACATCAAACATTTGTGCACCATCAATTTTATCGCATAATATTTGTGCAACTTCTTCAGTTACACCAGTTGTTGTCCCATAAAAAATTCCAACAGACATTTTCCCTCCTTATATTATCTCATAAATACTATCATCTGATAGTATAATCTCATTGTTATTTATTTTATCTACAAATTCCTTCTTTTCCTTTAGTGGAAGAAATTTTGTATATATATTTTCCATACCATATTTTTTAATATTTTCATTATTAAGTTCTAGCACATTTTTAGGTAAAATAACCTCATTTTTAACAGACATAAAGTTATCTTTTTCTGAAATACTATCGTCTAAGAGTATTATTTTTTTAAAATTAGTTAAGTCTACTTTTTCTTTATACGTATTCTTATCTAATATTAAATATGGACTTTTTTCTTTAGACATATAGAACACAAGTCTTTTGTCATTTAAGATATCTTTATCACTACTTAAAATTTGAGTCTTAAAACCTTTAACCATGTTATACATACAAAAAGTAAGTAATATATTGTGACTTATAGGGCCAGTGATATTTTTTTTAGATAAAAGTATATTCATATTTTCCTTATACAAACAAGATAAGGCTTTTTTTGTTGTTGAGTCATATTCTAATGGACCTATTAGATTAGATTTAATATAGTTAAAAATGTTCTTGTCATTCTTCTTATACGTACTTATTCCATAGTCCCTGTAGATAATAATCCCAACGTTATTAACACCATCATATACATTGGTACTTTCAACTTTAACTTTGAAGTTAAAAGCGTAAAATGTGTGAAGGCAAGTTAAAAGTCTTGAAATATTTTCATCTAATTTACCTACGATTCTTGTATTAGATAATACAACACGATTACTTGTATATTCAATATTTAACATACTATCTTTTTCAAGATAAATATATGAATAGAATACAGATTTCATAGGGAAACTTGTTTCAAATAAAGATTTTAAAAATGTAAATTTATCACTAGATTTAAGTGTAGATTCTTTCATATCATCTATTAAAACTTTAGTATAGAACTTTCCTTTAAATAGATTAATATTTATCTTAAAAACGATATCATAAAATATACTAGAATTCATTTCATTAATTTTATCACCTTTAGAAAACCATATAGCTCCTTTTGTAGCAAATCCTTTTTTTGAGAAGTCAAAACTTAGGTGTGACTTATCTTGCCCTATTAACTTTGCATTTTCTACGATAACATTTTTAGTTAAAAATGTTGGTGTAGGATTACCAAAGCCAAAAGGTTTAAGTAATTCTAAGGTTTTAAAGAATTCATATGAAATTTTTTGTATAGGTAAGACCTTATCTATATCTATTACCTTATAGAAATCTTCTTCCTTAAGTGTTTTTTTAGCGTATTCATTAATTTTTTCTCTAAATTTTTGTATATTTTGTATTTCTATTGTAAAACCTGCAGCACCAGTATGCCCACCATATCTTACAAGTAAGTCTCCACAATATTGTAGTGCCTTTGTTATATCAAAATTAGGTATACTACGACAAGATGCAACAGCTATATTTTCATCACTTTTTTCTTCTAATATTATGCAAGGCTTGTAATACATATCTACTAATTTTGCTGCCACTATACCTATTACACCATGATGGTATTTAGGGCTTGAACTAATTAATACATAGTCAGTTTGTGAATACTTTTCTATTTCTTCTTTTGCTAAATCGAAGATGCTATTTTGTATTTCTTTTCTTTCTTTGTTTTTAAGTAGTAATTCGTCTATTATAGTGCTAATTTCTCTTTCATTGTCAGAAATTAAAAGATATACCACAAGTTTTGCATCTTGCAATCTACCAGCTGCATTAAATATTGGGGATATTGTAAATCCTACATCACCTGAAGAATATTCATCAAGCTTATCTGGAAAGACTTTTTTAAGGAGCATTTTAAGTCCTAGATTTTGTGTGTTTTTTAGTCTTTCAAGACCGTATTTAACAATTATCCTATTTTCTTTAATTAATGGAACAACATCTGCAATAGTACCAAGACAAACCAAATCTATATATGAGAAAGCTTCTTCATATATACCTTTTCTTTTAAATAGTGCAAGTACTACCATAAATGCTGTACCAACACCTGCTAGTTCTCTAAAAGGGTATTTATTTTCAAGCCTTTTAGGGTTTATAACAGCATATGCATTAGGTACAACTGGATCTAGTAAGTTATGATGGTCTGTAATTATTACACTAAGACCTATAGAATTAGCATAGTTAATTTCCTTATATGATGTAATACCACAGTCAACTGTTATTACAAGATCTGTACCATTAGCTTTTATTTGATCTAATGCTTGATTATTAAGTCCATATCCTTCGTCTCTTATTGGAATGTAGAAGTCAAGATTTTTAGCACCTAGCTTTTTAAAGGCTAAGTATAGAATAGACGTGGAAGTAATACCGTCCACGTCATAATCACCATATATACAAATCTTTTCATTATTATCTATAGCTTTTAATATTCTATCCACAGCTTTATCTAGATCTACTAATAGACTAGGTGAGCTTAGGGCCTTAATATCAGGGTGTATAAAATTAATAATGTCTTCTTTTTTTGTAATTCCTCTAGAAGCAAGGATATTTAAAACATCTTTATCGATGTTAAGAGTAGATATACGAGATACCTTTTCTCTTAAATTCCATTTAGTGTTTTGCATACTATTTTATAATTCCTCTCACTTCAATTGGATATATTGGAATAGAAAGATTTTTATCCGCTAAACTTGTAACGTTATTTAATAGAATATTTATAGTAAAATCTTCTAAATAGTATTCTTGGTTAAACCATGTAGAAATACCATTAAATTTAGAATCTGTTATTCCTAAATCAGCAATTCTTTCTTTAATAATTCCGTTTATAGGATCTGCATATCCCTTAACAAATAAATCTTTAAGATTTACTTTTTCTCCTGTTTTGCTGTCAAAAGTTAAACCATAATACTTGTCCTTAGAAGTGATTAAAAAGCTTTTGAAATAGTCATTATTAGCTTTAACTTGTAAATTACCATTAACTTCTTTTGCTTTTTTTTCAACTTCTTCCCATATTTTCTTATTAACAGCATTAGCATTTTGATCGAATGCTTCTTGTGAAACTGTATTTGAAAGATAGAATTCACGCAATGTAAAAGAGAAAGCATTAAGTGCTATTAGCATACTTATACCGATTAGAATCTTTTTCATCTAATTTCCTCCTAATATTAATTTTTTTAGATTTTCCAAATTTAAATTCTTTGCTTCAATGTCTTTGAAATATTTGTATGTTTTAAGTCTTAAGTCTAGTGCAGCATCTTCATCTATTACAAGTATAGCTTTTTTATGCATTTGCAACATTGAAACTGTCCACATATGATTAACACCCATTTCAATAGCATGTCTTACAGCCAGTGATTTTTTGTAACCATTAGCCATTATCATTACTTCTTCACTGTCCATTATTGTACCAACCCCGACTGTTAGTGCTAAAGTTGGAACTTTAGTTATATCATTATCGAAGAATCTTGAATTAGCTAGAATAGTATCTTGTGTTAATTCTTTATCTCTAGTTCTTGAAGCAAGAGAAGAACCAGGTTCATTAAATGCAATATGACCATCTTCACCTACACCGCCTAAGAAGAAGTTAATTCCACCATAGCTTTTTATCTTGTTTTCATATCTTAAACATTCTTTATCAGGATCACTTGCAAGTCCATCAAGTATATTGATATTTTCTTTTTTTATGTCGATGTGATTAAAGAAATTTTCGAACATAAAATAGTGATAACTTTGCTTGTGACTAGGACTTAATCCAACGTATTCGTCCATATTGAAAGTTACAACGTTCTTAAATGAAACTAATCCTTCTTTGTACAAGTTTATCAGTTCCCTATATGTAACAAGTGGTGTAGAACCAGTTGGCAATCCTAATACGAAAGGTCTTTGTTCAGTAGGTTTAAATTCATTAATACGCTTTGCAATTAGGTATGCACTCCATTTTCCAATTTCTTCTTTGTCTTTTAATATTATTACTCTCATATTTATACCCACCTTTCTCCTTATTATACAAAAAAAATGAAAAAAAGTACAGAAAATGAGCTAAAAAAGATACAGATGGATCAATGTATCTTTGTGAAAAAAATTATCTTTTTTTTGCTCTTTCTCTTTCTTGTTCTATATATTTCAAAAGGCTTGATGCATTTTTTGACCCATCTTTAAGTGCTAATTTGGCGTATTCTTCTGCTCCTTGATAAATTTGTTGATTAAATAGTGCGTATGCAAAATGAATATTTTTTGCACCTTTTTTCTTCATCATATTTTGGTATTTTTCTATAGCTTTACTATCATTAACTTTGTATGCAAATGCAAAAGCATTTTCTAAATACAGTAGTCTATCAGGTTGGAAATTATATGCTTTTTCTGAATATATATATGCAGATTTAAAATCTCCTATTTCTTTAAATCTATTCGCTATACTAGCGTATTTTTCTTCACTTATACTAGCTTCCTTTAGACGACGAGAGGCCATTTCAAAATTGTTGTTTCGTATATTATAGTCTGCAAGACTTAAATATACTCCAGATTTAACATTAATATCTTTTGAGTCTATTGCTTTGTATAAATATATTTGTCCTTCTATGTTACCGTAGTGGACTAATAAATAATTTCCAAGTGATAAATTAAATTTATCAATGAAGATTTGATCTTTTGAATTTTCTATAGATTTTAGAAGATTATTAAATTTATCTTTCATGTTTTTTACTTTGTATTCTCCAGCTAACACTCCTTCAATATAAGGATCTTTTTTATTCATTAGAGCAATTCTATTTATTAAAATTTCTAAATATTTAATTTTTTCTTCATTTAGAACAAAATGTACTAGTCTATAATTTGCATTTACAGCGTCTTGACTAGTTGATTTTGGATTTTCGACAGCTTTTTTTAAATATCCAATCATTTCTTCAAGTGAACTTGAATATCGAAGTGATAAAATATAGTTAATGTGTTCATATATTTCTTCTTCACCTTTAGCGTTTTTACTTTTCTTTAGAATTTTAATTGCTTCCTCTTGTTTGTTTTCATCGAATAGTTTATTTGCTCTTTCAAGGTCGGCTTTTGGACCTGCAATTGTTAATAGACTTGTTAATAAAGTTGAGAATATTATCATTTTTTTCATGATATGCCTCCTTTTTTTACTTTTACTTCATCTTTGAAATTTCCATTACATCAATGTACAACAATTTTTAAATTTATAATTATATTATACCATAAAGTCTTGATTTTCACTATAATTTTTAACGGTTTTGTATAATATTTTGATACTTTAATTAATTCCAAGTATAGTTCATATTAAATTCAGTTTTAACAGTTGAGAAATTTTTAAAGCTAATTTTACCATCAAGTTTTAAGCTATCTAGTGGATCATATTCAAATGAAAGAGTAGGTTTAACTACAAAAATGTTGGTATTTAAAAATTTAGCTTTTAATTTTAATATACCTTTTAGTGTTAATTTATCAGTTACACTATATGATACTGTTGTTTTATTGCATATAGTGTTAAATATGGATTTTTTCTTTGTAAAATCATTTGTAAGTATTGCTGAGTCTATTTCTAATTCTGGCGATATATCTAATTTAGGACTAGGTGTATAGTCATATTTAGCATATAAATTTAGTGCATAGATACCACTATTTACAATTTTTTGGTCTTTTACTGACCTTATACTAGATAATAGGCATTTACCTTTTAATGTTAATTTATCGTCTAATAACGTGTATTTAGCACCTAATGAAGTTCCATAAAAAAGTAAGTAACCAGAATTACTTTCATTTGCATATCCCTTCGTGTAGTCTATAAACGGAGTAGCTGATAGTTTTAAGTTTTTGGTTTTGTTATACAATTTAACATTAACATATTCTCTATGTAAACCCTTTACTTGCCTAATCCATTCTGAATGAAAGTTATCGAGGTAGTCATTTAATTTGATTCCACTTATAATAACATCGTGATCACTATCTTCTTTTATAAAATCATCATAATATTCATTAAATTCAGACACATTAACTTTGAAACCTGCATTAACTTTCATGTTATCACGTTTTACTATCATTTTTCCTTCAACATAGTCTATAGGGTTTTTTGATTCACTTTTTACTTCAATACTTGCCTTTGAACCATTATCACTTTCAACAAATAGCTTGTTAGTTGAGGTAATTTCTTTATCTTTTCCAAGAGAAAAATTATTTTTTGAATGTATTCCCATTGTTAAATCATTGTGTTTGTAGCTTAATTTTCCAGAAAGTTTAGCCAGTCCATGAAAACAAAATTCATCATCTTTTACAAATTTAGGTTTTAGTGTTGTTTTAATACTTGCATTGATACCATTTGTTTCAGGCATCTCATATTTAACAAAAACTTTAGAGTGGTTTAAAAAGTTTGCTTTCTTTTTAAAGCCTTTAACTCTAAATTTACCACCAAAGCTTAAACCTGTATCCTTGACTTTAACTTTTGTTTCAATGAAAGTTTCTGGTTTTGCAGAGGAATCTCCTTTAAATGTGTAAGTAATATGACCTTCTGTTGCAGCCATTGATATTACTGAAGCTATCAAGCAAAAGGACAGTAGTGACTTTTTCATAATTATCGCCTCTTATCATTAATATACTATATCTTAATCATATACGGATGAAATGAAAGATGTTTTTAGAGATGATAAAGAAAATTTTTTAACCTAAAACACAAAGTGATATGTATGATAGATAAAGTGCAGGTAAAATGTGAGAGTCTTTTTTAACCAAAAAAAAGAAGTGAGACTATTTCTAATCTCACTAATTTAAGGGGGTTATTTCCATTCATATTTTAAGTTTAAACTTGTTTTAATTTGAGTATCTGTATACTTAAATTCTTTTCCAACTGTCTTAAATTTAACTGGAGTTTCAACACTTCCTTTTAATGTTAATGTGTCAGTTGGTTTGTATTCAGCTGATACTTTTGGTGCTAATACTAAGCTTGGGTTAACCATTCCAGCATAAATATCAGTGAATGTAGCTGTAACATTAGCTTCTGGACTTACAACTAACTTATCGTTTAATAATTTGAAGTCATATTTTGCACCAGTATGTAATTTAACATATCCTGTTGTGTACTTAATAGTTTTATCGAATAATGAATGATGTCTACCAGCAAATACACCATCAGCAGTTAATGTTAGATTCTTAATACCAGTGTACTTAGCACCTAATTTGAATCCAAAGTTAACTAGGTCTGAATTATATTTTTGTATATTTACAGCATTTATTATTCCATTTCTAGTTTGTTCAATTTTTTTCTCAAGGTTTTTTACTTTATCTAATGCTTTTCCATATTCGGTTGTCATAATTTTTTCTGCTATAAATTTTTCTTTATTTTCCTCAAATTTTTTAACGTTATTTTCTGCTATAGCAAAATCTTTACCTGCAGTAACTGTTCCTCCAAAAAGAGCTTGTGAAAAAGTATCATAAAATGAGAATGTTAGCTTTGCTATTTGTGCTCTAGTTTCTTCTATTTCTTCATTGATTCTACTTATTTCGTTTTGATATTTTTCTTCATTTATGTATTCAGATTTTACTTTTGTTTTTAAGAAAGTATGGTCATTTTCAAGTTTTCTTTTTGTTGATTCTAATTCTTCTGCTTTTTTTTCTAGATTATTAATTTTTACTTGAATGTCATATCCTTTTTTTACATCTTCTTTTTCATCATTGAAGTCGTTGTAATCTTTTTTAATTTTTTTATCTTCATTATCTGATTCAGTTTTTAGGACATTTAATTCTTGTTCGTACTTAGTATTTGCATCTCTATATACTTGTTCTTTCGTAGATGATTTTGATTCAAGATCTTTTAAAGCTTCTTTGTATTCTTTTTCGATTTCAGCTAATTCTAATTGTGAATTAGTTATGAAATTAGGATCATTTGATATTAAGCTTTGAGTGTAAAGTTTTTCTAAAGAATTTTCATTAACTCCACCTTCATCAAAGTGTATATGTTGTACGAATGCTCCTGCTGTTAATTCTAGGTCTTTTACTCCTGTGTATTTACCATCTAATTCATATGAGTGTGCATATGCGTCTTTGTTTAATTTGATTTTTCCATCTGTTAATAAGTCTTTAACATCTGATGTTCCATTTACTTGGTATCTGAAGTTTACTTTACCTGTTAACTTAGTATCTTTTAATCCTGCATATGTTCCTTTTGCCAAAAGATCAACAAACTTAAATGCTTCTTCTTTTGCATATGTATGATTTAATTTTAAGCTTGCTTCTAAGTCTTCAAATTTATTTAATTTCTTTGCTCCTAATTTTAATGTGTGTTCTGATGAAGCTGCTTTACCATATTCTCCATCTTTCTTTTCGAATGGGAATGTAGTCTTTGAAGTTAATGATACTTCTGCACCATTACTG
>NZ_JADBHL010000007.1:0-61508 GCF_014892235.1 Sneathia sp. DSM 16631 | reverse complement strand
ACATACCGAACCTAGAAGTTAAGCCTGTAAACGCCTACAATACTCAGTAATGGGGAAGATTGGTAACTGCCAAGTTTTGTTTTAATGTGTGTCTTCGTAGCTCAGCAGGTTAGAGCATTTGGCTGTTAACCAAAGGGTCGTTGGTTCGAATCCATCCGAGGACGCCATTTTTTTTGTTCTTTTTCATACATATAATATGTTGAAAAATTGAATGAAAAGTGTTATTATTTATTTATCAAGATATAGGAGTAGAGTAATGCTAGAAGTTATACCATCAAAAATAAATAGAATATTTGCTATGAACTTTTTAATGGGGCTATTAGCATTTTTTTTGGGCTTATTATTAAATATTAAATTTTTGTATATTGCATTTTCATTAGGTGTTCTATGTTCACTTGTGTCTAATGCAATTTTATTATTTACAGTATATTTATTGGTTTATAAGGGTTACAAAAGCTACATCTCATATTTTAGATTTTTATTAGCATATGCACTATATGCACTCACATTATACCTAACATATTTTTTGTGTTCTGATATATATTCTGTGTTGATTTGTGCATTAGGTTTATGCTCGTTCAAGTTAATATGCTATTTTATGTATATTTTAAATTTTTTAAGAAAGAAGGTGCATAAGAATTGAAAAAAGCTGGTAAGGTTATTCTATATTTTATAGTTATCACATTAATTATTAACTTTATACTTGGAATATTCTCTACAATTTTCCCTATTTCATTTTTGAAACCTAGTGATTTAATAGAAGCTCCTAGAGTTTTTGGAATAGTTAAAATAGGTAGATATGTCTTCCAAATTAACCAAACTATAGTTAATAGCTGGGCATTAATGTTATTAATCATTGTGATTTTATTCTTCGGTTCTAGAAATCTTAGTATAGAAAATCCTAAGGGATTACAGTTATTATTAGAAGAGTATTATAACTTTATAGAATCAACATTTTTGGCAAATTATAAGAATTATAAAGAAAAGTTTTTACCTTTCTTTTCAGCTTTGTTTGCCTTTATACTATTTTCCAATTTGAGTGTTTTCTTGTTCCCATACATATTTATGTGGGAAAAAAAGGGAAATACTTGGTTGATAAAACCGTTCTTTAGAACAGCGACAGCAGACATTAATACAACCTTAGGATTAGCTATTATTGTTACTGTACTATTTGTAACTTGTTGGATTAAAAGACAAGGTATAATAGGTGTATTTAAAGAATTGTGTCATCCATTCTTTATTATGTTACCAATTAATATAATTGGTGAATTAGCAAAGCCCATAAACATATCAATGCGTTTGTTTGGTAATATGTTCGCAGGGCTTGTAATTATTGGGTTATTATACGGTATAAGCTTTAATAATGTTCTATCATCGTTGACTTTACACCTTATGAGAGGTAGTTTCTCATTAGCTGTAATTTGGCCAGCGATATTACAACTTTATTTAGACTTATTTATCGGTATATTACAAGCGTTTGTATTTACAGTACTATCATCAGTATACGTTGAACAAGCATTAATAGGAGACGAAGATTAAAAGGAGGAGAAATAATGGGAGTTGAAATAGTTAAAGCAGCTGCACTGTTAGGAGCTGGAATAGCTGCATGTGGTGGTATAGGAGCAGGTCTTGGACAAGGTCTAACATCAGCATATGCAGTAGAAGCAATATCAAGACAACCAGAGGCAAAAAGCCAAATTATGAGTACATTATTTATAGGGTGTGCCATAACTGAATCAACAGGTATATATGCATTACTTGTTGCATTAATACTAATATTATTGAAAGGATAATGGTAAAAAAACATGGAAAATAGCTTGATATCTATAGACTTATCTATGGTAATTCAAATGATTAATTTTCTTATACTAGTTTATGTTTTTTGGAAATTATTCGGTAAAAAAATTGGTGGAGTTATTGAAGAAAGAAAGAAATTAGCTTTAAAGGATTTAGAAAAAGTTAAGAAAGAAAGAGAAAGTCTTGAAGATCAAAAAGAGGCATCTGAAAAATTAAGAAAAGAATCAAAAAGAAGAGCTAATGATATTATTATAAAAGCAGAAAGACAAGCAGATGAAAGAAAAGAACAAATATTAGCAAATGCTGGTCAAACAAGAGAAAGAATGCTTATGAAAGCTGAGACAGATATCGCAAAAATGAAAGAAAAAGCAAAGAGTGAATTACAAAATGAAATCGGAGAACTTGCGGTTGAATTAGCTGAAAAAATAATTAAAGAAAACATTTCTAAGGATGATACTTTACAAGATAAAACCATAGATACTTTTATTGATGAAATAGGTGAATAATATGAGTGATATAAAGGTTGCAAAGGTTTATGCTGAGGCTATATATGAAATAGCAAAGAAAAAAGAACAAATTTTTCCAGTTTTAGAAATGTTAGAAGTTCTTTTAACTCACATTAAAGATGATATAGAATTTAGAAAATTCTTAGAATATCCAATAATAGATGATAATGTGAAAAAGCAAATACTAAATGTAATATATCAAGATATTAAAGATGTTCCAGTTGAAGTATTAAACTATTTAATAGAAAAGAAAAGACTAGGAAATATTAAAGAAATTCGTGATGAATATTTAAATATATATTATGAAGATCATGATAAATTAATAGTAACAGGAATATTTGCTAAAGAATTATCACAAGAACAAAAAGAAAAACTAGTAAGAAAATTAGAAATAATGAAAAAGAAAAAAGTATTACTTCATATAACAATAGATCCTGAAATAATAGCAGGTGGTATTATTAAAATAGGTGATGAAGTAATAGATGGATCTATTATTACACAAATAAAAGAAATACGAAAAAGATTTTAGGAGGTGAATACTTTGAGTATAAAACCAGATGAAGTAAGCAAGATTATACGTTCTGAAATATCAGGTTATAAGAAAAATTTAGATATAAAGAATGTGGGTACTGTTGTTGAAATAGGTGATGGAATAGCAAATATTTACGGTTTAAAAGATTCGATGGCTGGAGAATTGCTAGAATTTTCTAATGGATCAATAGGAATGGTACTTAATCTTGAAGAAAACAATGTAGGTGCTGTAATGTTGAAGACAAACGGTAGTATAAAAGAAGGGGACTTAGTTAAAGGAACTGGAAATATTACAAGAGTACCAGTAGGAGAAGTCTTACTAGGTCGTGTTGTTGATTCATTAGGTAATCCTATAGATGGTAAAGGAAGTATAGAAGCTACAAAGTATATGGATGTAGAACGTACTGCTTCTGGAATAATTGACAGGGCACCAGTTAGTGAACCATTACAAACAGGTATAAAGTCAATAGATGGAATGGTTCCAATAGGTCGTGGACAAAGAGAATTAATAATTGGAGATAGACAAACTGGTAAAACAGCAATAGCTATTGATACAATAATTAATCAAAAAGATACAGATGTTTATTGTATATATGTTGCAATAGGACAAAAAAGATCTACTGTTGCAAATATTGCAAAAAAATTAGAAGAAAAAGGCGTAATGGATAAGACTATAATCGTAGCGGCAACAGCTTCTGAACCAGCATCTATGCAATATTTAGCTCCATATTCAGGAGTAACTATGGGTGAATATTTCATGGATAATGGTAAACATGTTTTAATCATTTATGATGATTTATCAAAACACGCAGTAGCATATAGAGAAATGTCACTACTATTAAAAAGACCGCCTGGAAGAGAAGCCTATCCAGGGGATGTCTTCTATCTACACTCAAGATTGTTGGAAAGAGCAGCAAAATTATCTCCTGAATTAGGCGGAGGAAGTATAACAGCACTTCCAATAATTGAAACACAAGCAGGAGATATATCTGCATATATCCCTACAAACGTAATATCAATTACAGATGGACAAATATTCTTGGAAACTGACTTATTCAATTCAGGATTCAGACCAGCAATTAATGCAGGTTTATCAGTTTCAAGAGTTGGTGGATCAGCACAAATAAAGGCTATGAAACAAGTAGCATCAAGAGTAAAATTGGAATTAGCACAATATAACGAACTATTAGCATTCGCTCAATTTGGTTCAGATCTTGATAAGGCAACAAGAGATCAATTAAATAGAGGTGAAAGAATAATGGAAATTCTAAAACAACCTCAATATAGTCCATATAAGGTAGAAGAACAAGTATTAGTATTCTATGCAGCAACACATGGAAAATTAGATGATATTGATATAGAAGATGTAAGAAACTTTGAAGAAGAAATGTTAGCATCAGCTACAAATACAACTGATTTGTTGAAACATATAAAGGAAAAGAAAGCTATTACACCTGAAATAGAAGAAGAAATAGAAGAATTCATGACTAATTTCAAGAAAGATTATGTTCATTAGAGGTAAAAAATGGCATCAAATACAAAAGAAATTAAAGAAAGAATAAATAGTATTAAAAATTCAAGACAAATTACTAATGCTATGAATATAGTATCATCTACAAAATTTAAAAAGTTTCAAACATTAACTTTTAAGTCAAGAGCATATTCAAATGCATTAAATGTTGTTTTTGAAAACATTCTAGGAAGTGTTGTTGGTCAAAATCATATTCTATTTGATGGTAAAAAGAATGTAAAAAAAGTTTGCTTAATTGTTATGAGTTCTGATAGAGGTCTATGCGGAAGCTTTAATAGTAATGCTTTAAAGAGAATGGAAAATATGATAAATAAGTTTACAAAAGAAGGTAAAAGTGTTTCAGTAATTTCCATAGGTAAAAAAGCAAGAGATTATTGTGATGCAAGAAATGTTAATGTTGATAGTGAATATATACAATTAATACCAGAAACAATGTTTGAAAAAGCAAAGAATATAAGTCTTGATATAGTTAATAATTACTTATCAGATAATTATGATGAAGTATATTTAATTTATTCTAAGTTTGTATCTGTTATCGAATACAAACTTTTAGAAGAAAGACTATTGCCTTTTGAAAGTAATGTGAAAGGTAAAAAGTCTACTAGTACAATCTTTGAACCAAATGAAGAAGATGTATTAATAGAACTTATTCCACAGATGTTAAACATTAAACTTTATCAAGCATTACTGGAAACTACAGCAAGTGAACATTCTGCAAGAATGATGGCTATGAAGAATGCAAGTGATAATGCGGAAGAATTAATAAAGCAATTAACATTAGAATACAATAGAATAAGACAAGCAAAGATAACACAAGAAATTAACGAAATAGTTGGAGGAGCATCAGCTCTTAAATAGGAGGTGCAATATTGGAAAATAAAGGGATAATCACTCAAATAATAGGTCCAGTAATAGATGCTAAATTTGAAAAAAAATTGCCTGATATATACAATGCTCTAGAAGTTTATCTAAATGGTAAAAGAATAGTAGCAGAAGTACATTCACATTTGGGTAATAACACTGTTAGAGCTGTAGCAATGTCAAATACAGATGGACTAAAAAGAGGATTAGAAATATTAGATACAGAAGCACCAATTAAAGTTCCAGTAGGTAAAGAAACATTAGGTAGAATATTTAATGTTTTAGGAGAAACTGTTGATAACAAGGGACAAATTAAAACAGAACAAATGGATTCTATCCACAAGGAAGCTCCAAGTTTTGAAGAACAAGGAGGAAGTTTTGAAATCCTAGAAACAGGTATCAAGGTAGTCGATTTATTAGCACCATACTTAAAAGGTGGTAAGATAGGACTATTTGGTGGAGCTGGAGTTGGTAAAACAGTATTAATACAAGAATTAATAAATAATATTGCCAAAGGTCATGGAGGATTATCAGTTTTTGCTGGAGTTGGTGAAAGAACAAGAGAAGGTAGAGACTTATACAACGAAATGACAGAAAGTGGTGTAATTAATAATACGGCATTGGTTTATGGACAAATGAACGAACCGCCTGGGGCAAGATTAAGAGTCGCATTAACAGCACTTACAATGGCAGAATACTTTAGAGATAAGCAAGGACAAAACGTACTGTTGTTTATAGACAACATATTTAGATTTACACAAGCAGGAGCAGAAGTTTCAGCCCTATTAGGAAGAATGCCTTCTGCTGTTGGATATCAACCAAACTTATCAACAGAAATGGGAGCATTACAAGAAAGAATAACATCAACACAAACAGGGTCAATAACATCAGTACAAGCTGTATATGTACCAGCGGATGACTTAACTGACCCAGCACCAGCGACAACATTCTCACACTTGGATGCAACAACAGTATTGTCAAGACAAATAGCTTCATTAGGTATTTATCCAGCTGTTGACCCATTGGATTCAACATCAAGAATATTGGAACCAGATATAGTTGGTAATGAACACTATAAGGTAGCACGTGAAACTCAAAAAGTATTACAAAGATACAAAGAATTACAAGATATAATAGCAATATTAGGTATGGATGAACTAGGTGAAGAAGATAAGGTAATAGTTAATAGAGCAAGAAAAATACAAAGATTCTTCTCTCAACCTTTCTCAGTAGCTGAACAATTTACAGGTATGAAAGGTAAATATGTACCATTAAAAGAAACAATAAGAGGATTTAAAGAAATTCTTGAAGGTAAATATGATGATTTACCAGAACAAGCATTTTTATTCGTTGGTACAATAGATGAAGCTGTAGAAAAAGCAAGATCATTGGAAGGTGAATAAAATGAATAATAACCTTTTAGAAGTTTTGGTAGTTAGTCCAACAGGTGAAAAATATACTTTTTCTAATGTTACTTTTCTTAAAGTAAAAGGAGCAAGAGGAGATATAGGGATTTTGCCAAACCACATAGATTATGTTACTTCATTAGGTAGTGGGCAAATGTTAATACGTTTAAAAGATGAAGATGAAAAACTATATGTCGTCTCTGGAGGATTTTTAGAAATCAAAGAAAACGTAGTTACAGTTTTAGCAGAAGATATTATAGAAGCATCACAAGAAAGTGCAGTTCGTTTACAAAGAGAACAAGCAATTAAGAAGGCAACTGAAGAAAAAATTAAAGAAGATAGAGATATTCTAGGAACTAAAAAGAGAATACAAGATAGTTTAAGAAGGTAGTTATGAATAATATACTAGTAGTTGGAAGTGTGAATATAGACTACATTTTCAATGTAATAAATATGCCTAAACCATCTGAAACAATAACTGCAAAAAGCTTTAAAAAACAATATGGTGGAAAAGGTTGTAATCAAGCATTTAGTGCAAAACTAACAGGTTCTAATGTTGATTTTTTAGCTTGTGTTGGAACTGATGGCGATGGTGTAGAAGTAAAAAAATATCTGTCTGATTTAGGTTTTTGTAATTGTAGTATAAAAGAATGTGATGAAAGTACAGGTAAAGCAATAGTTATGGTATCTGATGATTCAGAAAACATGATAGTTATAACCCCAGGGGCAAATAACCTATTAACCCCTAGTGTTGTAGAACAAAATATAGATTTAATAGAAAAAAATGATATCATCTTATTGCAAAATGAAATCCCAGAACAAACTAATTACTATATCATAAACAAAGCAAAGGAAAAAGGTAAATACGTTGCATTAAATTTAGCACCAGCAAGACATATTCCTGATGAATACCTAAAACAATTAGACTGTTTAGTGGTAAATGAAATTGAACTAAAATTTTTAGGTAAAAGCATAGAGGAATTATTAGATCTTGGTGTAAAAAGTATACTTTTAACTTTAGGTAAAAAAGGTTCAAAGTATATTACAAAAAAAGAAAAATTTGAATGTAATGCCAAAAAAGTGAATGCTGTAGATACGACAGGAGCTGGAGATGCATTTATGGGGGCATTCTTCAGTATGTATAATGAAGGGGATATACAAAAATCATTAGATTTTGCAACTAGGGTTGCAAGCGTTGTTGTTCAATATACAGGGGCACAAGTTAAGAAAATTTCATTAATAAAATAAAATGAAAAATTAATAGTTGACAAAATTTATAAAAGTTGTATAATATATATGTAAATATAACTGCGATATATTTATATCACACCCTTTTAAACCCTAAAAAATTGTTATGTGGCTAGAGTAAAATCTAGCCGTTTTTTAATTTTTTTATCACTTGAAAATATTTTTAAATATATGTTATCATTTTCATAGGAGGAACTGTGTTTATGGAAAGTTTGAAAGAAGTATTTAAGATTGGTTGTGGTCCTTCATCTTCACATACCATGGGACCTGAAAGAGCAGCAAAAGAATTTAAAAAAAGATGCCCAGATGCTAAAAAGTATCAGGCTTATCTATACGGAAGTCTTGCAGCTACTGGTAAGGGACACATGACAGATTGGATAATAGAAAAAACATTTATGCCAAAACCAACAACAGTATTCTGGGATCCAAGTTTTATTCATCCATATCATACAAACTATATGAAATTAGTTGCACTTGATGAAAAAGACAATATTTTAGACACTATGGAAGTCTTTTCTATAGGTGGTGGGTCTATAAGAGAAATAAAGAATGGTGTTGTAGAACAAAGTAGTGTAGAACAACCATATAAGCTTGAACATATGACAGATATTGTTAATTGGTGTAAAAAGAATAATAAAAAGATGTGGGAATATGTATTTGAGAATGAGGATATAGAACAGTATTTAGATGATATATATGATGCAATGTATAGATGTGTAAAAAGAGGTATAAAAAAAGAAGGTTTATTACCTGCTAAATTGCGTTTTAAAAGAAAAGCAAAAGAAATGTATGAAAAAGCTATGGTTGCACCTGAATCACTTAAATTAACTAAGAAGATGTTTGCATATGCACTTGCATCATCTGAAGAAAATGCTAGTGCTGGAGAGGTTGTTACAGCCCCTACTTGTGGTGCCTGTGGCGTTATACCAGCAGTATTAGTAGCTATGGTCGAAGAGTTTAATATAGACAGAAAAAGAGCAATACGTGGACTAGCAATTGCAGGTCTTGTGGGATCAATAATAAAGAAAAATGCTACAGTTTCAGGAGCAGAAGGTGGATGTCAAGCAGAAATAGGTTCAGCTTGTTCTATGGCTTCAGCTATGGCAACATATTTTATGGGTGGTAATGCTAATCAAATAGAATATGCAGCAGAAAGTGGAATGGAACATGCACTTGGTATGACTTGTGATCCTATAGGTGGATATGTAATAGTACCATGTATAGAACGTAATGCAGTATTTTCTGTAAAGGCACTTAATACAGCAAATTATGTAATGTCAGTAGATCCAGATCATATAATAAGTTTTGATGATGTAATAGTTACTATGGCAGAAACAGGTAAGGATTTGCGTCAAGGTTATAGGGAAACATCTACGAGCGGTTTAGCGAAGTATTATGAAAAGTTATTAAAAATGCAACAAGAAGAAGGATTACCAGCTGGTGTACCTTTAGATTAAAAAAAAATCTCTCAAAATTTTTGGGAGATTTTTTGTTCTATTTCTACATTTTCTTTTGTATATGCGCTCCATTAAGTAGCCACTAAATATTATCTTTTATAAACAAAGACTTATGTTTCTTTTCAAGATCTTTATCTATATTCAATCCTTTAATAGCATTATTATATATAAAATTTATTAAATCATCATAATTATTAGATTCATAAAATTTTGATAATTTTGTCTGAAATTCATCAAGCTTATCAATATTAACACTAATTATTCCTTTACCTTCTCTTATTAAAATTGAATTAGCTACTAAATTACTTGTTCTTTTATTTCCGTCCCAAAATAATTGACTTCTCATTCCATATAAATAATATTTAAGCGCTTTTTCAGTAGTGTTTTTTATTAAATTAATTTCTCTAATTTCTTCACTAACTTTTTGTATATCTGGTATTTCTGGAATATATCTTTCTTCATTTTTTAAAGTTACTCCAACACGACCATAACGAATTATTCCTGGATCAAGGCTTTCGTTTTTAGAAACTCTTGAATTTATCTGACAAATAAATTCTAAATTTATATCTTTATCAAGATTTTCTAAAACATATTTCCAAGCATTTTTAAGATTTAATATAATTTGTATATCATCTAAAGATACCGCACTATCATTAATTCCTTCTAAAATTTTTTTTGTTTGTAAAAATGTTGCATTAGAACCTTCTAATTTTAATGCGTTATATATATTTTCTTTTATTTCTTTTTTTGCTAAAAATATATTTTGCTCTTTTGACATATTAAACTTATCTTCCATATATATCTCTCCTAACAATATACTTAAGTTTATCATATATATTATTCATTTTCAATTATCACTC
This sequence comes from Sneathia sp. DSM 16631, assembly GCF_014892235.1. Taxonomy (NCBI): domain Bacteria; kingdom Fusobacteriati; phylum Fusobacteriota; class Fusobacteriia; order Fusobacteriales; family Leptotrichiaceae; genus Sneathia; species Sneathia sp. DSM 16631. The sequence continues at coordinate 51,311 of NZ_JADBHL010000007.1, read as the reverse complement.
TATGTTAAGTATAAAAAAATAGACACAATTGTGTCTATTTTTATTTATTTCTAATTTCTTTAATACGAGCAGCTTTACCTGAAAGATTTCTTAAGTAGTAAAGTCTTGATCTTCTTACTTTACCAATCTTCTTAACTTCTATCTTTTCGATAGATGGAGAGTTAAGAGGTATTATTCTTTCAACTCCTATACCAGAAGAAACTTTTCTTACAGTGAAATTTTTTGCTATTCCTGTACCAGAAACTCTAATAACTATTCCTTCGAATACTTGGATTCTTTCTTTGTTTCCTTCAATAACTTTGTAGTAAACTGCAATAGTATCTCCAGCTTTGAACATTTCTTTAGTTACATCAGCTTTAAGATATTTCTTTTCTACAAGTTCGATTAATCTTTCCTTCAAAAAATATACACTCCCTTCGTTATAAAACGTTCGTATGATAAATAATATCTAGAGGACCGTTTCGGTATTACAGATAATATTAACATTTTTTTTAAAAAATTGCAAGAAAAAAAGTGCATTTCTGCACTTTTCTCTTTAACTATCTAACAATGTCACTAAATAATAGTTCAACACGTCTGTTTAGAGTTCTACCAGCTCTAGTCTTGTTTGTAGCCATAGGTTCTTTTTCACCTTTACCTGAAACAGAGTTGATCTTGTATTCGCTCTTTAATCCGTATTGAGCTAATAATTTATTAACTTCTTGTGCTCTTATTACTGATAATCTTTGGTTATATTTATCAGAACCAGTTGAGTCAGTATGTCCAACTATATCAATAGTTCCTGAATCAGCAAAGTCGTTTAATAATTTAACAACTTCTCCTAAGTCTTTAGATTCCTTCTTGTTAGGTTTTCTTCCGTCGATCTTAAATCCGTGAATTACACATTTCTTAGCTTCTGCATCACACATAGCATGTATAAATTTAGTTTTAGTTTCAACTTTAGTAGGTCTAACTACCTTTGGAGCAACAGGTTCTACAATTTCTACTGGAGCAGGTGCTGGAGCTTCTTCAACTACAACAGGTTTTACAACCTTGTAATCACCAAATTTAAATCCAACTCTTACACCAACTTTGTTAATAAATTCAGCAGTTGCTGTATCAGTCTTAGGTAAGTATGCACCATCGTATAGACCTTCAACTAGGAAGTGACCATAGTCAAATCCTAAACCTGCACCATAGTAAACTCCACCACGGTTAGTGTATGTATCTTTACCAGCATCTTTTGTTCCGTAAACAACACCACCAAATCTAGCTAATGCATAAGCTGATGAATTATTGTCTTCAGATCTAAATAGATTTACTTTGGCTAAAGCGTAAATAGGTGCAAAGTGATGGGCTTGTTCAGTTTCTTCGTATGAACCATTAGTTTGTTTTTCATATTTACTGAATCTAGCTTTAGTTGTACCAAAATTGTATTCAGTACCAACACCAAGTTCAACTACACCTTTGTTGAAAGGTATAACTTCTGCACCAAGTGTCCATCCGTTACCTAGCACGTCATCTACTTTAGTAACGTCAGTTGTAACGTTTCTTCCACCTCTGTAGAAATCATAACCAGTTTTAACATTAACTTCCCAACCAAATGCAGAGACAGTAGTTAATGCTAAAGCCATAAGTGCTATTTTCTTCATGTTTTTTTCCTCCTTATAAAGATTTTTTTTGACTACTATATATATAGGCTCTCGCCGTATATTCATAGTATAATCGATTATTAAAAAAAAATCAAATAAAATCAAATAAAATCGAAGAAAATAAAAATATTAAAAGCAAAGTATAAGCATTTAAAAAAAGTAAAAATTATGTTAAAATGTACAAGTGAAAATGTGTAGTATGAAGGACGGAAAAGTGAAGAAGAAAAAGAATTTAACTATAAGCGAAAAAAGAATAAGAGCAAACGAAAACAAAAAGAAGATAAATATACTTGAATTAATTGTAAGTTCTATACTAGTCTTAGTCTTACTAGTAACAGACTTTTTAAAAAGTTCTCTACAACTTAATTCAGGTGTAGTTAATACAATGTTATTAAAAATAAATGGATTTTTCCATATATTATTTGGGTCTATGTACTATTTTCTAATACTAGCCTTAGTAGTGATAATAATTAGCATAATTGTAGAAGAAGAAATTTCACTATCTAAAAAGATTTTCTATATTATCTTTTCAGTATTACTTTCTTCATTTATGACTATTAGTAAAATAGATGTAAGTTCAGAACAAAGTTTAATAAAAGCAGGACAAAAATTGTTAGAATTTGGATTTTCTAAAGGTGGTGCAGGATTACTTGGAGCTGTAAGTTCAATCCCCTTATACTTCCTGAGTAATAATGTGGTATACAAGTTATCACTTTTAATTCTTTCTATTGTTTTTCTTTTCTTAGCTTTCTCAAGAGTAATATTCCTAGGGATTAGTATAGTAGTTCAGACACATAAATACTTTAATTCAGAAGAATACTTAAAGAAAAAACAAATATTAGAAGTTAAAAAGAAGTTAGAAAGAGAAGAAAAAGAAATATTAGCAAAAGAAAGAGAGAATAAGGTAAAAAATGTAATAATAACCTTATCTAATGAAAGCTTTGACAAGAAGATATCAAAAAAACCTAAGGAAAGTTACTTTGATAAAACTGAATATTATTCAAAAGAAGAATTAGAAGAACAACAAAAAAAATGGGATGAATATATAAAGAACAAGGAAAGAATACAACAAGCTGAAGATAGTATAAAAAAAGAAGAAAAAGAAGAAGAAGTAGTAGCAGAAGAAACAGAAGTATTGACAGAAGTAGAAGAAAAAACAGAACCAAAACCTGTACAAAAAGAAGTTAAAATAGAAAAAATCGACGAGGACTTAAAAAAATCAATAGAAGAAGTTTTTGAGTATAAGAAGGTCGATGAAAAAGAAAAATTAAAAATGAAGCAAGAGATAAATGAAAATATACAAAAACTAGAAAAAGTTTTAAAAGAATTTGGTGTTGATGCAAAGGTAGTTGATTATGCTACTGGACCTACAATAACTCGTTATGAAATTACAATACCAACAGGTGTTAGGGTTAATAAGGTGACACAATTATCTGATGAAATATCTATGTACTTAGAAGCAGAAAGTGTAAGATTTGAAGCACCTATACCAGGTAAGTCAACAATAGGTATTGAAACACCTAACAAGATAAAAGAAAATGTATATTTCTCAAATTTAATACATGATAAGGCACTAGAACAGGGAGAATTAAGCGTTGTACTAGGTAAGGATATTATTGGTAGGGATAAGATAATAGATATTGCTAAAATGCCACATTTACTAATTGCAGGTCAAACAGGATCAGGTAAGAGTGTTGCGATAAATACAATAGTATCTACATTGATTTCTAAGAAAAGTAGTGATGAAGTTAAGTTTATACTTGTAGATCCTAAGATGGTAGAATTAATGCCATATAATGGTATACCACATTTACTAGTTCCAGTAATAATAGACCCAGAACAAGCGGCTATAGCTTTAAAATGGGCTGTATCTGAAATGGAATTAAGATACAAAAAATTAGCAGAATTAGGAATTAGAAATATTAAGTCATATAATAGGCTTGTAAAGCATGATAAAATGCCATATATAGTAATAATAATAGATGAATTAGCAGACCTTATGATGGTTTCAGCTAATAGTGTTGAAACTTCAATAGCACGTATAGCTCAAAAAGCAAGAGCTGTAGGTATACATTTGATAGTAGCAACTCAAAGACCATCAACAGATGTAATAACTGGTATGATAAAAGCAAACTTACCAAGTAGAATATCATTTGCACTAAGATCACAAATAGATTCAAGAACAATATTAGATCAAGTTGGTGCAGAAAAGCTATTGGGTAGAGGAGATATGCTTTTACTTGAAAGTGGAAGCTCAAAATTAGAAAGAATACAAGGAGCATACATATCAGACGATGAGGTTGTTAACTTAACTACAGTATTAAAATCTAAAAAAGAAGCTGTATACAATATGGATATATTAACACCTACAGAAGATGAAGAAGATCAAGATCCATATTACTCTAAAGCTTTGGAACTAGTAGAAAAAGCTGAAGATAAGATTTCAATATCTTTACTACAAAGAGAATTGAAAATAGGATTTAATAGAGCGTCAAGAATAAATGAAGAGTTAAAAAATAACGGTGTATTAGATGATAGTGGATATAAAATAATATAGTGGGAGAATAAAATGAAGATATTAAAACAATTAAAAAAGATTAAGAACACAGTTTTTAAATCAAGAGTTTACAAAGAAATAGGTATAGACTTAGGTACTGCAAATACAATAATTTACGTAAAAAATGATGGTATTTTAGTTGATGAACCTACATATGTTTCAAGAAATATTAAAACAGAAGTAGTTGATAAAATAGGAAATGATGCTAAGAGAATAGCAGGAAGAAGACCTAATTTTATTGAAATAATTCGTCCATTAAAAAATGGTGTAATATCAAATTATGAAATGACTGTAAAAATGCTAGGTGATTTTTTAGAAAGAATAGGAAAAGATGCAGTACTACAAGGTAAGGCTATAGTCTGTGTTCCAAGTGGTGTAACACAAGTAGAAAAAAGATCATTTTTCAATGTTGTAAGTGATTTAGGTATAAAGGAGGTATATTTAGTAGAAGAACCTATAGTAGCAGCTATAGGTGCAGGAATAGATATATTTGAACCTAAAGGACATTTAATAGTAAATGTTGGTGCAGGTACAACAGAAATAGCTTTTGTTGCATCAGGTGGAGCATCAAAGTCTGAATCAATAAAGATTGCTGGAGATGATTTTGATGCTGATATAATAGAGTTCATAAAAGATCAATATAGTATAATAATAGGAGAAACTTCAGCTGAAAAATTAAAAATATTAGCAACTTCAGCACCGACAGATAAAGAAGAAATAACAATAAAGGGTATGGGTACAGCAAATGGACTACCTCAAGAGTTAGTAATAGTTGGTAGCCAAGTTGATGCAGCTATTAAGAAAAATATTGATAAAATAGTAGAAAAGATAAAGATAGCATTAGAAGAAATAGAACCAGAAATATCAGCAGATATTTATGAAACAGGTATATATTTAACTGGTGGAGGTGCAAATATACGCATACTAAAACAAAGAATAGAAGAAGAATTCAAATTAAAAGTTACTATTTCAGAAGATCCTATTCATACAGTAGTTAATGGTATGGCACGTATATTTGACGATTTTGATAAATATGGGAATATAATAGTACCACAATATATGGAGTATTAGAATGGATTTAAATGAAATAGAGGCAATAATTTTCTTGTCAGATAAACCTGTTCCTATAGACGAATTAGCAGATTTTTTGAATAAGACTGTAGAAGAAACTAAGACCCTTCTATTAGACTTAAAAGAAAAAAGAGAAAATACAGGTATTAATTTAGAAATAAAGGAAGAAATGGTAAAATTTGTAACCAATCCTAACTGTGGTAAGGCAATACAGGATTTCTTCAATCCTACTGTAAAAGTAAAAAAGTTGTCAAAATCTAGTATGGAAACCCTTACAATAATAGCTTTTAAAGGTCCAATTACTAAATCAGCAATAGAAGATATTAAAGGTGTTAGTGTAGATGGAAGTATACAAACATTACTTGAAAAGAAATTAATATATGCTAGTGGTAGAAAAAAGAGTTTAGGAAATCCTAAACTTTATGAGGTTACAGAAAATTTCTATGGCTATGTTGGTATAGAATCAAAAGAAGAATTATTTAACATGGAAAAAGCTCAATGGTTGAAAGAGTATAAGGAGGATAATATTGAGGATAAATAAATATATAGCTCTATCAGGTTTTTGTTCTAGAAGAAAAGCTGATGAGTTAATAGATATAGGTAGAGTAACGATAAATAAGAATGTTGCGAAAAAAGGTGACGAAGTAAGAGAAAATGATATAGTTAGAATAGATGGTGAAAGAGTTCGTGTAAAACTTGACCAATACGAGTACTATATCCTAAACAAACCCAAAAGAGTAATTTGTTCTAATGAAGATAAGTTTGGAAGAGTAACAGCAGTTTCACTAATTAATTCAAATAAAAGACTATTCACTTATGGAAGATTAGACTATTTAACAGAAGGGTTAATAATAGTAAGTAATGATGGAGATTTGTATAATAAGATAATGCATCCAAGACAAAAATTATACAAAAGCTATATCGCTACTATAGACAAAGAAATAACAGAAGATCACATAGAAGCCTTATCACATGGAGTAGTAATAGATGGTGTAAAAACAGCACCAGCTAAGGTTAAAGTATTAACTAAGACAGAAGTTAGAATTGCAATATTCGAAGGTAGAAATAGACAAATAAGAAAAATGTTTGAGGTTTTAGGATATTTTGTTAAGAGTTTAAAGAGAGTTAAAGTTGGAGAATTAACTCTAAAAAACTTAGAAGTAGGCAAGTATAGAAAATTAACAAAAGATGAAATTGAATATTTAAAGAAGCTATAATCACGATTGGAGATATATATGTTAAGTAGAGAAGAAGTATTAAAAATAGCTAAATTGTCAAAATTAGAATTTAATGAAGAAGAATTAGTTGATATGGAAAAATCATTAAATGAAATTTTTGACTATATTAAGCAAATTAATGAAGTAGATGTAACAGGGGTAGAACCTTTATACAATGTTCTTGAACTTAAAGATAGAACAAGACAAGATATAGTAAACAACACAGAAAAAAAAGAAGATTTCTTAGCTAATGCACCTAAGAAAGATGAAGAATTTGTAATTTTACCAAAGATAGTTTAATGGAGGTGTGAGAATGAAAATATATGATTATTGTGCAACAGAAATAGCTAAAATGATAAAAGAGAAAAAGCTAACTTCTAGTGAAGTAGTAGAAGAATTATCTGAAAGAATTGATAGAGTAGACGATAAAATAGGAGCATATGTAAGTTTAAATAAAGATAGTGCATTAGAATTTGCAAAAGAATTAGATAAACATGAACCTAATTCAAAACTTTATGGAGTGCCAGTTGCTCTAAAGGATAATATAGTATCATATAAGGAAAAAACAACAGCAGCTTCAAAGATATTAAAAGATTATGTAGGTACATATGACGCAACAGTAGTTAAAAGAATGAAAAAAGCAGGAGTAATACCTTTTGGTAAGGCTAATATGGATGAGTTTGCTATGGGGTCATCAACAGAAAATTCAAGTGTAAAAAATGTTTCTAATCCTTTTGATTTGGAAAGAATACCAGGTGGTTCAAGTGGTGGATCAGCAGCAATGGTAGCAGCAAAAGAAGCATATATAGCATTAGGATCAGATACAGGTGGTAGTGTGCGTCAACCAGCCAGTTTATGTGGTGTAGTTGGATTAAAACCTACTTATGGAAGAGTATCAAGATATGGATTAATGGCATTTGGATCTTCATTAGACCAAATAGGAGTACTTGCAAGAAATACAGAAGATATAGCTGGGTTACTTGAAATAATAGCAGGATATGATGAATTAGATCCTACAACTTCTGATATACCAGTACCAGAATATACAAAGCTATTAGATAAAGAACTAAAAGACTTAGTTATAGGTTTACCAAAGGAATATTATACTAAAACACTAGATAAAGATGTATTAGATAGCATAAATACAGCAATAGAACAATTAAAAAAAGAAGGAGTTAAATTTAAAGAAATAAGTTTACCTCATACAAAATATGCAATCTCTACATACTATATCATCTCTTCAGCAGAAGCTGCATCTAATCTTGCAAGATATGATGGAGTTAGATACTGTGATAGAAAGTCTAATGAATCAGTTGAAGATATGTATGTGAAGACAAGAACACAAGGTTTTGGTAAAGAAGTAAAAAGAAGAATAATGATAGGAAATTATGTACTATGTTCAGGATTCTATGATGCATACTACAAAAAAGCTTCACAAATAAGAAGACTAATAAAAGAAGATTTTGAAAAAGCCTTTAAAGAAGTTGACTTAATTTTAACACCAACTTCACCAGTTACAGCAACTAAAAAAGGTGAAAAGATATCAGATCCATTAACTATGTATTTATCAGATATATACACAGTTTGTGTAAGTATGGCAGGGTTACCTAGTATCTCAGTTCCAACTGGTATGAAAAATGGACTTCCTGTAGGTATGCAATTAATAGGAGACTATTTCAAAGAAGATTTAATACTAAATGTATCAAATGTATATGAAAAAATTAGAGGACAAATAGAATATCCAGAAATGGAGGAAAAATAATGAATTACGAATCAGTAATAGGTTTGGAAGTACACGTACAATTAAAGACTAAATCTAAGATTTGGTGTAGTGCAAGTGCAGAATATGACGAAAAAGAACCAAATACTTGTATAACACCTACTTGTGTTGGTGAACCAGGTGCACTACCAAAATTAAATGATGAAGTTTTAAATTATGCAATAAAAGCAGCACTTGCATTAGGATGTGAAATAAATAAATTAAGTTTCTTTGATAGAAAGAACTATTTCTACCCTGATTCACCAAAGAATTATCAAATAACACAATTTTTTAAACCATATGCTGAAAATGGTAAATTAAAAGTAAAGACTAATAGTGGTAAGGAATCAGAAATTACAATAGAAAGAATACAAATAGAAGAAGATACAGCAAAGAGTATACACTTATCAACAGAAAGTTTACTTAATTTTAATAGAGCTTCTATGCCTTTACTTGAAATAATAACTACACCATGTATAAAAAATTCTGAAGAAGCATATGCATATTTAACTACACTAAAAGAAAGAATAAAATACACAAAAGTTAGTGATGTAAGTATGGAATTAGGATCATTAAGATGTGATGCTAATGTTTCTGTAAGAAAAGTGGGAGAAAAGAAGTTAGGAACAAGAACAGAAACTAAAAATTTAAATTCATTTAAGGCAGTTGCTAAGGCTATTGATTATGAAATAAGTAGACAAATAGAAGTAATAGAAAATGGTGGAAGAGTAGTACAAGAAACAAGACTTTGGGATGAAGAAAATGGAGTTACAAGAACCATGAGATCAAAGGAAGATGCTATGGATTATAGATACTTCCCTGAACCAGACTTACCACCAGTAGTAATAAGTGATGAAAGATTAGAAAGAATAAAAAAGACTATGCCTGAATTTTCTGGTGAAAAATTAGTTAGATTTATGAAAGAGTACAAAATACCTGAATTAGAAGCTATACCTCTAACAAATGAACCAGAATTAGCAGACTATTTTGAAAATGTTGTTAAATTAACAAATGATCCAAGACTATCATGTAACTGGATACTAACAGAAGTATTAAGAGTACTAAAAGAAAAAAATTGCAATATAGATGAGTTTACAATAAGAGAAGATAGACTAGCAGAGTTAATAAACCTAATTAATGATAAGACTATAAGCTCAAAGATTGCAAAAGAAATATTTGAAAAAATGATACAATCAGATTTAACACCTAAGAAAATAGTTGAAAAAGAAGGATTAGCTCAAATAACAGATATGAAGGCTATAGAAGCCCTAGTAGATGAAGTAATAAAGAATAATAAGGAGTCTGTAGAAGATCTAAAAGCAGGTAAGGATAGAGCAATGAAATACTTAATGGGTCAAGCTATGAAGTTATCTAAAGGTAAGGCAAATCCAAAACTTGTTACAGATTTAATATTAGAAAAGTGTAAATAGGTAAAAATATGAAATTAAAAAATAAAATAAGTGCTATAGGACTTTACAGCTTTGTTGTTTGTTTTATGATATTAATAATTTTATGTAAACTAGTTTACCTTCAAATAAGTTCAGCAATAGATGGTGGTAGAAAAAAGATTGATGAAAAGAGATTTGAAGTTGAACAAATATATGCTAAAAGGGGTAGTATATACTCAAATGATAATCATAAATTAGCCTTTGACGTTGAAAAATATGATATAACTCTTGACCCTATGAATTTGGATGATAAGTTTGTATCTGATATATCAAAAATATTATCAAAATACGTAGGTAAATCAAAAGAAGAAGTTGAAAAGGCAATAAGAGATACCAAACTTAAGAAAAAGCATTTTTATGATTTCAAGATAGAAATAGACTATACCTTAAAAGAAAAACTAGTTAAGGAAATTAGTGACTATAAAAAACAAAGCAAAAAGTCTGGAAAAGGTAGAGTTATAGGTAAATGGATATTTTATCAACAAAAATCTGAAAGATACACAGTTGTAGGTAATGAGTTTGAGTCAGTTATAGGTTTTTTAAATAAAGAAGGGAAGCCAGTATACGGAGTTGAAAACTCATATGATAAGTACTTAAGAGGTGTACAAGGTAAGGTTAAGGTATATAAACCTGCAACAGATACGTATAAGGAGTACACATTACAATCTTTAATAGAAGATAAGGTATTACAAGAACCTAAACCAGGTAATAATGTATACTTAACTATAGACAGTGTTATGCAATATGGGTTAGATGAAATATTGGAAAAAGCATATGAAGATAGTAGTGCACAATCTGCTATGGGTATATTAATGGAAGCAGATACAGGACGTATTATTGCTATGGATTCATATCCTAAGGCTACAAATAAGTCGGAAATAAAGAATAGACCTATAACAGACCTATTTGAACCAGGTTCAATATTTAAGCCAATAACAGTTTCAATAGCTATGGAACAAAAGTTAATAAATAAAGATACAATAATACACTCAGATGGGTATGTTAAAGTTAAAGATAGAATAATACATGACCACGATTCAAGTACAAGAGGAGATCTTACAATAACTAAGATAATAACTCACTCAGGTAACGTTGCAATGGTAAAGATAGGTCAACTTATGGACAGTAATATCTTCTATAATTACTTACATAAATTTGGTTTATCACAAAAAACAGGTATAGATACTTCATTTGAATCATCAGGTAGACTATTCTCATTAAAATCATTTACTGAAGTAAGAAAGTCAAATGTATCATTTGGACAAGGTATATCTATGACTCAATTACAAATGCTAACAACACTAAATGCTACAATAAATGGTGGAAAACTTTTAAAACCATTTATTGTCGATAGGGTAGTAGATGTTAATGGAAATGTAGTTTTGCAGAATAAGACACAAGTTCTATACACTCCAATATCAGAAGCAACTTCAGCACAAATAAGGGAAATTCTTGAAAATGTTGTTACATCAGGTACAGGTAGAGGTGTAATAATACCAGGTTATAGAATAGGTGGAAAAACAGGTACTGCTCAAAAAGCAGGACCTAGAGGATATGAAAAAGGAAAGTATTTCTCATCATTCTTCGCATTTTTCCCAGCAGATAAACCTAAATATTCTGTGTTAATAACAATAAATGAACCTCATGGAGCATATTATGGTGCGGCAGTAGCCCTACCTCCTGCAAGAGATTTATTAGAAAAGCTCATAAAATATAAAGGAATAGAACCTTCATATATACCAGATATAGAAGAAAGAAATAAGAGTGATAATATAGTAGTTGCTAAAAATACAAGTAAACCTCGTGATTTAGGATTGATTAATTTGGATCTTCAAAATAAGATGATGCCAGACTTAAGTGGTTTAAGCTTAAGACAAATAATATCATTGTCATCATATAAAAAATATAAAAATATAAAATTTAAAGGTCATGGAAAAGTAGTAAGTCAAAGCGTTAAGTTAGGTACTAAGATAGATGAAAATACACCAATAATAATAGAATTAAAGTAGGAGAACTATGTACTATAATATTCAATTAAAAAAAATGAATATGCTATTCACATACCAAAGTGATGAAGAAATAAAGCTTGGAACATACTGTGTAGTTGACTATAATAACAAAAAAATGGAAGGTATAGTAGTTGAGAAAGTAAATGTATTAAAAAAAGAGTTTAATATAAAGAGCATAGAAAAAGTGCTAGATAAAAGACTAGATGAAAAGCTTTTTTCGCTAATGCAATTTATACACAACTACTATATCGAACCATATGGTAATTTACTTAGTATAATAGAAAAACCAGAAAAAAAAGAATGTGAAGATATAAAAGCGAATAACACAAAAATAGAAGAAGTACATTTAAGTGATGAACAACAAAAAGTATATTTGGATATAGTTAATTCTAGTAAGACAGTACATCTAATAAATGGTGTAACTGGTAGTGGTAAGACACAAATATATATTAAGTTAATACAAAAAGCTTTAAAAGAAGATGGCAGTGCCATACTATTAGTTCCAGAAATAACACTTACAAGTCAATTAAAGAAAAATTTGGAAAAGGCACTTGGTCAAAATATTGCCTTATGGCATAGTAAATTAACTAAGAATGCAAAGATAAAGTACTTTAATCTCATAGAAGAAAAGAAAATAAGGGTAATTTTAGGAGCTAGATCTGCAATATTTAGTAATCTTTCTAATTTAAAGTATATAATAATAGATGAAGAGCATGAAAGTACATACAAACAAGATGAAGCACCAAGATATCATGTAAAAAACGTTGCAATAAAAAGGGCATTACTTGAAAATGCAAAGGTGGTATTAGGTTCTGCAACTCCTTCATTCGAAACTATGTATCAGGTGAAAAATAAGGATATAGAAGAGCATATATTAAAAAATAGATATAATGGAGCAAAATTACCTGAGTACATAGTAAAAGATATTAGCGAGGAAAAAGATTTTTTAACTGATGAATTAATAGAAAGAATTAATGAAAAATTAAAAAATAAAGAACAGGTAATACTATTACTTAATAGAAAGGCATATTCAATAATCTTAAAGTGTAGAGACTGTAAAAAAAATATGGAATGTGATATATGTACTTTTAGTCTAACGTACTATAAAAACAACATTCTAAAGTGCAATCAATGTGGTAAGACATATAAAATGATTACAAGATGTAAGTACTGTGGTAGTGAGAAGTTAGAAAAAAAAGGTACAGGTACAGAAAAGTTAGAGGAAAGATTAAAAGAAATTTTTGATGAGGATAGAATATTAAGAATGGATGCAGATTCTATGACAAGTAAAACAAAAATAGATAAAGCTTACCAAGATTTTTTGAATAATAAGTATGATATTCTAATAGGAACTCAAATATTAGCAAAAGGATTTCACTTTCCAAATGTTACTTTAGTTGGTATACTAAATGCTGATCAAATGCTATCATATCCAGATTATAGGGCATATGAAAGAAGTTATCAGTTAATAGCACAAGCCTCAGGTAGATCAGGTAGAGAAGGGAAAAAAGGACAAGTTTTCATTCAAACATATGATAAAGATTCAATTCTAATAAAGTCTATAATCACCAATGACTATAACCTAATATATGAAGAACAAATGAAGCTAAGAGAAAAATTGGGTTATCCACCATATAAGAAACACATAAAAATATTATTTACCGATACAAATGAAAATAGACTTAATAAAATAGCTAGTAGTTGTTATCAATATATTTTGAATAAACTAGGGACTTATGCTAAAATATATCCTGTGGCAAAGTGTATGGTATATAAGGCAAGTAAGAGATATAGAGTTAATGTAAACATACTATATGACAGAAAAAATGATAAGGTAATAAAGAAAATTATTAGAAAATTAATAGAAAATAGAAATAGGATAGTTACAAGGATATTAGTAGATGTAGATCCGAATAATATGCTATAGAAAGGAAAAGAAGTGAATATACAAGTTTATGAAGCAAAAATTTTAAGAACAAAGTCAACACCATTAGAAAAAGAAGAGATTAATGATGAATTAAGAAAAACTTTAGATGAAATGGTTGAAACTATGAGACTTGCAAATGGTGTAGGTTTAGCGTCTAATCAAGTTGATATAGACAGAAGATACTTTGTATTGGAAATAGATGAAATAGTAAAAAAATGTATAAATCCAGAAATTTTAGAAATATTAGATGACAATGTTGAAATGGAAGAAGGATGTTTATCTATACCAGGTATATTTAAAAGAGTCGCAAGACCTAATAAGATAAAGGTTAGATATTTAGATGAAAACGGTAATGTTGTTGAAGAAGTTATGGAAGGATTATGGGCAAAAGCTTTCCAACATGAAACAGATCATATAAATGGTATGATGTTTATAGACCGTTTGTCACCAATAAACAAGAGTCTAATAAGAAAGAGATTAGAAAATATAAAAAGACATTCAAAACCAAGAGAATTCTAAGGAGGGATAGTAGTGATAAGAACAATATTTATGGGGACACCAGAATTTAGTTTGGAATCTTTAAGATATCTATATGAAAATACAGATTTGCGTCTTGTCGTTACTAAAGAAGATAAGATAAATTCTAGGGGGAATAAGATAAATTATTCGCCAGTAAAAGAATTTGCGATAGAGCATAATATAGAATATTTACAACCAAAAAGTTTGAAAAATGATGAAACTTATGAATATATAAAAAGTTTTGAACCAGAATTGATAGTAGTCGCAGCTTATGGTAAAATTATACCAAAAAGATTAATAGATTTACCAAAATATGGTATAATAAATGTCCATTCATCAATTCTGCCAAAATATAGAGGATCATCACCAATACACCATGCACTTTTAAATGGTGATAAAAAGACAGGGTTAACAATAATGTTAATAGATGAAGGATTAGATACAGGAGATATATTAGAAGTAGAAGAAGTTGATATAGATGAAAAAGATAATTTAGCTACATTAACTGAAAAATTATCTAATATGTCTTATGGCTTATTAGACAAAACAATTAAAAAGATTTTGTCAGGTACAATTACAAGAACTAAGCAAGATGATGCAAAGGCTGTAGTTGTTAGTTTAATAAAAAAATCTGATTGCCTTTTAGATTTCAATTTAACAAAAGAACAAATATACAACAAGGTAAGAGCATTTAATCCAACACCAACAGCATATATATTAAAGGGTAGTGAACATATAAAGGTATATGAGGTTGAAAAAATATATAAAGAATATGAAGGTAAAATGGGACAAGTAGTTGAAATAACTAAAAAAGGTCCTATTGTAAAATGCTTGAATGGGGCTGTAAGATTAAAAAGTGTAAAATTTGAAGGTAAAAAAATACAATCAGGTGCAGATATAGTAAATGGTAGAAAAGTTTTACTAGGAGATGTTTTTTATGGAAAAGAAAGTTGATTTTACATCGAAAGATATTTCAAGTCGCATGGTAACAAGAATAACAGAATATTTAACTATTTTGTATGAAGTAAGTAAGTATGAAAAGAAAATTAATTCTTTAGATCTTGCTATAAAAATGGATAGTACAGCAGCACAAGTTAGGAAAGACTTATCAACATTTGGCGAATTTGGTGTAAGAGGCAGAGGATACGATGTCGCAAAGCTAATAGAAATACTTGAACATATTTTAGGTATAGACAAGAAGAATAAATTGATACTAGTAGGTTATGGTAAGATGGGATCTATGTTAGTATCTAATAGTGTAGTACTAGGTAAAGGGTTTGAAATAGTAGAAGTTTTTGATAAGGACAAAGAAAAAATAGGACAAAAAACAGAAGGTCTTGATATAATTGTAAAAGGTTCAGATGAAATGGATGAATATATAAGAAAATACAATATAAATCAAGCAATACTAGCTGTTAATAAGGAAGAAGCACAAGCAGTTGCAAAACAACTTGTAAAAAGTGGTATAAAGGGTATATTAAATTTAACTGCATTTAAAATAGAATTACCTAGAGAAATCGCAGTAATTTCTGTGGATATATCAGCAAAACTTCAAGAATTAAATTTCTGGCGTAGACATATAGATATAAACAAAAAAGGAGAATAAGATGGAAATAGGGATAGGCCTCATATTAGCAATATCCGTTATATTAAACATATACTTAATAGTTACACGGATAAAACAGGAGAAGACTGTCAGTATGTTAGAAGAGAAAGAAGAGAAAACTGAAGAAAGTAATGTGGAATTGAGCTCATCAACAGTTAAAGAAATAATGACACCTAGAACATCTATTTATGCTTTGGATAAAGACCAAACATTGGAGGAGAATATAGACAAAATAATAGAACAAGGTTTCTCTAGAATACCAGTATACAAAGAAAGCATAGATGATATTCGAGGGATTTTGTATTTAAAAGATATAATAAATGTTGATAATAAGCAAAAAATTGAAAAATATATGAGAAAGGCCATGTATGTTCCAGAAACAATGAACATCTCAAAATTATTTGAAGATTTTAGAATCAAACAAAACCATATGGCTATAATCATAGATGAATATGGTGGTACATCAGGTATAGTTACAATAGAGGATATACTAGAAGAATTTGTTGGAGATATACGTGATGAATATGATGTTGAAGCAGATAGTATAGTTAAGATATCAGATAATATATATGATGTATTAGGTGAAACAACAGTTGACGAAATTGATGAAGAAATTAATATATCTATTCCTTTATCTGAAGAATATGAAACAATATCAGGGTTTGTGCAATATAAGTTAGGGCAAGTTGCTAAGGAAAATGATCAAGTAACACTGGATAAATATATAATAAAAGTTATGAGTGTAGAAAATAAAAGAATCGTCAAGGTAAGAATAATACTTTTAGACGAAGAGGGAGAAAAAGATGACTAAGTTAGAAAATGAAAAATTAAGCAGTATGATTAGAACCATACCTAATTTTCCAGAAGAGGGAATACTTTTTAGAGACATTACAACAGCACTTAAGGATAAACAAGGGTTAAAGCTAATTATAGACGACTTCATAAATAGATATAAGAATAAGGGAATAGATTATGTGTTAGGAGCAGATGCAAGAGGCTTCATTTTTGGTGCAGTTATTGCCTATGAAATAGGTGCAGGATTTGTTCCAGCTAGAAAATTAGGTAAGTTACCAGCAGAAACAATAAAGGCTTCATATGAATTAGAATATGGTAAAAATACTATAGAAATACATAAGGATGCAATAACAGAAGGATCAAATGTATTAATAGTAGATGATTTACTTGCAACAGGTGGTACAGCTGAAGCAATGGTAAAATTAGTTGAAAGTGCAAAAGCAAATATATATGAATTAGCATTTTTAATAGAATTAAAGGACTTAAATGGTAGAGAAAAACTACATAATAACAAGGTTTACTCAATATTAAAATATTAGAAGGTGAATAAATGTTTAAGGAATACAATCATTCTGCATTTTCATTACACTATGAACTTGTATTAGTAACAAAGAATAAGACACCAATATTTAATGAAGATATAGTGAATTTTGGGGTAGAGATATTTAAAAACATTAGTGTATCATATCAGGTTAATTTAACTGGAATACACTTTGAAGCAACACATATGCACTTTAAATTTGAAGCATATCCTACTACAAATTTATATAAATTCATAAACGCATACAAGAGTGCATCAAGTAGAAAAATAAAGAACTATTATCCAGAAGTTAGAGATAAACTAAGTGGCACTGCCATGTGGGAAGCTAACTATTTCTTAATAACAACAGGAGTAAGCTCAAACGATATAGTTTTACACTACATTGAAGAATATATTAAATGTGACGAAATACATCATGAACATACTGAAAATTGTATAGGTGAATAATATGGTTATAGGAATAACAGGTGGGATTTGTTGTGGTAAAACAACAGTTTTAAGTGTTTTAAAAAAGCTTAACTTTAAGGTTTTTAATGTTGATGATATATCGCATGACCTATTAAACGAGGATGAAGTTAAGGAAGAAATAAAAGAAAAAATATCTAAAGATGTTTTTTGTGATAATAAGATAGATAGGAAAAAATTAGCTTCCCTTATCTTCTCTGATGAAAAGAAAAGGAAAGCTTTAAATAAGATTATGCATAAAAGAATAATAGCTTGCATGATTGATATCATATCTAAACAAAAAGAAGGTCTTACCTTTATAGAAGTTCCTTTGCTATATGAACTAAATTTAGAAAAGTATTTTGATGAAATAATTCTAATATACGTAAGTAGAAAAGAACAAATAAAAAGAATAATGAAAAGAGACTGTACAACAGAAATTAAAGCAAAAGATATGCTTTTATCGCAAATTGATATAGAGGAAAAGAAAAAATTATCCAAGTATGTGATAGAAAATACGCATAGTATAGAAAGGCTTGAAAAAGATATAAAAGAGATGGTAGAAAGGATAAAAAATGAATGTAACTGATGCAAAGTATATAAAATCAGCAACAAGAAAACAAGATTATCCAGAAAATAAGACGGTAGAATTTGCCTTTATAGGTAAATCAAACGTAGGGAAATCTTCTTTAATAAATAGATTAACTAATAGAAAAAATCTTGCAAGAACAAGTAAGACTCCTGGTAGAACACAACTTGTTAATTTTTTTTTGATAAACAATAAGATATATTTTGTTGATTTACCAGGTTATGGATTTGCAAAAGTTCCTGCCAATGTCAAAAAAAATTGGGGGAATATTATAGAATCATATTTATCTTGTGATAGAAAGAAAATAATTTTTCTACTTTTGGATATTAGAAGAATACCATCTAGTGAAGACATAGATATGTTAAAGTGGTTAGAACACTATAATCAAGAATATTACATTATCTTTACCAAAAATGATAAAGTATCAAATAATGAAAGATTTAGACAATTAAAAGAAATAAAGAAGAAGTTAGTATTTAATAATGAAGATGTATTTTTCCACTCATCACTATCAAATAAGGGGACAGACGAGTTACTTACTTTCATTGAAGAAAGGATAAAGGAAAATGAAGAAAATAATTAGTATTTTTGTACTTTTTTTGACCTTAATTTGTTACGGTGAAAAAATAGAGAAATACGATGTGATAGTTAGTGTTAATAAGGATAAAAGTATTAATATAAAGGAAAATATACTATATAACCCTGAAGGTAAATTAACACATGGTCTAATAAGATATATAGTAAAAGATAATGTAGGTAATATTTTTAGCCTAAATAGTAAGGTTGGTATAAAGGATTTTGAATCTAATTTACCTGTAATGTTAGAAAGAGGAACAAAGTTAAATTCATATAGATTAGGGGATAAAGATGTATATCTTCCAGAAGATAAGCCTACATTAATAACTAATAGCTATAATATATACAATATCATAAGAACAGATGATAAGACTTCTCAAATATTCCTTAATGTCATAGGACAGTACTGGGATATGGATATAGAAAAAGCTAATATAACATTGAATGTTGATAATAATGCAATAAAAGACTTGTATGTATTTACAGGGCCTTTAAGAAGTCAGACTAATAACTATACAATAGATAGAAATACAATAAGGACAAAATATAAATTAAAACCATATGAAGGGCTTACATTTAAATTAAATTTAGATAAAAAAATATATAGCTATACAATGAAGGATAGAATATTTAATATAATAAATGCCTATACAAGCCTTACATATAATCTAGCTATTTCTTTTGTTCTTTTAATTTTATTCATAATAGTAGGTATATTAAAGAAAAAGTTTAAAGATAATAGACCTATAGAACCTGTGTATAAGATAGATGAAAAGATTAGTCCATCTTTAGCATATATGGTGTATAAGAAGAATATATCAATAAAACCTGTACTCTACAACCTATTAACAGTTGTTTTCTATAGTTTCTTAACTAAGAAGATGATAATAGCCACTGATAGATATGAAGATGTTGAATATATTTTAAAAAAAGGTGAGAAGGTAAAAGAAAAAGAAAAATATAGGCTAAAGTGGGAAGACGAAAATGAAAAAAAATATAGTTTTGTTGAAACAGAAGTACTAGAAAAAATCTTACCAACATTACCACCAGAAGAAAAGAAGGCAGCTTTAAATCTATTTAGATCGAAAGATGATTTGCTTAAGAATAAAGAAGTATTAATGAAGACTAATCTTGAACTTAATGGATATGTTACGGGGATATATAAGACAAATGTAGGAAGTTTTGTATATTTACCTATGGTTTTGACCATAGTAATAGCAATAATTACCTTTGTAATTAATATATCTCTTTTAGAATTTAATGTTTCAACATTACTTCCTATAGCTCTTCTATTGTTAAATATCTTCACTTGTTCATCACTGATGATATTTACAAAAGAAGGTAAAGACATACTTAGAAATATTAAGGGATTTCTAATGTATTTTAATTTAACTGAAAAGAATATATTTAAAAATTTTGATAGTGAAAAAGAATTAATAACCTATGCGAATAAGATGCTACCTTATGCGATAGCATTAAATATACGTTCTAAATTCATATCTAAGATAGATGATGCAATAAGAACTAATAACTTTGATGAAGACTATATCTATTCAGGTATATATTATGGATATATATATAACTTTAGTAGTATTAATAACGATATATATATTAATTCTATGCCAAAAGTAGAAAATTCAAACTATTCTGATGGAAGTTTTTCAAGTGGTAGTGGAGGATTTTCAGGTGGTGGATTCTCTGGAGGTGGAGGATCTAGTTGGTAGTTTGCACTAAAAAATATTTTATGATATAATTTTTCTATAAAACAAAAATGGAGAGAGAAATGCTTAAAACTTTAATATTTAGAGAATTTAGATATAATGAAGATATAGAAGATAGTATTAAAGAACTTAAGAGTAAAAATGATATAGAATCTCAAAAGCAACTAGCAAGTATTTATCATGCATATAAACGCAATAATGAAGCAATAGAAATATTTGAGAAGTTATCAGAAGAAAAACCAGAAGATCATGAAATAATGGCTTTTCTAGGTTATTTATACTACGAAAATGATACTTTAGATTTAGCTAAGGTTTGCCTTGAAAGATCGCTTGAACTAAGTTCAAAAGAACCGTTTGTACTATTCCTTTTAGGAAATATTTGTTCAAGACAAGGAAGAATATTAGATGCATGTAGCTATTATGACAGAGCAATATTCTTAGACTTTGATATAATAACAGCACATGTGGATTTTGGAAGAAAATACGAACACATGGGCAGACATGAGAAGGCGTATAAGGAATACTTAGCAGCATATAATTTAGATCCATCAGACAAGGATTTAAAAGAAAAATTAGATTATGTAAAGAGTAGATTTAATAAATGATGGAGTTACTCCATCATTTTTAGTAATGAGGTGTATATGGTAAAATTAAGCTTATCGTTAGATATAAGTGGAGAAATTAAAAGTGTAGAAGAAATAGAAGAAAGCATAAGAACAAAATATAGGAAGGTAATATGGTCTAGATTCATTAAGGCAATACATGATTTTAACTTAATAGAAGATGGTGACAAAATTGCTTTAGCAATATCTGGAGGTAAAGATAGCTTGCTTATGGCAAAACTATTTCAAGAATTAAAAAAAGATAAATCAAAAAAGTTTGAATTTTGTGCAATAAATCTAAATCCAGGGTTTAAAGAAGAAGACTTAAAACAATTTAAGGAAAATCTAAAAAACATGGGTATTGATTGTGAGATAATAGATACAAATATCTGGCAAGTAAGTAATAAGATGGCACCAGATAGCCCTTGTTTTTTATGTGCGAAAATGAGAAGAGGTATTCTATACAAAGAATTAGAAAAAATGGGATATAATAAGATAGCACTTGGTCATCATTTTGATGATGTTGTCGAAACAACTTTAATTAATATGTTCTTTGCAGGTACAGTCAAAACAATGTTACCTAAGGTACAGTCTGAAAGTGGTAATTTATCATTGATTAGACCTATGGTTTATGTACATGAAGAGGACATAATTAACTTTACAAAGAGTAATAATATTAGAGCAATGAGCTGTGGTTGCCGTGTTGAACAAAATAAGGTGACTAGTAAAAGAAAAGAGATAAAAAGATTACTAAAGGATTTAGAGGAAAAGAATCCAGGAATAAAGAAGAGAATATTTAGTGCAATGAAGAATATAAATCTTGATTATGTGTATGGGTATACTAAAAAATAGTGATAAGAAGGTAAAATATGACAATTTGTACAGTTTGCTATATAGAAAAAGATGATGAAGTATTAATGCTATATAGAAACAAGAAAGAAAATGATATAAACGAAGGAAAATGGATAGGTGTCGGTGGTCATGTTGAGAAAAATGAGAGTCCATATGACTGCGTAGTAAGAGAAGTTAAAGAAGAAACGGGATTAGATGTATACAATCTAATTCCTAGAGGACATATGACATTTATCTTTAATAATGATGTAACATATATACATGTATTTTCAACTAGGGATTTTAAAGGTAGTTTGATAGACTGTGATGAAGGTGAATTACACTGGATAAAAAAGAGCGATATAAAGAAATTGAACCTTTGGGAAACAGATGCATACCTAATAGAAAAAATAGTAAATAATGATTATTCATATTTTATGACAAAAGCAGAGTATAGTGATGATAAATTGTTGTTAAATAAGGTAGAGGTGGATTGAGGTAAAAATAACTACCAAAGAAAAAACATGAACTCACAATCAAAATGGGTTCATTTTTTTGAACTTCCAATAAAATCTTGGGGGTGTAAATTTTCTTGAAATATGAACTAAATTATAGTAAAATATAGTATAATACTAAGTAAAAGAGTTGGGAACTATGAAGAAAATAAGAAAAACAACTTTAATACTTTTCTTTTTTTGCATAGTGTCACTGTTTAGTTTAACGTTTATTAACATAAACTCTGTGTCAAAAACATTCTTTAAGGATATAGTTGGAACTAATATTACTGTAAGGGATATAAGGGCTAAGGGCTTATGCATACAAATGAAAGATATAAATATTCGGGACTTGAACA
Source organism: Sneathia sp. DSM 16631 (assembly GCF_014892235.1). Classification (NCBI taxonomy): domain Bacteria; kingdom Fusobacteriati; phylum Fusobacteriota; class Fusobacteriia; order Fusobacteriales; family Leptotrichiaceae; genus Sneathia; species Sneathia sp. DSM 16631. Next base: position 28,615 of record NZ_JADBHL010000007.1, on the reverse strand, counting down.
ACGAAGAAGTGGGAAACATAAAGAGCGGATCTTTGTATTTTAATCCATTTTTACCATCAAGATTAAGTAGAGTTAGTTTTTCAGGTGGTAATCTAAAGATAACACAATACAAGGATGGTTCATTAAATCTTAATAAGATTTTAAGAAGCTCAGAAAAAGTATCTAGAACATCATATTTTTCTAGAGTAAGAATAAAAAATATAGATGTGTTATACAATAACATGACATTTAAAAAAGCAATTACTAAGAAGGTAACAGATGTTTTTGGAACTATAGATAATTTACTAGAGTCAGAATATGACATAAATGTAAGTGGTAAATCTTTAGGAAGTGTAACTGGACAAAAAGAAGAGTTAGGTATGAGATTAACCAACAAGCCTAATTTAACAATGAAAATATTAAGCCTATTTTCATTTGATAATAAGTCTAAGTTAGACACAGTATCTACACAAGAGTTCAAATTTAAGAATCTAGATATAGACGATGCCTTATACCAATTTGCTACTTTAGATATTTTGGATATCAAAAAAGGTAAGTTAGATGGAAGTATAAAGTTAGTTGATTATAGGAATAAGACAAGCTTATTCGGAGATCTTGATGTTGTAATATCTAGTGGAAGATACAAGGACTATGACGAAGAAATTACTAATGCGAAAGCAAAAGTAAAAATGGATGGTAAAACAGTTAAAGTAAATGGGAATATAGTATTAGATGATAATGATAAATTAGGATTTTTAATTGACTATACTAACGATACTAGTGATTTAGGTATTGTTCTTAAGACAAATAATTTATCTTTTGATAAGATTAATAATTACGAGCTAGTCAAAAAATTAAATCTTGGTATTAAAGGTGCTATTAAAGGAACAATTAGTACAAAACTTAATGTAAAAGACAAGGTTAATATAAAGGACATAAAGGTAGACTTAAAATCTAATCAATTAAATGTTAAAGATGTTGATATAAGGGATATAAAGCTTTTAGTTGACAAGAATGAAAAAGATAAGTTATACAATATATCATATAAGTCAAAAGTTATTAAAAAGCCAGTAGACATAGATTTAGAAATAAATTCTAAATATGATATTGATAAGAATAATATTTTTGGTAAGTATCTAGTTAAAAGTAATATAAAAGAAGTAAAACTTGATGATATTAAAGGGGATATTAATTTAGAACCTATGACTAAGGGATATATAACCTTAGATAGTAATCAACTATACGGTAAGGTTGAGTTAAAAGACAAAAAATTAATTGCTAATTTAAATGCTAAACAATATATACCATATAGTAATAAAAAAGATATTAATATTAAAGCTTTACCTAGTTTAAAAAATGTTGTATATGACTTAACAACAAATAAGTTTAATGCTAATTTGGTAGTTAATGCATCAGGTACATTTAAAGGTAAAAATGTATCTATTGTGACTTCATCTAATATAGATAATCAAAAAGCTGTAAGTAATGCAAAGATTATGTTACCTATGGGTAATTTAGCTGTATCAGGTACTACAACATTTAGCAATTTAAGACATGATTACAATATACAAGGTAATTTACAAGCGTTAGACTTAATGCAAATGTTTAATATAGACAACGATAGATTAAATAAGGATGTACCTATTAGTGTATCAGCAAAACTTAGTGGTGTAAAAAAAGATATATCTGTAAGTTATGATATAAATTCAAAACATATGGCCTACATAGTAGATGCATATGATGTTAATTTAAAAGGATATGCAAATCATATACTAGATGATAAAGCACGTGATATTAAAGCTAGACTTAATATGAATGAAGCATGGTTTAAATATCATAGATTAAAAGAACTAGGTGCTGATATTACTTATGATGGTAAGAATCTATTAATTAAAGATATTAATAATGAGTTTGTAAAAGGTAATATTATATACGACTTAAAGACTAAAGAAGTACATTCACAATTAGATGTAAATAAATTTATGATATATTCAATATATGATATACCAGATATTAACTTAGATTTAACAACTTTAAAGGTAGAGGCAAGTGGAAGATTAGATAATATAAATGCAGTGTTCAAGATAGAACCATCAACAGTTGTAATAAAGGATAAGTTAATAGGATACTTAGATGGACTAGCAACATTAAAAGGAAATATATTATCACTAAACTTTAAACTTAATGGCAATGATATTAGTGGTATATATGATACAAAGAAAGGCTATATTGATATCAAATTAGATATAGACCAACAATTAAATGATATATTGAAGATAGATGGCTTTAGTTCTAAATTAAAGACAAATATACAAATAGCTGGTAAAAAAGATGATATATTCATGAGTATAGATGGTAAATTATCTGAAGTTAAGTATAAGAATATGAAGTTACCAGACATAGACTTGAGTGCATATTATGAAAAAGGTAATATGAACAATATATTAAAGACTGGAATATTACATGTAGATAAATTTAATGTAGTAAATTCAAGTGGAAAGAAAATATATAACACATCATTTGTTGTTGCATTGGATAATCTAAATATAGACTATAACTTAAAAGATAAGATATTTGATTTAAGAGACTTAGGAAAAGATTATTCAGGTAAGTTGAAAGTAAATACAATAGTTAAAGGAAATTTAGACAACATATTTGCTGACTTAGTACTAGAATCTAAGCAGTTAACAGTGGATGGACATAATATAACTAACTTAATATTAGACGGACAAATAAATAAAGATGGTCTTAATATAAACCAAGGATATTTGGAATACCAAAACAATCCAATATTAATTGAAGGATTTGCTAAATTCAAACCATTAGACTATACATTCAACGTAGTAGCACAAAACTTTAATTTGGAATTCTTAAACATTTACCCTAACATTTCAAATGCAACGGGTATTGCAAATGTTAACTTTAGTGCAAGAAAAGGTGTAGCTAAAGGTAATATAGATATAAAGAACTTTGGAATTAAAACTGGAGAAGTTGATATTAATAATCTAAATGTTAATATTAACATGACAGGTAAAGATGTATATGTAAATGAATTTAATGGTAATATTAATGGAGGAACAGCTGAAGTTAAAGGTGAATTTACAATTCCAGATATTCCAGACAATGTATCAGGATTAGACAATATCAGCATAGGTAGAATGAATCTAGATATGTTAGTAGATCATGTAAGACTCCCTATAAGCGGAAATGATATTGTTACATCTGCAAACTTATCACTAAAAGGTGAACAATTAGATGGTAATGTACAGATAAATAGTGCTAAAATTGAAGACTTATCATTTGTTAATAAGTTTAATAGTAAAAAAACTAAGAAAGATGAAAATATATTAACCAAGAAATTGAATATTATACTCAATAACATATTAAGAAGATATGTTGTTAATATAAATATCGATATGGATGAACCAGTAATAGTAGATGTACCATCATATCTTGTATTAAAAGATATTTATGGAGAAATACAAGGAAGTGCAACACTAACTATTGCAAATGGTATTCCAACAATAATAGGATCATTTAATACTTCAGACGGTAAGTTCACATTGAATAACAGTGAATTTTCTGTAGAAGTTCTAGATGTAACTATGGATGATAGAGATGAAGGTATAGATCCATTAATAAATCTTAGAGCAGTGACAGTAATTAACGGTGAAACAGTAGAAATTATCGCAAATTCTAACTTAAGTAATTTGAAGATAGACTTTAGATCACAAACAAATAAGTCTAGAAGCGAAATACTATCACTATTAGCATTTAAGGGTATAAAATTTGATAAGCATTCTATAGGTAACGTAAGTTCTAATGTAGTTAATATTGCTGCAGAAACAGCAGTTAATCAATTCATATCTAAATTTACAAATAAGATAGGAAGAAAGATAGGATTAACTAAGTTTGATATAGGAACAAACATTGGAAATAAGGATAAGATAGGATTTAGAAACTTAGGAGAAACAGCAGCACTTAACCTACACTTACAAGGTAAGATAGCAAAGAAAAAGAACATATATTGGAATACTAAGTTTAGCATACCATTTAATACTAATAAAAATAACTTCAAATATGATGTAAATATGTCATATAATCTAGGAGACGGATTGGGAGCAAATGTAGGTATAAAATCTAATGATTTGGATAGAAACGATAGAGCTAACAACAATATTAATTTCTATACTGGAGTAAATTATTCAAATAAATTTAATAACATAGGTGAGTTTTTTGAAAAGATAAATAATAGATTCGAAAAGCGTGAAAAGTTGATACAAGATAAAAAGCAAATTAAAAAATAGAAAGGACAAGTATGAAGAACAAGATTAAAGTAGCCTCATTATTAGGAGCCGTATTAGTTTCAACAACTTCATTGGCGACAAAGGTTAATAATATTGAAGTAAAGAATTTAAAAGAGTTACCAAAGGAATTTATACTTCAAAATTTACCAGTTAGACAAGGTAGTGAATACACTAACATGACATTGGGTGAAATTCACAAAGCACTTGCAAGTACTAATCTATTAGATGGTATAAAGATTAAACATGTAGAACACAAGGAAAACGATACAGTAGATTTAGTAATAGAAGTAGAAGAAAAAGAACATGCAATGGAAGCATTACAACAACAACAAATGGTAGAAGCAGCATCAAGAAGAACAGACCTTAAAGTTAATAGTGTTAAAGTTTTAAATTTAAAACATGTTAATATTAGTAACATTTTAAACGCTTCAAGATTAAGAGTAGGTGATTACTTCACACCAATAACCGTAAGTGAATTAGCACAAGCAATAGTAAATACAGGATATTTTGAAAGTGTTGTGCCTACTGTTACTAGAAATGCAAAAAACAAGACAGTTGATATTACATTAACTGTAAAAGAAAACCCTATTGTTAAAAGTGTAGACTTAGAAGGTGTAACAGTATTTAACAATGAACAAGTAAAAGAATTTGCAGGTATAAAGGAAGGTAAAGTATTAAATATATTAGCATTACAACCAGAAGTAAGTCCAATACTACAATTATACAAACAAAATGGATTAGTAGCAGCAAGAATAGAAAAAGCTACTGCAACACCAGATGGACGTGTAACTATACTAGTTTCTGAAGGTAAAGTATCAGACATATTATACAAGAAAAAGATAGAATTTGAAGATAATGTTAGAATATCTAAGAACAAAGTAGTTTTAAAGACAAAACCATATATCTTTGAAAGAATGACAAATATAAAGAAGGGTGAATTAATTACAGATGCTAAAATTGGTTCAACAATTAAAGAATTCTACAGAACTGGGCTATATAGTTCAATAGAACCAAGAATAACTAGTGATCCTAATAACCCAAATAACAAGATATTAACATTCCTAGTTGAAGAAAGACCAACAACTTCAATTAATGGACAAGTTGCTTATGAAACAAAAGAAGGATTCACAGGAGGACTTACATTATCAGATAAGAACTTCTTAGGTAGACAACAAGATGTATCAGTATCAGCAAACTTTGGTACAAGAGGAAACTATGATTTAAGTGCATCATTCTTTGATCCATGGATAAAAGGAACTGATAGATTACAATTAGGAGCAAACGTATTCTTTAAGAGAACAAAAGAAAAACATAAAGAATTAACTAAGGATGGACAATTTGTATTTGTAGATAAAACAATTGAAAAAGATGTTCCATACCAAATAATGAATGTACTAAATCCTTCAGGATCATACATATATGGTGGAAGCTTAACATTAGGAAAAGGATTTAAACACAACATTTTTGCAACAGTAAAACCTAGATTATTTGGAATAAAGACATATAACGGAGAAGGTATCACTAAAAAAGATAAGAAAGGTAAACCTCAATTATTAGTTGACTACACATTAGGATCAGTAACATTAGGTCTTTCATACGATACAAGAGACGATATGTACATACCTAAAAACGGTCTATACATCACAGGTACAGCAGAATTAGGATACATCTTTAGAGAAAAGAGCTTAAAGAATGAATACTTATATAATTTAAGAACAGGAACATTACAAAAATCATATACTGATTACAAGAAAGCATTAAATAAAGTTTTAGGAATTACAGAAGGAAATACTAATAACAGTACAACTGCAGGTGGTACTACTACAAGTGGTACAGCAAATAATAATGCTGCAAGTGGTAATACATCAGCACTAGTAGCAACAAGTACAGGTGCTACTAGTGCAGCAACAGGAAAACCTCCTGTTAATCAAAAACCAGCACAACCAGCTGAAACAGATGCAGATTTAATTGCTGCAGGTAATGAATTAAAAACAGCATACGATGCTAAAAAAGCAGCTGAAAGTGGTCAAGATGCAGGTGCAAAGAAAGCTGCTACCGAAAAGTATGATAAGGCTTTAGAAAAATATAATGCAAAATATTTTGAAGTTCATAAATTACCTAGCTTGAAAGAAGCTAAAGACGAAAACAGATTAAAACCAAGACCATTCTATATCTTAAACTTAGATGCAAGAGCTTATCATAAAGTAATTAAAGATAAGAACTCAATGGCATATAGAGTGACATTAGGTTATGCAAGTAAGGGAACTCCTGAAAATATGCTATTCCATACATCAGATGGAACAATATTAAGAGGATATCCAGATTCATTAGCAAGTATTTTAGCTACTGCAACTGTAGAAAATAGAACATACATAAATGACTATGTTCAATTAGTAGCATTTGCTGAAGTTGGTATACATAATAATCCGTTATATGATGAACATGGTGCAGCTGTATTCTATGGTGAAGATGCAGGAAGATACGCAGGACTTAGACAATATGAAGGATTCAAAGCTATGTTTACTAAAGAACATGTTAAAGCAGATATAGGTATAGGTGCAAGATTAACAACACCTTTAGGTGTAATCAGATTAGATTATGCATGGCCATTAATAAATAAACCTGATGCTGATAAAGATAAAGGAACTAAAAAAGGCTTTGATTTAGGTGGAAAATTCTCATTTGGATTTGGTCAAACATTTTAATATAGGGACTAGCATAGCTAGTCCTTATACACATAAGGAGAAGTAAATGAAAAAATTAATATTTTTAATATTAATCTTATTAACAACAATAGGGTGTGGTTTAACACCAGAAAAAACAGTTGAAACATTTTTAACTGATGTAAAGGAAAAAAAGGTTGATAAAGCTATGGAATTATCAAACAATCCAGACTTTGTTAAGAATCTAGAACATAATTTTAGCAATGATATGCAAAAAATGTTCTTTAATACATTGTATTCTAATTTAGAGTTTAAAGTTTTAAATTCAGTAAAACAGCAAGATAAGAGTATAATTGTAAATGTTGAAATAGTGAATATAGATGTACAAGATCTATTACTAAAAGTATTTCAAAGTTCATTACAAAAAACATTTAATGGGCAAAAAGATGTAAATATTGAAAAAGAAATTTTAAGTGTCTTATCTAGTGGGAACTTTAAAAAGAATAAGGTTGTAGATCAATATGTTCTAGTAAGAAAAGGTAGAAAATACAAAGTTGATGTTACATCAAAAAATATAGACAATATATTTGGGGGATATTATTCTTCAATAGCTAATATATCAAATATAGGTAGGTAAAAATGAAATCTAATATTTTAATAGGAATAAGTAAAAACGTAAGATTTGCCATAGCAGATACTACAGAAATATCAAAAGAGGCAGTAGAAAATAGTGAATATGATGGCATACTATGTACATCAGAGCTAGCCTTACTTAATATTATTTCAATATTATCAAGTAATATTAAGTCAAAGGAAGGTAAGATATCACTTGTATTGAAAGCTGATGGACTTTTAGGTAAGGCACACGCAAGAGCAAGAATAGATGGACGTGTCATATCTAGTAATGAGGTAGATGCAGATAAAATTGAAAAACTAAATGAGTGCAAAGACTTAGATGAGTTTAAGAAGATATACAGAATAGGCAAAGGTGTACTAAGATTTGAAACAGATTTAGGTTTAAAGAGTCCATATTATACAGAGATAGATATAGATGATACAAAGAACATAGAAGATGCACTAAGCGAATACTATATCAAATCAGAACAATTAAAAACTATTATCAAAACAGGTATAAAGTACACTGAGGGTAATAGCATATTGAAAACTGGTGCAATATTCATACAAGCTCTACCAGATTGTAGTGATGAAGTATTTGATAAATATGTTAAGAGAATAAAAGAAATTTATGGAATACAAGAACTATTAGCACATGATTTTAGTTTGGAAAAGGTACTAAAATTAATATGCGAGGATATAGAGGAGTATAAGGTACTTGAAGAAAGAGAATTAAGCTTTAAATGTGATTGTTCAAGGGAATACTGTTTAGATGTAATAAAAAGAGTTTATACTAAAAAAGAAATACAAGATATTATACAAAAAGATGGGTATATAGAAACAGTATGTAATTTTTGTAATGCGGCATATAGATTTAAAGAAGTTGATTAATTATGGATAAAATTGAAGTAGCAAAAGTACAAGATGTAGATATATTAAAAATATATGGCAAGGCAACTATGAAGAATAGCCAAGCTATAGCTGATCTTATGGATAAAATGAATAAGACACCAATATTAGATTTAAGTGAAACTACCTATGTAGATAGCACATTTTTAGGGTTAATAGCAAAGTATACAATGCTATTTAAAAAGAAAAATGATGAATTTATTACAATATTAAAACCTACAGAAGAAGTACTAACTTGTCTTAGAAGAACAGGAATATTAAAGTTTTTAATAGTAGTTGATAAGACTTTAAAGATAAGTGGTAAAGAAGTTAACGTAGAAAAGATAGACAACAAGAAACTAGCAAAACATATATTAGAACTACATGAAATTTTAATGAATTTAAATGAAGAAAATAGAAAAGAATTTTCTAGGGTTGTAGAGCTAATGAGAAAAGGAGTTGAAAAATGAGAATTTGCATTATTTACGCTGGTATATCAACTGAAAGAGAAATATCAATAAAAACTGCAGAGCAAATAATGAAAAGTTTAGATAAAGATAAATATGATATTTGTGAATTAAAAATAGATAGAACAGAAGATATATTTAAAATTAAGGATATGAATGTTGACTTAGCCTTTATTGCATTACATGGTAAATTTGGAGAAGATGGAAGAGTGCAAGCAATATTAGAAGCAATGAATATTAGATATACAGGGCCTGGAGTTTTAGCAAGTGGTATATGTATGGATAAAGATATTGCAAAAAGAGTGTTAAGTACGTATGGTATTAGAACTGCTAAGTGGTGGACTATTAGAAAGGGAGAAGAGTTTACATATCCAAAGGAATACGAAAAGCTAATAGTTAAGCCTAATAGTGGTGGTTCAAGTATAGGTGTTCACTTTATATCCAACCAACAAGAATTAGATGAAGCATTAAAAGATATATTTACTATGGATGATGAAGCGATAATGGAAGAAGTAATAGAGGGAGATGAAGTATCTGTCCCTATAATAGACGGTGTAGCTTATCCTCCTATAAAAATAGAGGCACTAAAAGGAACATATTTTGATTATACATCAAAGTATAGTGATGGTGGTGCAAGAGAATATGTAACAAAATTTAGTGATAACTTAGAAAAAGAATTAAAAGAATTTACAGAAAAAGCATACTATGCAGCAAAGTGTAAGGGATATTCAAGGGTAGACTTTTTAGTGCGTGATGATAAGGCGTATTTTATGGAAGTTAATACATTACCAGGGATGACAGCTACAAGTCTATTACCAAAAAGTTTAGCATCAGTTGGAATAGGTTATAGGGAAACACTTGAGTTGTTAATAAAAGCAAGTTTAGGTGAATAAATGAGAAAATTAAAATATATGATAGAATACTATGACCTGAAATATCCTTATGCAAAATATGTTGTTGTATTATTGCTCTTTGCTATTTTTCTATTTAGAAACAATATATATATTGTATCTATGCAAGTTTTAGCTTTTCTAATATCTGTAATTGCACATGAATTATCACATGGTTGTGTGGCTCTATTATTCGGTGATGATACAGCTAAAAGAGAGGGTAGATTAACATTAAATCCTTTAAAACATATAGATCTTTACGGTTTGTTGTTGCCCTTTATACTAATACTTGTTCATTCCCCTATAGTAATAGGTAGTGCTAAACCAGTGCCTATTAGTTATTACAAATTAAGACCAAGAAAATTAGGAGTATTTTTTGTAAGTATAGCAGGAATGTTTGCAAATCTAGTCTTAGCGTTTATAGGGATATTAGCTGTTAAATGGTTTGGGATAAATAATGAATTTGTATATATGTTGGTGATTATAAACATAGGGTTAATTGCTTTTAATATTCTACCTATACCTCCACTAGATGGTAGTAGAATTTTAAGACTATTTTTACCTAATGATTTAAAAAGAATTTATGATATGATAGAATATAATCCAATATTATCATTAGGGATAATACTATTTCTTATGCATATTGGAACTTTTGACTATATCTATCATTTGATAATAAGGTTAATAATATGAAGAATATAGAAAAAGAGGAGATTATAGAGTTTATTGAAAAGAAATCTCGGTTTATAGGCTACATAAAACCAGTTAATAGTGTAGAAGAAGCTAATAAATACATAGATAAGATAAGAACTGAACATAAAGATGCAACACATAATGTACCAGTATATAGAGTAATAGAAAATGCTCAAGAGTATTTTAAGTATAATGATGATGGAGAACCACAAGGTACAGCAGGTAAGCCCATGGCAGATATATTAGAACGAAGAGATGTATACAATGTAGCTATGGTAGCTGTTAGATATTTTGGTGGTATAAAGTTAGGTGCTGGTGGATTAATTAGAAATTATGCTAGAGTTTCAAAAGAACTAATAGATCAGTGTAACCTAATAACTTATGTAGAAAAAAGGAAAATAATAATATCATTTGATTATGCAAAAAAAGGATTAATTGATAAGTACATAAAGGACAATAATATAGAGGTATTAGAACAAAGTTTTTTAGATAGAATTAATATGAAAATTCTAATACCCAAAGATAGCATAGATATTTTTAAGAGTTTAAAAGATGTAGAAATAATAGATGTGTAAGGGGGTAATATGAAAAATATTGTAGCAATAGTTGGTAGACCTAATGTTGGTAAATCGACGCTATTTAACAAATTAGTTGGCGATAGAGTGTCGATTGTAAACAATGAACCAGGTGTTACAAGAGATAGATTATATAGAAATATTGAATGGGTAGGAAATGAGTTTGTATTAGTTGATACAGGTGGTTTAGAACCACATAATAATGACTTTATCATGCAAAAGATTAAAGACCAAGCATGGGTTGCAATAGACCAAGCTAATGTAGTTATCTTTTTAGTAGATGGTAGGGCTGGTATTACAGCATTAGATGAAGAAGTTGCAAATATATTAAGAAAAAAAGATAAGAATGTAATAGTAGCGGTTAATAAGATAGACAATTTTCAAAAGGAAGAAGAAAATATATTAGAATTTTATGCACTAGGATTTGAAGATGTAATAGGAATATCTGCAGAACATAAGGTTAATTTGGGAGATATGCTAGACTTAGTTGTATCAAAATTTTCAGATTTATCTAATGCATCTATAGAACAAGGTCTTAAAATCTCTGTATTAGGTAGACCTAATGCAGGTAAGTCTTCATTTGTTAATAAGCTATTAAATCAAGAAAGAAGTATAGTTAGTGATATTGCAGGAACTACAAGAGATTCAATAGATACTAATTTTAACTATATGGGTGAAAATTATACAATAATAGACACAGCAGGTATAAGAAAAAAATCAAAATTAGAAGATAGTATAGAGTATTACAGTGTACTTCGTGCAATAAAAGCAATAGATAGAGCAGATGTATGTGTACTTTTACTTGATGCTCATGAGTTTATAACAGAACAAGATAAAAAGGTAGCAAGCTTAATATATGAAGCAAAAAAACCTATGATAATAGCTATTAATAAGTGGGACTTAGTAGAAAAAGATAATAATTCAGTAAAAGAATTTACTGAAAAAGTAAAAAATGAGATGGCATTTATTAACTATGTACCTGTAATAACTATGTCAGCATTAACAGGTAAGAGAATATTTGAAGTTTTAAAATTAGTTAAAACTTTAAATGAAGAATATCATAAAAAGATAACAACTGGTATACTAAATCAAGTATTATCTGATATAATTACTCAAAATCCTGTTCCAACAAGAAAAGGAAGAGCAGTAAAAATTAATTATGTAACACAAGTTAGTGTGGCACCTCCAAAATTTGTATTCTTCTCAAATAATCCTGAATTAGTACATTTTTCATATAAGAGATATATAGAAAAGAAATTTAGGGAATATTTTGGATTTGAAGGTTGTCCTATAGAAATAGTGATTAATAAGAAAAGTGAGAATAAATATAAATGAGATTGGTAATACAACGTGTGGGTAGAACAAGTGTAGTGATAAATAATAGTGAAAAAAGAGAAATTGAAAAAGGCTTACTTGTTTATTTAGGCGTAAAGAAAAATGAAGACAAGAGCAAAATAGAAAAAGCAGTATCAAAACTTTTGAAGTTAAGATTTTTTGAAAATGAAGAAGGCAAATTAAAAAAAAATATACAAGATATTGACGGAAGTATAATGCTAATATCAAACTTTAGTCTTTATGCTACAGCAAAAAAAGGGACTACATTAAGTTTTGATGAAAGTGCAAATAAAGAAGAAGCAAAAGAAATATATGATATGTTTTTGGGGACCTTAAAAGAAAACTATAAAAAGGTTGTTAGTGGAGAATTTAGAACAAATATGGATATCACATCAATAAACCTTGGACCTGTTAATGTGGTACTAGACTTTTAGGAGAAAAAATGAAGAGACGTAAATTATGTATATTTTTGATAATGCTACTAACATCACTACCAAAGATAGCGTATGGTAGTAAGTATCGTCATAGAAATATAGATGAAATGATAGAAAGAGCAAGTAGGAATAATGGTGAAGAACCAGAAAATTTCGATGAAGAATACGTGCATGATGAAGCACTTATTCGTCTTAAAACAAAAGAATTAAAGGATAAGTTAAGTAATGCATACGAACAAATTGACAACATTATCCTATATGACAGTTTGATGAATGCGTATAATAATTGGAGAGGTACACGCTATAGATGGGGTGGAGATTCAAAAGACGGTATAGACTGTTCTGCACTAACAAGAAGAGTGTATAGGGCAGTATTTAACGGTTATGAATTACCTAGAGTAAGTGTAGATCAAGTTAGAATGGGTAATATAGTTAGTCGTGAAAACTTAAAGCCAGGAGATATACTATTCTTTAGACCAAGAAATAGTGTAAATCATACGGCTGTATACTTAGGTAACTCTTTATTTATTAATGCATCATCTTCAAAAGGCGTTATTATCTCAAGTATTGAAGAACCATATTGGAATCAATACTTTAGATATGGTGTAAGAGTAAGTGCTGCAAGAAGAAGGTAATATATGAAGTTGGTTGATGCACATTGTCATCTTAATGACGAAATGTACAAAGATGATGTAGATGAGATAATAAAAGAAGTAGAAAAAGAAATGGAATTTATCGTATGTTCTGGATGGGATTACAACAGTTCCTTAGAAGCCGTTAAAATGGCTAATAATCATAAAAAAATATATGCAAGTATAGGATTTCACCCAACAGATATTAGTACGATGAATAAAGAAAAATTAGCTACATTAGAAAAGATAGCAAAAGAGAATAAGAAGGTAGTAGGTATAGGTGAAATAGGCCTAGACTACTATTGGATGAAAGACCCTAAAGAAGTCCAAATAGAAGGATTTAGAGAACAAATTGAAATGATTAGAAGGGTTAATAAGCCTATAATCATACACACAAGAGATGCACTGAATGATACAATAAATATATTAAGTGAGTACAAGGATGTTGGTGGATTATTACACTGTTATCCAGGTTCATATGAAGCAGTTCTTCCTATACTTGATAGATATTATGTAAATGTAGGTGGTACATTAACCTTTAAAAACAATAGGAAGACAAAAGAACTAGTTGAAAAATTACCTATAGAAAAGTTAATTTTAGAAACTGATAGTCCTTATTTAACACCTACACCATTTAGAGGCAAGAGAAATAAGCCGACAATGGTTAGTTATGTTGCACTAGAAGTTGCAAGAATAAAAAATATTTCTTATGAAGAAGTAGTTGATATTACTACAAAAAATGCTATAATAGCATATAATATGGAGAATATATGGGACTTGGAATAGACATAGTAGAGGTTGAGAGAATAAAAAAAGCAATAGAAACAACCAAAGGTTTTAGAGAAAAAGTTTTTACATCAAATGAAATCAGTTATTGCGAAAAAAGAAAAAATAAATATGAAAATTATGCAGGAAGATTTGCAGCTAAGGAAGCCTTAGTAAAAGCACTAGGGCAAGGATTTACTAAGTATTCGTTTTTAGATATAGAAATAACTAATGATGCATTAGGTAAGCCTACAATAAACTTTAAAGATAAAAAAATAGATGTAAGTATTTCTCATGAGAAACATTATGCAGTAGCGATGGTAATAATTGAAGAGGAGTGATATATGGTAACGATACATCTTGATATGATACAATCTATAGGGTTGGCGATAATTTTGCTTTTAATAGGGCGTAAATGTAGAAAAAAGATAAAATTCTTGGATAAATTTTGTATACCTTCACCAGTAGTTGGAGGGTTACTATTTGCAATATTAACACTTATACTTAAAGAACTGAATATACTACAGTTTAAGTTTGATGATATACTGCAAAACTTCTTTATGACAATGTTCTTTACTAGTGTAGGATTCAACGCTAGTTTAAAGGTGTTAAAAAAAGGTGGAGTACAAGTATTAGTATTTTTAATAGTAGCCGTCGGGTTAATAGTTATACAAAATATAGTTTCAGTGGTATTAGCTACCAATTTAGGCTTATCTAAGAGTATAGCACTTATGGCAGGATCAACAGCCTTAACAGGTGGTCATGGTACAGCAGCTGCAATATCACAGTCTATACAAGATCCAGTAGCAAAAACAGTTGCAATAGCAGCAGCTACATTTGGATTAGTAGCAGGTTCTATGATAGGGGGACCTATAGCACGTGGGTTAATAGAAAAACATTCATTATTGGAAAAATACTCACCAATAGATGGTACTGAAAATGTTGAACATGATGAAACTTTCTTTGACCAAAAAGAAAGTATATTAAATGGTGAAAAATTTGCTAGGGCATTTTTTACAATATTACTTGCAATGGCAATAGGTACATTATTTAATATGTTCTTCAAGTACATAGGTTTAAAAAAGTTACCATACTATTTAGGACCTATGATAGTAGCAGCAATTATTAGAAATGTTACAGATATATTTGATGCATTTGTAAATTCTCCTATGGAAGAAATAAAGATAGTTGAAAATGTATCACTAAACTTATTTTTATCAATGGCCCTGATGTCACTTAGACTATGGGAATTACTAGGTATAGCAATACCAGTTATAGTTTTACTAGTAGTTCAAACATTGATAACAGCAATATACACAAGATATATTACATTTAATGTAATGGGGGCAAATTATGATGCTGCAGTTATAGTTGCAGGTCACTGTGGATTCGGATTAGGTGCAACACCTAATGGTATAACTAATATGGAAACAATTTGTGAAAAGTATCAATATTCAAAACTTGCCTTCTTTACCGTTCCTATAGTTGGAGCATTATTTATAGATTTCTTCAATGTAGGAATAATTACTTTATTTATTTCAAGATTTAGTTAGGAGTTTATTTATGAGAGATATAAAAAAGAGCATTATATTAGGATTCGGATTATTCGCTATGTTTTTTGGAGCAGGTAATACTTTATTACCAAGTTATATAGGAATAAGGGTAGGTGGAGCATTTCCACTTTCGGTATTAGGATTTGTTTTGACAGGTGTAGGTTTACCATTATTAGGATTATTAGTAGTAATTAGAAATGAAGGGGACTATCATAAAATATTTGAACCTATGGGAGAAGTTTTCTTTAAGATATATTTGTTTATATCATTTCTATTAATCGGGCCTATAATCGCTATGCCAAGATTAGCAGCTACAAGCTATGAAATGGGAGTATTACCAGTATTCCCTAATGCAAATAAGCTAATTATTACATTTGTATTTTTTGCAATATGCATATTATGTTCAATTAACAAGTCAAAAGTTGTAGAAATAATAGGAAGATATTTAACACCATTACTAATAATTATGTTAGTAATATTAATAATAGTAGGAATAGTAAGTCCTAAGGCAGATGCAAGAAGCGTAGAAGTTAGTATGCCGTTTATATACTCATTCTTAGAAGGATACAATACACTAGATGCTGTAGCATCAATAGTATTTGCAAAATTAATTTATGATACTGTTAAAAACGAAAAAAATCGTATGGGAATTTCAGTTAAAGCAAGTATAGTTGCCGCAATTTGTTTGACAGTAGTTTATGCAGGATTAGTTTATTTAGGTAATAGAATACCTGTAGCAGATGGGCTAAATCTTTCAAGATCTGAATTAATAATGAATATTACAAATAAATTATTAGGTAGATTAGGTATATATGCTTTGATTATAATAATAATACTTGCGTGTGTTACAACAGCTATAGGACTAATATCATCAGTAAGTAACTTCTTTAATGAATTAAGTAAAAATAAGCTTGGATATAATAGAATAGCAATAATAATAACATTTGTGTCATTCTTAATAGCACAATTAGGAGTAGATGATATAATTAATTTATCTGTACCAGTACTTTGTGTATTTTATCCAGTTTTAATAATAATTTTAATTTTAAATGTGTTTAAAGGTAAGATAATAACAAATAAGATTATACGTATTAGTACATATTTAGTACTTATATTAGCTATAATCTACCAATTAAAAAACTTTATATAAAGTGAGGTAATATGGACCGTAATGTTTTAAAGAAAAAAAACGAAGTAATATTAAAGAGCACTAGATTATTCTACTACCAAGGTTATGTTAATACAGGTATAAGTGAAATACTTAAGGTATGTAATATACCTAAGGGATCATTTTATTACTATTTTAAGAATAAAGAAGACTTATTAAATCAAGTAATAGACTTGCATATTAAAAACCTTATTAGTGTCTTTGATGAAATTGTAGATGATTTATCTATGGTAAAGCTTAGAAGTTTTTTCTTTAAATACTTTAGCAATGTTTTAGACAATGACTGCCATGGTGGTAGTTTATTGGGTAATCTTGCTATAGAAATGTCTGATATTAATAATGATGTAAGAGAAAGAATAAATGATGGCTATGGTAAACTAGAGGTTAGACTTATGATCTTTTTACAAATGATGTATAATTCTAACCCTAGATATAAGCATATTAAACCAGAAATATATTCTAAGATACTTATTAACCAAATGGAAGGAACTATGCTTAAATTAAAAGCAAGTAAGGATGATAAGGAAATAGATACATTCTTTCAATTATTTGACTATATTATGTATAAAAATGAATTAAAATAATTAAATATTGCATTTTATCATGTGATATGTTACAATGCATAGGTAAGTTAATTTGCTTGTAATAAAGTAATTAATATGGTATAATAAAAATCTAGTAATATTATTAGGAGGTGCAAAATGCAAGTTTGTGAAGTTTTTGGAAAGAAAACAAGTCATGGTAACTTAGTCAGCCACTCACATAGAGCAACAAAGAGAATTTGGAGACCAAATTTACAAGTAATGACTTTAGTTATTAATGGTAAAGAAGTTAAAGTTAGAGTTTGCACAAAAGCTATGAAGACTTTAAAAGGTAAAAATTCTGATCAAGTTAGAAAAATATTAATGAAGAATAAGGAAAATCTAAGTTCTAGATTATCTAAAGTCTTATTTTCAGAAGCAGAGTAATCTAGCTTATTGACTCTGTTTCTATTAAAGGAAAGCTGGATTAAATAAGTCCAGCTTTTTTTAGACTTGTAAATACGCACAACACTTTTAGCTTAAGGAAAATTTATAAAAATTAAGAGAAATTTAAAAAAAATTCAATAAATAATTGCCTTTTTATAAAAAATAGGGTAAAATATCTATAATGAAAAGAAAGGAGTTTTATCCATGAACAAGAAAGAATTCGTTACTGCATATGCAGGAAAAATTGGAGAAACTAAGAAGAAATCAGAAGAATTAATTAATGATTTTCTTGATTTAGTAGAAGCAAGCTTAGTAGAAGGTAAAGAAGTTCAATTTATTGGATGGGGAACTTTCTATGTAAAAGAAATGCCAGAAAGAAATGGAGTTAACCCTGCAACTGGAGCAAAAATTAAAATTGGTGCTAAAAAAGTTGTTAAATTCAAAACTGGTAAGAAATTAGCAGAAGTAGTTAAGTAAAAAAACAGAGTAAATACTCTGTTTTTTTTAAAACTAAAATTCTATTTTACTCATTTCATCATCAAAGAATAGAGCCTTACAACTATTTTCATTTAGGAACAATAGTTTCTTATACGCCTCATCATAAACTTGTATAGCTGAATTTTTAAATATGTATGATTGTATATATTTAGATATTGAATCTATATCTAATACTGAGTTTACTTCTAAAAGGCTATATTCGCTCAAATTACAATCCTTAGCCACTATATCAATAACCTCATCTAAACTTGCTATACCATCAACAAGACCTAACTTTTTAGCTTCATCACCTAGCCATATACGACCACCAGCTATAGGTTCAAGCTTATCATCCGTAATATTTCTAGCTGTACTTACTCTATGCTTAAATTCAGCATATACATCATTTAAAGTATCTAATATGTGGTTTTTATCTTCATCAGTCAACTTGTAGTAAGGATTAAATATACCAGTAAATTTACCTTTAGATATTACCTCATTATTAACACTAAATTTATTTAAAGTATTTGTAAACTTAGGCATTAAACTTACAACTCCTATAGAACCTGTTATAGTTGCCTCATTAGCATATATTTTTTTAGCACTAGTTGCTATATAATATCCACCAGATGCAGCAACATCAGATAAAGAAGCGAAAATAGGTATATTGTATTTTTTAGAGAATTTTGTAATAAGCTTGTGTATCATTTCAGCTTCAAGTGCATCTCCACCAGGAGAATTAATACGTAATATTACAGCCTTAATATTTTTGTTATTAGAAATTTGATCTAATTTGTTTCTTACACTATCTTCAGATATACTGAAATTAATACTGTTTTCACCACTTGATATTGGACCTTCTAGAGGTAGTATGGCTATAATATTTTGTGACTTGTAAGTACTTTTTTCTTTTAATATGTCAGTGATACTAATTGTATTATCATCATTTGACTGTATACTGTCTAAGAAGTCATCAAAATCTTGTATATTATCAATTAAGCCATAATCTTTTGCAGTATATGGACTGATTAAATCATATTTACCTTCTAATATGTTTTTACTTAAAATATTCTCATCAATTTTTCTATTTTTAGAAACAGTGCTAACAAATTTATCTAATCTATTATCTAGTATTCTTGTACTATCTTCTTTTAATTCACTAGACATTTTATTTGAATAAAAGTTTTCACCATATGATTTATGTGTTCCAACATGAATAGCTTGTACATTAACACCGAACTTATCAAAAATATCTTTGAAGTATAGGCTATTTGCGTAATATCCGTTTATAGACAATCTAGCATTCAATGTGTTAGGCATTATTATCTCATCAGCATAACTAGCTAGCTTGTAATTATTCTTATTAATATTTGAACCATAAGCATATATTTTCTTTTTTGACATAGGATACTTATCAAGTATCTTACCTAATTCTTCTGTTTGTGAGGGAGTAATATCAATATTATCAAGATTTAATATTATTCCTTTAAGATTTTTGTTTAATCGTAACTTATCTACTTTTTCTATTACATTACTAAATGTATATGTTTTATCCTTAAAAAAACCTGTATTATTGTATTTATCATCAGAAATGTCATTAAGAGATAGAGTAACATAGCTATATGACTTACTAATCTTACTACTATCTTTTGAAAATGACACACATATGATGACAATAATTGGGATTATTAATATTACATAAAGTATTTTTAAGTTGAAATATATAAATTTCAAGAGATATTTAAGTATATTTTTTATCATTCTATAACGCCTCCTCCTATAAGTTTCATATTGTAAAATAGGACTAAATGTTGTCCTTTTGCATTTTGTGCATTTTTTTCTTCATATTTAAAATATATATCGTTATCGTGTAATATTAATTTTCCATAAAATCCTTTAGAAGAGAATCGTGGTTTTGCAAAAAGCCGTTTACCGACTACATTTTCAAGTTTTTCATGGAAGATATAGTTAGAAATTTTAACTGTATCTGTCATAAGCTTATCATAATCACCCAATACTATCTCATTCTTATCTGCTCTAATTTCTAGAATGAATATGGGATAAGGTAGCTTAATACCTAAATGTCTTCTTTGACCTATGGTATACAGTTGATATCCCTTATGTTGTCCAAGAATTTCTCCAGTTTCTGAAACAAAGTTTCCAGGTTTGGGATGTAAATTCTTTTCTAAAAAAGGTATATATCCATCTTGTGCAAAACATATACCAGTACTATCTTTTTTATCGTGTGTGATTATGCCATTTTCCTTTGCTATTTGTCTTACATCTTTTTTATTCATACTAGCAAGTGGGAATAGCATCATTGATAAGTCTTTTTTTGTTAACCTATAGAGCATATAGCTTTGATCTTTGATATAGTCTACATATTCTAAGAAACCATCTTCAGTTTTTACAGCATAATGACCTGTTGCGACATAATCAAAATTAAGCTCATGGGCTAAATCAAGTAATTTTCTTATCTTTATCTTTTCATTACAGATTACACAAGGATTAGGTGTTATACCTTTTTTGTAATCTTCAATAAAAGTTTTAATTACTTCTTTTTCAAATTCTTTTTCTACATTAATTACATAATGTGGGATACCTAATGAATAACAGACAATTCTAGCGTCATTAATATCATCTAATGAGCAACATGTTTTGTTCTTACTTGTACTGAATTCATCAGATAAATGTTTAATACTTACACCTATAACCTCGTAACCTTGTTGTTTTAATAATAAAGCAGCGACAGAACTATCTATGCCACCGCTCATACCTACAATAACTTTTTTCATGATAATATTACTCTTAATATTAAAGGAGCTACTAGTATGACATATAGACCTGTAAGACCTATAGAAAGACCAGCCATAGCACCTATTTCTTTATCCATCTCTATAGCCTTACTTGTACCAACAGCATGTGCTGCAGAACCAAGACTTACACCTATTGCAACTTTATCATCAACATTTAGCATCTTATACAAGCTAGGTCCTAATGTTGCACCAGTAATACCTGTAACTATTACTAATATTACTGTTATAGGTATAATCCCATGGACATTTTCTGCTAAACCTACAGCAATGGCTGTAGTAACAGATTTTGGCATAAATGAAGCTATAATCTCTGGTTTATACGCAAATAACTTACAAACATATCCAACAACTATACAATTGATAGTATTCCCTACAATAATCCCTGTAAGTATAGAAATAAAATGTTTTTTTAATAAGTGCAAGTTCTTATGTAATGGAATAGCAAGAGCAACTGTTGCTGGTGTTATTAATGTTGTAAATATTGACCCCCCTATGTTGTATGTATCATAAGGTATTTTAAATACTTTTAATATCCCTATTATCAAAAGTATTGAAATTAAAATTGGATTTAATAATGATGAATTTGTTTTAGTGAATAGCTTTACAGCTAGTACATAGACTAGTATAGTAAGCATAATACCGAACATTTGGTTATTTATTAATATATTAAGCATCCTCATCTCCTTCAAATTTTTGTTTAACAATTTCCACTATTTTAACTGTGATAATAAGTGAAAATATAGTAGTAAATATTGCGATAACAAAGAAACTTAACCATATTTCTTTTATAAAATTAAATTTAACCATTATTCCAACACCTGCTGGCACAAACAATATTCCTAAATTTTCTAATAAAAATTCTCCAACTTTTTCTATCTTTTTCATCTTAAGTATATTAAATTCTAAAAATGCAAATAGTATTAGCATTCCTATAACACTTCCAGGAACAGGAAGTTTTAAACCTTTTGAAAATAGTTCCCCTATAAGCGAGAAAATCAAAATATACATTATCTCCTTATACACATTCATTTTTTCTAATCATCCCCCATCAAAACTGTATCTACTGCGTTTATTAATTCAGAAGTAGTAAATGGTTTACATAGGCATGCCTTTGCACCACTTTCTAAACCTTCTGCAATGTAAACATTTAAAAACATCATAGAACTACAAATTATTATCTTTGCAGTCTTATCAAAGTCTAATATCTTCTTTATACATCCAAAGCCATCTAGTATGGGCATATTAATATCCATTGTAACTAGTGTTGGCTTATACTCAACATATTTTTCATAACCTACAAGGCCATTTTCTGCTTCTATAACTTTAAAATTATACTCTTCCAATATGTTTTTAATAATTTGTCTAAAATATTGACTGTCGTCAACTACTAAAGCTACTTTCATATTTTAAAGACCTCTTCTATTTTTCTTGCAACAGCATTAGTATCACTGTCTTCAAGTACTTCTTTATCTTTAAGCAATTCTTTTAATTCATCGAGTGCATTACCCATAACAAAGCTATTAGGGTATTGCTTTAACATGATATAGTCATTTAAACCATCACCAAATGCTAATACTTCATCAGGATTAATACCATCTTTTCTTATTAACTCTAGACTTGCCTTTGCTTTGTTTGCAGATAAATTAAATATTTCTAAAGAATTTTGACTTACAAAGTCTATATTAGCTTCTCCCCCTATATTTTCTTGTAAGACTGTACGTATTTTCTTTAAATTTTCAAATTTACCTATAAAGAATAGCTTATTGAATTCTTTTTTTCTAAAATCCTCTACAGATAATACGGTAGCACCAAAGGTTTTATCAACCCTTTTTTTTGAGTAAAATTCTTTATACTCATTAGAAACTACATACCATTCTGTACCAGAATATCCATTAATAAAGACTTCGTCTCCAAACTTTTTGTAATCTAAGTTTAAGATAAAGTCTTTACATTTTTTATTTAACGTAACTGAGAAAATTTCATTCCCTTTTTCATCTATAATTCTTGCTCCATTAGTTGTTATCAATGGCAAACTATAATCTAATTGGTCAGATATTAGTCTTGCACCTTTTTCTACACGTCCAGTCGCTATGTACAGCTTATACCCTTTTTGTAAGAATCTGTTTAAAACATCTTTAGTATAAGGACTAAAAAAATGATTTTTATCAAGCAGTGTGCCATCCAAATCAGTAACAACAGCTTTAAACATTTTATCACCCATTTCTTTTTTATTTGTAAATTATACCATGCTTAGGTGGAAAAATAAAGGTGGTTTGGTGATATTGTAGAAGCACATAATATATGATATACTAAAAGTACTTTAAAGAAGGTGTCTCACTACCTACATCCCAAAGGTGAAATGTTAAAGAAGGTGTCTCACTACCTATATCCCAAAGGTGAAATATTAAAGTAAAAAAATGCACCCTCAAGGTGCATTTTATATATTATTGTTTCTTAACTTCATTATTCTTATCAAAGTGGAAGATTACGTTTGAATCTTCATATGTTTTGAATGATTTATTAAGTTGTAAGAATTTAATAAAGCTTTCTGCATCTGGTAGGAATGTATCTTCACCACCACGTTCTTTATCAATTTTACCAAATGTTTTGTATCCGTCTTTACCTTTAGCTATGTATGCGTTAGTTCCTACAGTGTACATTTTTTCTTCATTTATAGGTTCCCATTCACCAGTTTGTTCATTTTTAACTTCCATTTTAACGATTCTCTTACCGTCTTTATCCTTGTATTGGTTTGCTTCATAACGCATACCTGCAGAATAAGGGAAAGCACCAGTAGAACCACCACAAAGTGCAAATTCTAATGCGTCTTCTATAACTTGTTTAACTTCTGCACCAGACATTTTTAAAAGGTATAGAGTGTTACTGAATGGTAATAGGTTGTATGCATCATTATATGTCCAATTCTTAGGCTCTATATTCGATCTTACACCACCAGCATTTTGGATAGTCATATCTATGTGAGATTGTTTACCAAAGCTTCTCATTTGAGTTAACATAGTTTCAGCAACAAATCTTGCTGCAACTGAACCTTTAGGATTTGCTGTATTAGGTATTCTGTTATCTGAACCACCAGGCATAATATTTCCAGTAATATTACCTATAGTTTTGTCACCTAATAATTTTTTTTCTTTCATATATTTACTTAAGACAACTGCTGCTTTTTTGTCTGCTTTTGCAATAGTAAAGTACTTACTCTTAGCAAGTTCTCGTAGTATTTCTTCACGTTCTTCACCAGTAGGTATGTATTTTTTACCATTTTTATCTTTTCTTTGAAAAGTTGAATCTAGGTGGTAAGGTATTACAGGTGAACCTTTAATATGTTTAACTATACCATCTTTAGTAAATTTAACATCAAGTTTACCAATAAGTTTTGAATATTCCCAACCTTCTACAACATAAACAGGTTCTCCATTAGGGCTTGTAAATTTAGTAGGGTATTCAGACATAACAGGTAGTCCAAACTTTCTCATATCATCATTACCAAATAGCCAGTGTGTATCACCAGTTACGATAATATCTATTCCAGTTACTTTTTGAGCAATTTCAAAGTTTTTAGGTGCTCCAGCGTGAGATAGAAGTATTATCTTATTTACACCTTTTCTTTTTAATATATTTGCATATTTTTGTGCAGTTTCGATTTCATCTGTAAATTTAATATCAGGACCTGGACTTGATGATTCTTTAGTCTTTTTAACTACATCTAACCCTATAATCCCAACCTTTTCACCACGTATATTTTTAATAGCATAAGGCTTCCAGTAACCTTTTAAGATACTCTTCTTATCAGGTATTACATTAGATGAGATAACAGGTATTTTTAAATAGTCTAGGAATTTTTTTAATCCTTCATTACCAGCATCAAATTCATGGTTTCCTAATGTGAAATAATCAAATTTAGTTAAATTCATCATTTCAGCATCAGCAGATCCACGGAATAATGTGAAGTAAAGTGTACCTGTGATTGCATCACCAGCATGTAAAACAAGTGGTTTTCTTGAAGAATTTTTTCTCATTTTGTTTATTTCATTAACTACTTCAGGGTATCCACCAATTTTAACTGCAGTGGGTTTACCATTTATTACAAATTTCAAATCATTTGGCTCTAAATGAGAGTGATGATCGTTAATGTGAACAATACTAAGGTTTAGTGGATAATGCTTATTTCTTAACTTAGTATTGGCAATTGAATAAGATGTTGTTAATGCTAAAAGTGGCATTAATAAAAGCGTCTTGTTCATAAAACCTCCAATAAAATTATTTACAATGTATTTGATTGTACGAATTTAGTATATCCTGTTTAGTAGAAAATTCATATTTTTCTTGTGTATCGTTATACAGGTAGGCAAAGTTATCGATAACCATATCTTCCTTATTATCTTCTAGGGCATCTATTAATTTTGAATATTCTACCCTCATATTTTTAGAACTTGTTAGAAGCAAGATTCTTCTATGGAAAAGGGAAGAATTAGAACCTTTAATTTTTAATATGTCTTTAATTAGGTCTTTTTCATTAGAGTAAGTATAAATGTTTTTTATTCCATATTCTTTTACCAAAGAAACAATATCGTTAAATGCTTCTTGATCTTTTTGAATAAATACATTTAAATTAGGATTGATTGTTGAATTAGCTAATACGCTAACTTTTATTGCATTCTTTGCAAGAGGGAATTCTTCTTTTTTTATTCCTTTAATATCAATGTACCAACATTGTTTAGGGACTAATTGTTCAGAAGTTTTTAGTACATCAGATAGCATTTCATCAATCTTTTCCACCTTATACGCAGTTAGCTTATCTAGTGTAAATTTCTTGTTAACCTTATTAGCCTTATTAAGTGCTAATTCATTTAGTAATTTACAATTAATTGAGAATGAATTTAGTGCAAAAAATATATTTAATAAAAGATATATTTTTTTCATTATGTTACTCCTTTCAAAAAAAGAAGATGTAATAAACATCTTCTTAAATGTTATTTAAATAAATTATTAGTACTTCCAATGTGCTTATTTGACGATCCCATTACTCCTACGCCTATTTTCTTCACTAAAGAAGAACCAAGACTTATTAATCTTTCGTAACCGTAGATGTCTAAGTATAAATTATCAGTATTTAAAATTTCACGTTTAAATCTATCTTCATCAGGTAAGAATTCTTTAGAGTACTTAGTTAGTCTTATCTTACCATTTAAAAATGAAGGTATACCCCAAGTAGTTGCAATTCTATTAGATACTCTTCCACTAGGAGAAATTACAAATGTTGAAGTAGCAACTTCAAAGAAATGTCCATATTTGTTTTCGAATCCTAAAACAGCTTGATATTTTTTATCAGCTTCTACGTTAAGGATATAGTAAGATCCGAATCTTGATAAGTTTTCTATTTTTCTAAATAGTGTTCCATTCTTGTATAGTTGTATAGTTGCACCATCAAAAACTTCAAAATTATCCTTCAAGTGTTTGAAGGTATCTTCTCTTACTTCCCAGTAAGTATAAAGTGTTGTGATATTTTTAGGTATTAGCACAACTTGATTTGTATAGTATCTGTCAGGTAATGGAGCCTTATCAAAATACTTGTCTAAGCCTTTATCATATTTAAATTTACAAAATTGTTCATTAAGATTTTCAATTTTCTTGTTGTAATTAAGATAAAGTCTTTTTAGATAACCAGGTTTTCTTCTAACTCTTACTGGTATATTGGGAATTAATTTTGTACTGGGATAATTTCTACTTGTTCTCATCGTTCCTCCTAAGATCTATGAAATTCTTTTGTAGATGTAGCATCTAAGTTCTTTTCAAATTTAACCTTATTGTGTTTTAACATATAGTATGCAGCAGTTGCTATCATTGCACCATTGTCAGTACAGTATTCCATTTTTACAGGGAAAGATATATCAACATTTGATAAGTCTTCACAAGAATAAAGTACTTCTCTTAAGTATTTATTTGCAGAAACTCCTCCAGCAATTGCTAAAGTCTTGGAATTTGTATCTTTAACAGCTTTAACTATTTTTCTTCTTAAGTGTTCTATTGCTGTTACTTGGAAAGATTTTGCAATGTTACCTACATTTATTTCAATATTTTTCATTTTACATTGATTTACATAATTTGTAACAAAAGTTTTAATACCACTAAAACTTAAATCATAATTAGGGATATTTGGTATAGGTATATCTAATGTGGCTTCTGCATTCTTAGCAGCTTTTTCTATTTCTGGTCCACCAGGATAGAAAAGACCTATTATTCTTGCAACTTTGTCATATGCTTCACCTATAGCATCGTCTAATGTTTCACCCATTAATTTTAAATTATGATCTTCGTCCATAAGGTATATACATGTATGACCACCAGATGCAGCAACAGTTATTGCTGGTAATTTAACCGTATTTTCAATAAATGTTGAATAGATATGACCTTCTAAGTGGTTTACAGGTATTAAAGGCTTATTATACTTATAGCTTAAACCTTCAGCAAAAAGTAAACCTACAAGTAAAGAACCAATTAAACCTGGTTTGTTAGTCACGGCTATATAGTCTATGTCATCCATAGTCATATTTGCTTTTTCTAAGCATTGATAAAATACGTATGTTATATTCTCTATGTGATGTCTTGAAGCTATTTCAGGAACAACGCCTCCATACAATTTATGGATAGGTATTTGAGTAGCTATAATGTTACTGTATACTTTATTTCCGTCTTCAACAATAGCTATAGAAGTTTCATCACAAGAACTTTCTATTCCTAATATCTTCATAATCTTCTCATTTCATTGTTTATATACCAAAATTATACCCTATTTACTCTTAATTTTCAACAAAAAAAAGTGCTTTAGTTTTAACTAAGGCACACGGATTGAAAAAAACATTATTATTAATATCACTACTTTTTATACTTTAAGTATAACACCCAATTCTTAGAATACGATTAGAAACACCTTATATATTCCATATAAATACAAATTGGAACAACTTTTTTGAAAAAGTTTTTTGTATAAAAAAACTACAAGGAATTGAATCCTTGTAGTTCAAAATTATCTATGTCTTCTTCTAAATCTAGATAGTACATTTCTACGAATTTCTTTCATATCAACCTTATCTTTTAATTTTTTAGGTTTAACATTATTAACCTTAGGTTTAGATACAGTTACTTTAGGTTTAGAAACATTAGCAGTTACATTTGTTTTAACTGGCTTGTTTGTAGAAGCAGATACACTTCCTTGAGCACTTACATTAGCTGTTGCTGAAACATTTCCAACTTGAACATTAATATTAGCATGCCCCTTACCATCAGCATCTATACTTGCAGTAGTCTTCTTACCTTTACCAGCAGAAACATTAGAGTTAGCATTTAAAGTAACTTCACCATTAACAATACTGTT
>NZ_JADBHL010000006.1:0-63244 GCF_014892235.1 Sneathia sp. DSM 16631 | reverse complement strand
CTAAAAAACGGCTATAGATACAGTAAACACTGGTCTATAGCCTATTTATATCCTTAAAAACTGTCAAACTCGAGATTATAGTCCTATTTCAACTATTCTACAACTACTAATTCTCTATTTTTTAATATATACTTTTTATTAGCAATATTTGCAAGATTTTGGCTATGTGTTACTAATATTATTGTCTGTGCATTTTCTTTATTTAATTTAATGAATAAATCATTTATTTTTTTACTATTTTCTTCATCTAAATTCCCTGTTGGTTCATCTGCTAAAACAATACTAGGATTATTTATTAATGCTCTTGCTATGGCGACTCTTTGTTTTTGTCCACCAGATAATTCATTAGGATAAAAATTTATT
Organism: Sneathia sp. DSM 16631; assembly: GCF_014892235.1. Lineage (NCBI taxonomy): Bacteria > Fusobacteriati > Fusobacteriota > Fusobacteriia > Fusobacteriales > Leptotrichiaceae > Sneathia > Sneathia sp. DSM 16631. The sequence continues at coordinate 62,881 of NZ_JADBHL010000006.1, read as the reverse complement.
CTATCTTCTAAATCAACTAATTTAAGTAACTCTATTGCTCTTTTTCTTATTTCATTTTTTGAAGACTCTTTCATCGCTAATGCTGGTAACATAACATTTTCTAGTGCTGTGAATTCTGGCAATAAATAGTGAAATTGGAAGACAAACCCTATATTTTTAGCTCTTAATTTTTCAAGGCTCTTATATGAAGACTGATTAAAAAACTCTACCTGGCCATCATATTTAGTATCTAAAAGTCCTAAAATGTTTAATAATGTCGTCTTACCACTACCTGATTTACCTTGTATAGATATTAGATCTCCTTTATCTATCGTTAAATTTATATTAGAAAATATTTTTATATCTTCTACCTTTGTCTTGTATTCTTTGGTTAAATTTTCTATTTTTAATAAGTTCATAAATTAAATCTAATCGCCTCCGTAACATCTAATTTTGCTGCCTTTCTAGATGGTAGATATGAGGCTAGTAAAATTATTAAAAATGATATGGCATATATCAATAATTCTTCTTTTATATCTATTTTTATAATCAAATTTGAGATATAGTATGTTTTTATCAAATAGTTTTTAGATATAATTTGTATAACTCTTAATACTATAGGTGATAGAATAGCTGATAAAATTATACCCCCTATTCCTAACATACTACCTTCTATTATGAATATTCTTTTTATCATACCTTTTGTATATCCACAAGCTTTTAATATACCTATATCACTTGTTTTTTCACGTATTAATATATTTAATATTATAGACACTATAAAGCTTGAAATTAAAAATAGCATACTAAGTATAAGAATTAGTATAAACTCTTCAAAGTGTACAGCAGCTAATAGGTTTTCATTTTCATCTGCCCATGTAGTTGCCTGTATATCGTCATCAATTGAGTTAATTTTTTGCTTCAATTCATTTAAACTCTTTATGTCTCCAGGATGTTCAACTCTAACATCTAAGCTATTAATATTATTTCCTGTTTCCTCTAAAATTTGTCCAACTTCTAAAGGCATTATTACAAGATTACTATCATAAGCTAAAAAACCAGTCTTAAAGAATCCTTGGACTTTTACACGAATTTCTCTACCATTTAATGATGCTACGCTTATATCATCACCAAGCTTAATATGCATATCCTTTGCCATTTCTTGACCTATATATGCATAATCTATACCACTTACCTTATTTTTTTTAACTAAATTTAAGTTTAACTTTTCTATTTCTGTTGCACGAATTATAGGCATATAATTATTATCATTATACTTAACAAATCCTTGAACATATACATTAGATACCGTTGTCTTTGCACCATGTTCTTTTACTTTTTTTATGATTTGCTTATAGTCTCCCTCAACTTTGGGAGTATACTTTATACTTATATGTGGACTCAAAGTTAATAATGAATTAATCATATTTTCTTTTAATCCATTTGATATTGTTAGAGAAACTATAAATACTATCAATGATAATGCTACTGATATTATTGAAATAAATGTTTGAAACTTTCTTTCCTTTATATGTCTATATGCTATAAATAACTCTATCATTATACTTCAACCTTCAATTTTGTAATTTTCATCAATAATGCTATGAATAAGTATTTTTTTTCCATATTAAGACGTATAATATATCTTTTATCTTTAGTAAGAAGTGCTATGCAATTATCATATTTACTTCCACCAACTCTTGTTCTCATAAATTGCAATTTAACTATATCTTTTAAATTTATTCTATTTTTTTCATATATCAAAATATTTTCATCAATTACTATTCTATATTTTATTAATTTATAAATATAGTATATGATATACACTACTATTACAACTAGTATAGCATATTGTAACATATGCTTTTTAGAAAACTTTGCTATATTCAAAACAAAAAGTGCTATAATTATCACTAAAAATAATATAGCCTTTAGGCTATACATAAATGAAAGTCTAAATGTATGCTTTATATTTGTATCCACTGTCTCTTTTTTTACTTTTTCTAAGATTTCATTTACTTGTTCCATTTTTATCCCCTTTATCGTCATCAACAAATTTATAGACTCTTTCTTTATCATTGGACATATTCAATTGATCTCTTGCAATTTTTTCAATATTTTCAGAATTTCCAGAATCTTTAATTTCTTTTTCTAAACCTTCTTTTATCTTCTTTTGTTCTTCAATTTGCTTTTCAAGAACTTTTGTTTTTGATTTTTCGTTAGCTATTAAAACTTGTCTTCTTATTATTGGAAGTAGCAAAAATATTGCAAAAAACAATACAAATAAAATTAAAAGAATTATTCTATCCTTTCTTTTCATTTTCTACCCCTTGTCTTTTTTTATTTTGTTTATAATCTCAATAAAGCTATCTAAATTTTCAAACTTATTATACACAGAAGCAAACCTAACATAGGCAACTTCATCTATATCTAATAAATGCTTTAAAATTAATTCTCCTATTTCAGTGCTTCTTATCCCTTTACTATATTTTTCTCTTATTTCTATTTCTATATCTGCTACAAGATCCCTTATATCATCTGCATTATATTTTCTTTTAACTAAAGCTCTAGTTATTCCGTTATAAATTTTTTTTCTATCAAAAGGTGCTGTACTGTTATCTTTTTTTATTACTGTTATGGGTTGAAATTCTACTTCCTCATAAGTATTAAATCTTTTTTTACAAACCCTACATTCCCTTCTTCTTTTTATCCTATTATCATCAACTAGTCTAGAATCTACTACACTAGTATCTGTACTTTTACAAAAAATGCATCTCATCTAATCTTCTTCCTTTGATAAAAGAATTTCAGCTATTTCTTCTTTTGATTTTGCACTTAATAATTCAGATTTAAAATTAGGTTCTCTTATAAATCTTGATATTTTTGCAAGTAAAATTAAATATTCTTGTGATAATTCATTTGGTGATAAGAACATAAAGAATATATTAACTGGTTTACCATCAACAGCATCGTATTCTATTGGATTTTTAGAAATTCCTACTGTCATTATTAATTCTTTCACAAAATCTGACTTAGCATGTGGTATTGCAAATCCTTCACCTATACCTGTACTTCCTAATTTTTCTCTTTCTAGTAAATCTTCATAACATTTATTCTTATCTGTTATTTCGCTACTATTTTGAAGTTGTTCAAATAGTTCTTTTAGAACTGATTTTTTATCTTTTGCTTCTAAATTCAAATTAACCGTTTCAACCTTTAAATAATCTGTAATCTTTTTCATTTATATACTCTCCTTGTTATTATTTTCCTATAATCTAAATCAATATTAAAATATGTATTAATATATTTTTCATATTCACACACTTTATCTTCAATATTTCTTGTTTCCTTAAAGTTACCTTCAAAATATATACCCAAATCTATCAATATTCTTTTTAAAAAACGAGATATAAACTTATACACATACTCTAAAGACTCAACTTTTTTTTCATCTACTTCTTCTATGTAATCATATATTTTTTCTATTCTCTCATACAATTCTTTTTCTTCTTGATTGTACTCAAGTATTTTATCTAATACATATACTATATATAGACAAAGTTCAACTTTTCCTATGCTCTTGCTTGTATCTACATTCTTTAATAGCCTATAGTCTACTAAGCTAGTTTTACTACCATTTTTTTCTATTTCTGTATAAATATAGCTAGTTGGTGTTAATGCATAAAGTTCTTTTTTCTTACTTACCCTTCCCCTATATGAAATACATGAAATTTTACCATAAGTTTTTGTAAATAGAGTGACTAGTATATTTGATTCATTATAGTATTTTCTACTTAATACTAGTGCATTATCTTTTAATAACTCCATAAATATTCAACTTTTTCTTTACCATCTTGTATATTAATTTTTATCGGCATATTATTTATATACGTAACATTTATTACTAATGAACCACAAATGATTTTGGTTATATTTCCATTTTTAACTATATATTCCTTATTACCTTTTCTTGTACTTTTATTAATCCCTCTCATTTCACTTAATAATTTAAATATATCATTTGATGAATTGGATAATGTTTGTTCTACAGTTTGGTTTAATTTAGGATAATATATGTATTTTTTACCTTGCTTATATGTATATATCTCACCTTTATTTGTAGAGGGAAATAAGACTTCTACCTTAATATTATTTGGCTTATATTGTAAAACATATTCTTTTTCTGTTCTATTACTTCTTTCTAATATCTTTGCTCTAAAACTTGTATTCAAAAAATTTGCCATAGTAAAACTTGAAATTAAAAAACAAACTAAATATTTTTTCACTATTATTTCACCCCTTTAACTACTAATACTATACGTATATTTGCGTACTTATATGTAGGTTCAAATATTAACTCTTTTGTTTGCTTAAATTGTTCTTTGTTTTTTAGATAATAATTTCCTATCATTATATCCTTAGGGATTATATCACTTACTCCTGAGGTCTTTATTTCAAAACTATTATTACCATTAATATCTATATCTGTGTTATAGTTTTTAACTGAAAATGTACCATTACTATTACCCCTTAAAATACATAAGTACTCATTATTTATTATTACACCAACTTTAGAGTCTTTACTTGTTAATAAGGTTACTTCTGAACAATTCTTATCTAATTTTGTTATCTTACCTATCATATTCCCGTTATATACTACTACTTGATTTAACCTAATTCCATCATCGCTTCCCTTTGATAAGTATAAGGTATCATCATCTTTTATATCAGAAAACTTAACTTCGCATGCTATTGTATCTAAATTTAGAAATTGTTTTAATTCTAGTGTACTTCTTAAGTTTAAATTTTCAATTTCTAATGCTTTTGCCTTATTTTCCACAAATTCTTTTTCTTCAACTTTTTTTTGTAAGTCCTTTATTTTTTCTATATACTTATCACTATTTGAAACCATGTCAACTTTAGTTCTAAAATTAATAGCACTTTGGTATAGGTTATCCTTGTACTTTACTAATCTAAAATTCACATTTTCTACAACAAAATCATATGCATATATCATTTTCTTTCTAACTAAAAAAATAAAGGATATAATTACAACTATATATATAATCTTTTTTATAGTTTCTATCTTTTTATTTCTATTCACTATATATCCACTCTTTCAACTTTTATTATAAATTATATCATATTTTATGGCAATATAAAAGCACCTATACAGGTGCTATATTAAAATGTATGTAATTCATATTTTATTCTTGCTTTTGTTTTTTCTCTTTCAAAATTTTGTCTTTTCTTTTCATCCATTTTTTTGTAATAAAATACATACTCTAGGTTGTTTTTCTTTCCATCAAATATTTGTGCTAGGACTTTTTCTCCAACTTTAATATCAACATATTTTTTTTGTATTTCACTTCTTGCATTTTCAAATGAATATACTTCTGTATATACTTTGTTTACTAATCCATCTTTTACTTTAACTAGTAAATATTTGTCAGCAATATTTTCTAATCTATCTCTAACAAATGCATATTCTACAAGATAGTATTCGTTATTTTCTTTAACTATTTCAAAATCAGGCTTTTCATTTTCAACACTGCCTACCCAATAGCCAACATAATCGTTGTATCCTATATTTGAGAAACTAAAAAATGAAAATATTAGTGCTAATAATATTAAATATTTTCTCATATTGCCTTCCTTATTCTACATTAAATTCTTCACCATTTTTTGATATAACTAATGTTTTAGTTTTATCATCTAAAGTTCTTTTTACATACAATTTACCATCTTTTTCATAAATTTGTATATCTCCATCAACTAAAACTTTTTCTTTTCTAAGTTTTAATATATCTAGTATTTCTTGTTCAGGTTTCTTATCCCAATCAAATGCACGTCTACAGTAAGGATCTCCTTCTCCTTCCATCATTTGTTCAGTTGCATAATAAATACAAGGAACACCTTGATAGAACATTAATAAATTAAGTCCTGCTAATAGCTTATTCTTTGATTTACCTACCTGTGTATAGAAACGTTCTTTATCATGTGAATCTAATAAATTAAAGCATTGCTTGTTGTTTTGTTCCCTATATCTCATAAGTAACATATTAAGTCTGTCTGATAATCCCTTTTCATCTAACTTTTGTGTTGCAAAATAGTCTACACAAGCTTTAGTGAACGCATAATTCATAGCACTGTCAAATTGATCTCCTAGTAAATATGTATATGAATCATGCCAGTCTTCTCCAACTATTATACAATCATTTTTTTCATTTCTAACTTCTTTTCTAAATCGTCTCCAAAATTCATGTGGTAATTCGTCAGCCACGTCTAATCTTAGACCATCTATATCATATTTTCTTATCCAATTTTTTGTAATGCCTATTAAGTAGTCTACTACTTTAGGGTTATTTCCATTCCATTCTGGCATATATTCACAGTCTGCAAAAGTCATATATCCATCTTTTGTTCTTCTAAAGTAGTCGTAGTACTTATCATCATTAAAGTAGTTGTGTTGATTGCTACAATGATTAAATACAACATCAATAACTATCTTTATTCCATATTCATGAGCTTTTTTTACAAGATTAATGAATATTTCATCATTACCAAAATGTTCATCTATTTTTTCATAGTCAATAATATCATATTTATGATTTGATATAGACTTAAATATTGGAGTTAGGTATATGGCATTAATTCCTATACTGTGTAAATATTCAATTTTATCATATATACCTTCTAAGTCTCCACCATAGAATGAATGTGGTGTAGGTATATCTTCCTTTTGCATAGTTATATATGAAAAGTCTTTCTTATTCTTACCTCTATTAAATCTATCTATAAATATTTGATAAAATACTGCATTCTTAAACCATTCAACTTCTTCTACTATATCAACTTCATTTATATGTGCATATTGGAAATAATTATAGAAGCTCTTATTATAATCAAACTCCTTACTTAATCCTTCTTCAAAATAGTAGTACATTTCATTAGAGCTGTCATAAATTCTAAACACATATGCTAGTCTTGGATCATCTAATTTTAGTTCTACTTCATAGTATGAATACAATTCATCATTGTACTTTATCTTCATTTCTTTTTCAAAACGCACATCATAGAATGTGTACTTACAACCATATTCAATAATTACTTTTTGAATATCATCATTTCTTGCTACTCTTAGTCTTACAACAAATTTATCAACCGATTTAGGGTATGCATAATTTGAATCTTGTAGGTGTAATATAGCTTGTTTATTCATAATTGTCTCCTTTTTTTCTATGTTATGTAGATTATATCAATTTTTTTTAGATTAAACAATGATAAAATAAAATAAAATAGCTAGAATTTACTAGCTATTTTATTTCATCTAAACTATTCTTTGAAAAATAGTAAGGAATTAGGTTATCTAAATCCATTTCCTTATACTCATCTGTTTTTGAACTACCCAATATTATTTTAGTATCCTTTGTACTAAATTCTGCTATAACCTGTCTACATGAACCACAAGGACTAATGGGTTCATTCGTATTTCCTGTTATATATATAGTTCTTATACTTTTCAAATTTTTTGTAACGCCACTTGTTATTGCGTTACGTTCTGCACATAAACAAAGTCCATATGCAGCATTTTCAACATTTACACCCTCATATTCATTTCCATCTTGGTCAATAACTATTGCTGAAACTGGAAACTTTGAATATGGTACATAGGCCCTACAAAGTAATTTGTTTGCCTTTTTTATATAATCTGTGTGTGACATATATCACCTCTTTTAAAATTTAAGAGCTGTTTCTAATGCAGCTATTATCATATCATTGAAAGTTAATTGTCTTTCTTCTGCTGTTGTTTGTTCTCCTGTTACTAATGAATCACTTATTGTTAATAGTGTTAAAGCCTTAACTCCATATTTTGCTGCTAATGTATATAATTGTGCTGTTTCCATTTCTACACATAAGATACCAAAATCTGACCAATGTTTCCATGAATTTACATCGTCATTATAGAAAGTATCACTAGTTAAAATGTTACCAGCTTTTACACTCATTCCTCTTTCTTTTGCAATATTATATGCTGTTATAAATAGGTCTGGATCTGCACATGGTGCATAATCTTTACCACTAAATCTTATCTTGTTAATTGCTGAATCTGTTGAACTTGCCATAGCTAATACAACATCTCTAATTTTTACATTCTTGTTTGTTGATCCTGCTGTACCTATTCTCATTAGTACACGACAACCATATTCAGTTATTAATTCATTAACATATATACCTATTGATGGTACTCCCATACCTGTACCTTGTACTGAAACTCTTTTACCCTTATATGTTCCAGTAAATCCTAACATACCTCTAACATTAGTGTATAAAACTGGATTTTCTAAAAATGTTTCTGCAATATATTTTGCTCTTAGTGGATCTCCTGGTAATAATACTACTTCTGCAATATCTCCTTTATTTGCTCCTATATGTGGTGTTGCCATTTATTTACCTCCTATTTTTTTTACTATATTTATACCTGATGATGTTCCTAGTCTTTCTGCTCCTAATTCTATATACTTAACTGCATCTTCATAAGTTCTAACTCCACCTGATGCTTTAACCTTAGCTCTATTTCCAACTGTTTCTTTCATTAATTTTACATCTTCAAATGTTGCACCACCTGTACCAAATCCAGTTGAAGTCTTAACAAAGTCTGCATTTGCATTAAGTGCTAACTTACATGCTTTAACTTTTTCTTTGTCAGTTAAATAACAAGTTTCTATTATTACTTTTAACACATTATTCCCTATAGCTTCCTTTATTTGTCTTATTTCCCCTTCGACATAGCTATATTCTTGTGCTTTTAACATACCAACATTGATTACCATATCAATTTCAGAAGCTCCATCTTCTATGCAAGTTTTTGCTTCATAAACTTTAGCTTTAGTCGACATTGCTCCCAATGGGAAACCAATAACTGCTGCTATTTTAACGCCTGTATTTTTTAATATTTCACTACATTTTTTTACATAACATCCATTTACGCATACTGAATAAAATTTATATTCTATTGCTTCACTACATAATTTTTCTATTTCTTTAGGACTTACAGTAGTTTTTAAAACTGTATGATCTATATATTTATTTATTTCCATATTACTTCCTATTCTATTATTTCTAAAATTGTTTTTGGATTTTCAACCTTTTCATCTGTTATTACATATGCATCTAATATTAACGCTTTTGAATCTTCAACAAATTTATCATCGTTATATTCTATTTCACATATAACTTCACCTTTTTCAACTTTATCTGCGACTTTCTTAATTACTTTAAGACCTACTGCATGATCTATTATTGATTCTTTTGTTGCTCTTCCTGCACCTATTACCATAGCTGCCTTACCTATTTCTTCTGTCTTTATTCTTTTTACATAACCTGATTTATCTGCTTTAACTTGTAACTTGTGCTTTGCTTGCGGTAAAAGAGTATAGTCATTAACTAGATCTCCATTTCCTCCACTTTGTACGATGAACTCTTGCAATTTTTTAAGAGCTAAACCTGATTTTATTACATTATCTATTAAAGGCCATCCTTTTTCTATATTCTCAATTTCTCCCTTTGCTTTAAGTGCAAGTGATGCAATTGTATATACTACTTCTTTTAAATCTGGCATTATATTACCTTTAAGTGCTTCTATACCTTCAATAACTTCATTAGCGTTACCTATATTTCTACCTAAAGGTTCATCCATATTTGATACAACTACATTTGTTTTTCTACCAGCACCTTTACCTATTGTAATCATTCTTTTTGCTAATTCTTTTGCATGGTTTAAATCTTTCATAAATGCTCCGTCACCAACTTTAACATCTAGGATTATGATATTAGATGTTATTGCAAGTTTTTTACTCATTATACTACTTGCTATTAGAGGGATTGATGGAACTGTTGCACTTACATCTCTTAATGAATATATTTTTTTATCAAGAGGTACTATTTTATCGCTATAACCCATAAGACCTATACCTGTTTTATTGGCAATATTCATCAATTGTTCTTTAGTTTCTGAGAATCTAAAGTTTTCTATTGATTCAAATTTATCTATAGTTCCTCCTGTATGTCCAAGTCCCTTACCTGACAATTTAGCTGTTGCCATTCCTAGAGCAGCTATTATTGGTGCTAAAACTATTGTAACCTTATCTCCTACTCCTCCAGTACTATGCTTATCAACTAAAAATTTATTAATCTTATCAAAACTAATAATATCTCCTGAATCTCTCATTTTTTTTGTGAATTCTACTAGCTCTTTATCTGTCATATCGTTAAAATATGTTGCCATTAAGAAAGCTGATAATTGGTAATCTGGTACATTACCTTTTTGACATTCATCCAAAAGAAAATCTATTTCTTCCTTTGTTAATTCAATATTATCTCTTTTCTTTTCAATTATATCAACTATCCTCATTTTTATTACCCTCACTTTTAATATGGAATAAAAAAACAGCATAAGCTGTTTTTTTAAAGTAGAAAAGCATTACGCTTTTCTACTTAAACTTAACTTATTTTGCTACTTGATCTGTAACTTTTATTTCTCCTGATTTAATCTTTTCAGCTAGTTCTTTTAATTTAGCTTGAATTTCTGGAGTTACTACATCTTTAGTGAATTCAAAGTCAGTTGTACTTACACCGTCATCAGCTAATCCGAAACGTCTTACACCTGGTTCAAATTTACCTTCAAGTGTATCTTTTATTATTGCGAATATTGCATTATCAACGTGTTTAACCATTGATGTTAAGATTATTCCTGGTTCTTCACCATCTTGGTTAGAGTCAACACCTAATGCATATACGTGTTTTTCTTTAGCAGCTTGGAATACTCCAGCTCCTGATGCACCTGCAACTTGGAATAAGATATCTGCTTTCTTACCAACTAATGTTTCAGATAAAGTCTTAGCAGTTTGTGGGTCATTGAATGGATTATTTCCATTAATGAATACTGGTAATACATTTATATTAGGATTTACATATTTTGCACCTTGTTCAAATCCAGCTTGGAATCTCCATATAACTGGTGCTTGACATCCTCCAACAAATCCTATTGTATTTGTCTTTGTTACCATTGCTGATAATGCACCTAATAAGAATGAACCTTCTTGTTCTTTAAACATTAATGAAACTACATTTGGTAATGCTGGTGTTTCATCGTCAACTAAAGCAAATTTTTGTTTAGGGAACGCTTTAGCAGCTGCAACAAGTGCGTCTCTCATGTTGAATCCAACACCTATAATTATTTCATAATCACCTTGTTCAGCGTATTGGAATAATTGATTTTGAGCTTCAGCTGATGGGTCTTTTGGTTCATATTCACTAAATTCTACATTTAGCTTTTCTTTTGCCATTTGTAAACCACGATATGCTGAATCGTTAAATGATTTATCCCCTTTACCACCTGTTGAATAAACAATAGCAACTTTCTTAGGAGCAGCAACTTCTGCTTTTGCTTCTTGTTTTTGATTACATGAAATAAGTGTTATCATTGTTAACACTGTTCCAATAAATGCTAAAATTCTTTTCATTAAACTTTCCTCCTATTAATTAAATATTTAGCTAATAAAGTATACCTTGAAATAGTTTTAATTGCAATTATTTTTCGTATGGTTTTCCATCTTCCTTAGGTGGTCTTGCCTTACCTACGAATCCTATTAGAACTAATATTGTTAATATGTATGGTATCATTTCTATAAATTGTTGTGGCACAGGTAATGCTAGTGCCTTTGCATTATTAGAGAATGCTTGACCAAATGAGAACAATAATGATGCTAATATTGCCCCTAATGGATTCCATTTACCGAATATCATTGCAGCTAACGCCATAAATCCACGACCTGCTGTCATGTCTTTTATAAAGTTTTGTAATATTACTGTTGACATATATGAACCACCAAGTCCTGCATACATCCCTGATAATATTACACCTATATATCTATATTTATATACATTTATACCTACTGTATCAGCAGCTAATGGATGTTCTCCTACTGTTCTTAATCTTAATCCAAATACTGTTTTGTATACAACAAAGTATGTTATAATCGCAAGTACATATACAAATGTCAATACTATCATACTGTTAGCACCGTTTTTTGCCTTATCTGTAGACCCTGCAACATGGAATATTACCTTGATTAAGAAACTTGTAGTTGATGCAGCAAATAAGTTTACTGCTACCCCACTTACTATTTGATTTCCTTTAAGATGGATACTAATTACAGCATGAATTAATGAAACTAAACCACCTACTATTATACCAACAAATATACCTAGGTATGGATTACCAGTGAAGATGTTTACACATGCTGCTGCAAATGCTCCTGTTAACATCATACCTTCAAGTCCTATATTTACTACCCCTGATAATTCACATAAACATGCTCCAACTGCTGTTATTAAAATAGGAGGTGCTATAACTATTGCTTGTTTTATAATTAATATTAAAGTATCCATATTACATCTTACCTTCTTTCTTCTTTAACAAATAATAGAACATATTTTCTGCAGCTACTAATATTACAATTAGTGCTTGTATTATATACACTATTTCTTTATCTAACTTATAGTTTATTTGTAGTGTTTGTCCACCTATTTCCAAAGTTGCATAGAATATTGATGCAAATATTATACCTATAGGATTATTTTTACCTAGTAATGAAACAGCTATACCTGTAAATCCAAAGTCTCCCATTATACCATCAGTATAAATATAGAATGTTGAACCTCCTAATATTCTTTCTGCTCCACCTAATCCTGCAATCGCACCTGCAATACCCATTGCAATAAATGATATTACTTTAGGATTAATTCCTGCATTTTCTGATGATGTTGGATTATATCCCACTGCTCTTATCTTATATCCTAATGATGTCTTCTTGAAGAAGTAATATGTTAAAATACATAATACTATCGCTATTATAAAACCTATATTTAATGATTGTTTTGTAATATCTTTAAATATTGTAGGTAATTTAACCGCATCACACAATGGTGCTGATTGAGTATTACCAGAAACTGGATCTTTTAAAGGCCCTGTTAACAGATAATTTTGAAATGGCATTATTATATAATTTAACATTATTGTACTAATAACTTCATTTATTCCAAATATTGATTTTAATAATCCTGCTACACCTGCCCATAAGAATCCAAATAATATGGCTACTAGTAAGGCTACTATTAAACTTCCAAACATATTATGGCAATATAGACCTACTATTGTTGCTCCTATTCCACCTGCCATCATTTGTCCTTGCACACCTATATTAAACATACCACACTTAAATGCGAATAATACTGATAGAGATGAGAACATTAACGGAGTTGCAAATACTAATGTTTTTGCTAAACCATTAAATCTAAACACCCTTGATGTTTGATATAGAGCTGCTTTAAACATACTTCCATACGCTAATAGTGGATTTACACCTCTTGCTGCTATTATTATAGCCCCTATAACTAATGCTACTAATACAGATAATAGTGATGGTAGTAGTGAATATAATGCATCCTTTAATTTTTTATTCATCTATTTTTCCCCCTGCCATAAGTATACCTAACTTTTCTATTGTTGCATCTTCTCTATTTAGAATTCCAACTAATTTACCTGAATACATAACAGCTATTCTATCACTTAGTGCCATTATTTCAGACAATTCAGCTGATACTAGTAAAATAGCTTTTCCTTTTGTTCTTTCATGTAAGATAGTATTATGTATCATTTCAATAGCCCCTATATCTACACCACGTGTAGGTTGTGCTGCTATTATGAACTTATTTTCTTTTTCTAATTCTCTTGCAATAACAACTTTTTGTTGGTTTCCACCTGACAATCCTCCATAAATTACGCTTGGATCTGTGGGTCTTATATCATATTTTTGAATATATTCTTTTACTGCTCTATCTATTTTTTTAGAATTTAATATACCTTTATTTACATATGGTTCTAATACACCTAATATTAAATTTTCCTTAACTGTAAATTCATTAATAATAGCTCTTTTATGTCTATCTTCTGGTATATGTGCTAATCCTGAATCACGTATAAATTTAGGTTTTTGATTATATACACTAACATTATCAATAGTATATTTACCATTATTAGAATTTGATTTTCTTAATCCTGCTAAAACTTCTATTAATTCTGTTTGACCATTACCTTCAACACCTGCAATACCTAATACTTCACCTTTTCTAATGCTAAAGCTTATATCATTAACTTTATCTATTCCTAGGTCATTTTTTGCACATATATGGTCAACTTCAACTAATGTATCACCTATTTTTACTGGTTCTTTCTTTATATTAAATAATACTTGTCTTCCTACCATCATATTAGCTATAGTTTCTTTTGTAGCTTCACTTGTTTTTAGTTCACCTACATCTTTTCCACGTCTTATTACTGTAATATTATCAGACAAGTCTAATACTTCTTGTAATTTGTGTGTTATGAATATTATAGTCTTTCCTTCTTTTATTAAGTTTCTCATAATACCATATAATTCTATAACTTCTTGTGGTGTTAGAACGGCGCTCGGTTCATCAAATACTAATAATTCTGCACCTTTAAATAGTATTTTTAAAATTTCTACTCTTTGTTGAACTCCAACTGATAAATCTCCAACTAAAGCATCTGGATCTATATTTAACCCATATTTTTCTGAAACTTCTTTAACATCTCTTCTTGCTTTATCTATGTCAAATAGAATTTTTGCCTTTTTAGGTTCAAACCCTAATACCATATTTTCAGCTACTGTTAGCGTTTCAACTAGCATAAAATGTTGATAAACCATCCCTATTCCTAGCTTTGCTGCTATTGTTGGAGTAGATATATCAACTTTTTCACCTTTGTAGTAAATTTCACCCGATGTTAAATCATATAATCCATTAAGTATTTTCATAAGTGTAGATTTCCCAGCACCATTTTCTCCTACTATTGCATGGATCTCACCTTTACGGATTTTAAGATTTATATCATCATTTGCGACTATTTTACCTCCAAAGAATTCCTTACGTATATTTTTCATTTCTAAAATATAGTCACTCATACCTTATACTATCCTCCATTCATTTATTCACATTAATTATACCTAATATTTTAAAAAAAACAATTTAATTTTCAGAAATAGCCTTTGCTATTTTCTCTGGAACATATTTTTTTAACTCATCAATACTTGCGTTGAATACATTATCTACAGTTTTAAAATTCTTCAATAGTTCTTTTTTTCTCTTAGGTCCTATGCCTTCTATTTCATCTAACCTACTTTTTAGTACTCTTTTTGAACGCAATAGTTTGTGATAAGTTATACTAAATCTATGAACTTCATCCTGAAAACTTGTTATTAAATTAAATAACTTTTCATTGCCTTTTAAATCGTATACTCTTTCATCATCGCACAATCCATATGTTCTGTGTTTATTGTCCTTATACATACCAAAAACTGGTATGTCTATATTTTCTTTTGCTAATGTCTTTCGTATAACTCCAACATGAGTTTTACCACCGTCTAATAATATTAGATCAGGATATGGTGGATGATTTAATCTTCTTAAAATCACCTCTTTCATGCTGTGATAGTCATCTGGTCCTACAACAGTTTTTATCTTGTATTTCTTGTACATCTTCGTTTGTTTTTTACCATTAACGAACACTACTTGTCCTGCTACACTGTCTGCACCTTGTATATTTGATATGTCATAACTTTCGATTATTCTTGGATATTTAGGTAGGTCTAGCATTTCTTTTAAATCTTCTAATATTGCATTCAACTTTCTCTTTTCGTTAAAATATCTGCTCTTTTCATTTTCTAGATTTAAATTTGCTAGTTTTAATAAGTTATGTAGTCGTCCTTTTTTAGGAAAAACTACCTTAACATTCTTATTCTTTTCAGTTTTAAACCAACCCTCTAATATATCTTTTTTATCTTCATACATCTCATCTAATACAACAGTTTTAGGTGCCAATATCTTTTCATAATATCTTGCTATAACACTGTCTATTAAGTCATTATCTACTAATATATCTATTACTTTAGATGTTTTTGAAATTAATTTCCCATTTCTTATACTTAATATGCATATGAATAGCTTCTTATCATTTTTATCTATTGTAACAATGTCTTCATCATTTTCCCTTGTAGATTCTGTTATTTGGTATGCTAAAAGCTTTTTTAATGCTTTTATTCTTTCTCTTTCTATTATTGCTTTTTCAAACTCTAAATTCTCACTAAATTTTTCCATTCTTTCTTCGAGATATTTTAGAACATCAGTTTTTTTTGAATTTAAGAATAGTAATAGTTGTCTTACATTTTCTTGATATTCTTCTTTTATTTCAGGTTTTTTAAAAAAACTAGGGCCATTTGATAAATCTATGTGGTAGTCTATATATTCTTTTCCATCTTTATTTACTACTTTAACCTTAGTATCTTTTAATTTAAATACTTTTTTTAAATTCATTACAACTTCCTTCATATTAACATTAGGGAATGGGCCAAAATAATATGCATCATCGCTCACTCTTCTAACAACTAATATTCTTGGAAATTCTTCTTTTGTTATTTTTAAATATGGATATGTTTTTTGATCTTTTAATAAAATATTATACTTAGGTTTATGCTTTTTTATTAGATTATTTTCAAGTATGAATGCCTCTAATTCTGTATTGCATATGAAAAAATCTATATTTTCTATATTTTTTACTAGTTCCATTGTTTTTGTGTTATGTGTACCTGTAAAATATGAACTAACTCTATTTTTTAGATTCTTTGCCTTACCTATATATATTATTTCACCATTTTTATCTTTCATCATATATACCCCTGGATTCAAAGGTATATCAATTTTTTTTATATCCATTTTACTTTCCTATAATCTTATAGCTTATTTCCTTATTTAACATTTGCGATACTGTACAATATTTTTTAATATATTCTTTAATTTCACTAGCTTCCACTTCAGTTATCTCTTTGTCTATTTCAATATCAAACTTAAAGCTTCCGTCATATTCCAGATTAGATTTTATCTCTATATCCTTTATACCCTTTCTTAAATAATATCCTCTAACGCACATTAATGCACAACCACTAAGTGCTACTACTACATAACCAACAGGTGTTGTTCCTAATTTTTTGTCCTTATCCATTTCGTATAGGAAATCTTCTGTTGTTGCTTTTACAATAAAGCCAGTATTAGTTTTTGCTTCTACCTTGTACATACTTATCCTCCCATTCTTTCATATATTCTACT
Organism: Sneathia sp. DSM 16631; assembly: GCF_014892235.1. Classification (NCBI taxonomy): domain Bacteria; kingdom Fusobacteriati; phylum Fusobacteriota; class Fusobacteriia; order Fusobacteriales; family Leptotrichiaceae; genus Sneathia; species Sneathia sp. DSM 16631. The sequence continues at coordinate 45,658 of NZ_JADBHL010000006.1, read as the reverse complement.
AATTTTTGCTTTTTTTTTCAACACAATATGGTATAATATTCGTTGGTGATAAAATTATGAAGAAATTTATTCTATTATTTATTATTCTTCCATTCATTTCACTTGCTTTTTCAGTTGCAATACCAAATGTTGCAATTGACTATGGGATTAAACAAGTTTTCCCTGTTGAAAAAGCAAAGTACGGAAGTAAGATTAAAGTCTTTAATCCTGATATTAAGATAGAAGATAATAAATTTAAGTTAAAAACTGATTATACAGCTAGTGTACTACTTAAAAAGTTTAAAGGTAATATGTATTTTGAATCTAATGTTAGATTTGATAATGTGACAAATGATCTTTATTTAGATAAAGTTAAATTAGTTAAAATAACTGATGGTAAGCATGAATTCATGCCTGAATCTAACTTTATCTCAACTGCTTTAATGAATAGCATATACCCTATTGTTGAAAAAAAGAGTATATACAACACTAAAGAACATTCACTAACAAAGTTATTACCTATCAATGATATTACTATAAATGATAATAAACTTTTAGTAGATTTTTAAAAAATGAGGGAATTTAAAAACCCTCATTTTTTCTATCCTAATCTTTGTCTTGCGTCTGTTGCTCTCTTTAAAGCTTGCCCTACATAGTTTATACATAACATCAACACTAAAATTAATAATGATGCTGGTAACCATACCCATAATTTTGATGAAATTATTTCTGGTTTTGATGCATATGTTATTAATGTACCTAATGATGGTGTTGCAGGTGGTAACCCATAACCTAAATATGTAAGTCCTGTTTCTATACCTATGTTACCTGCAAAAGTCAATGTTAAATCTACTAATATTATTGAACTAATATTAGGTAATAATTCTGTTAACATTATCTTAATATCACTAGTTCCTAATGTCTTTGATGCACTTATATAGTCTTTTCTAGCTTCTGATAATGCTTTTGATCTAATAAGTCTTGCTGTTCCTACCCACATAAATGCAGTTAGTATTAGTATAAACTTAAATGCTGTAAACTTTGGTACTATTGTTATAAATACAATTATTACCATTGTTGTTGGTAAGATTATAATAAAGTCTATAATACGCATTATTATATTATCTACTCTACCTGCATAATATCCAGATATTAAACCTATAGATATACCAATAATTTGTGAAATAAATGTTACACAAAATCCTATAATTATAGAATTTCTTGCACCTATTATTAATTGTCCTAAAATAGAACGTCCACCTGAGTCAGCTCCTAACCAGAATCCTTCTCCTGGTCTTGCATATTTATCTAATAAACTTACAGTCATTACTTCATCTTGATTAAGTAATGCTGAAGAAATAAATATTATTAAAATTAATGCTACAAGTATTATAAGTGACACTAATGCTATTTTATCTTTAATGAACTCTCTTTTTATGATTTCAAATCCAGTAGGTGCTTTGGTTATTTCTTTTTTTTCTTTCTTTTCCATTTTGCCCTCCTACTCTATTCTTATTCTAGGATCTACTATACTTAGAATTATATCTGATAGTAATGTTCCTAATAATGTTAAGATACCATACATTAATATTAATGCTGTTATAATACTGTAATCTCTTGAACTAATTGATGATATAAATAATTGTCCCATTCCAGGGTAACCAAATATTGTTTCAATAAATACTGATCCACCAAGTAAACCTGTTATAGTATAACCGAAAAATGCTGCAATTGGCAATAGTGAATTTCTAAATATGTGTTTTGTATACACCTTATTTACTGGAACACCTTTACTTCTAGCTGTTTTTACATAATCCATTTGTTTTGAATCTATAACTTCGTTTCTTAAATACTGTATAGTTCCTACTGTACTTAATAAAGCGTATGTTATTGATGGTAATAGAATATGATAGAATCTATTTATAATATATCCAAACGTTCCTGGTTTTAGTCCTAAATCAACTGACCCTGATGTAGGGAACAATCTTAAAGTATATCCAAATAACCATAACATTAGTATTGATAATACGAATGTTGGTATTGCATAACTTATATAGTTATATAATATTACAATTTTATCAAATTTAGACCCGTTATATCTACCTGCTAATATACCTAAAGGTATAGATATAGCATATGATAATATAACACTGAATAATGATAATATAAATGTATTATATCCTCTTTGTCCTATTAAAGTTGTAACTTTTAACTTATATGTATAACTTATACCCAAGTCTCCATGGAATAAGTTTCTTATCCATCTAATATATTGTATATACCAAGGATCATTTAATCCTAAAGATTGTCTTAATTCTGCTATTCTAGCTGGAGATATGTTAGGATCTATTAATCCTGAGAACGGATCTCCTGGCATCATTTTAGCTAATATAAAGACTAATATACTTAGTATTACAATTTGAGGTATCATAATTAAAATTCTTCTTAACGTTGTTTTCCACATTTTATTTCACCTCTTTCAATGCGACAAAATGTGTTTCATTTTTGTTAGTTTTATCTAATGGTATTAAATCAAATACTTTACCATTTTTATTGTAATACACATTTTCTTTTTCTTTGTATTCTTTTTCAACTAACAATCTATATTCTCTATTTTTATCCCTAGTTTCTGGATTTATATCAGGAATAGCCGCAATTAATCTCTTTGTATAAATGTGTTTAGGATCTGTATATATATCTTTTTTTATACCTTTTTCAACAAATCTTCCCCTATACATAATATATATTTCATCACACATGTGTTTTACTACACCTAAATCGTGAGAAATAAATATATAACTTAAACCAAATTGTTTTTGTATATCTTTCATATAATTTAAGACTTGTGCTTGCACTGATAAATCTAATGCAGACACTGGTTCATCAGCTATAATTAATTTAGGTTTAGTTGCTACAGATCTTGCAACACCTATTCTTTGTCTTTGACCACCTGAGAATTCAAATGGATACTTATATGCTGTATCTTCTGTCATCCCTACTATTTCTAATAGTTCTACAACCTTTCTCTTTTCTTCTTCTGGTGTCAATCTTTCAAAATTTCTTAAAGGTTCAGCAATAATATCTAGAACTCTTTTTTTAGGATTTAATGATGACATTGAATCTTGGAATATCATTTGTACATCTTTTCTATATGATGACTTTCTTTTAATTTTATTTAATGATATTTCTTCTCCTTTGTATAACACTTTACCTTCTGTAACTTTTTCTAATCCTATTATTGACTTACCTATTGTAGACTTACCACTACCAGATTCTCCAACAAGTCCATAACTCTTTCCTTGTTCTATTACCATATCTACACCATCAACAGCATAAACATAGTCTATTATTCTATTGAAAAAGCCTCCTCTAATTGGATAATGTACCTTTAGTCCTTTTACTTCCATTACTATATTACTCATTTATATCACTTCCATTATCAAAGTGGAAATTTTTGTAACATGTGCATCTTACAAAATGATTTTTTGATACTTCATGTAACACTGGATTTTCTTCGTGTTCACTCTTAGCTATCCATGGTATTCTTTCTGAAAATCTACATCCTTTTCTTGGTAAATTCTTTAATGATGGAACAGTACCTTGTATAACATGTAAATGTTCAGTTTCTTTATCTAATTGTGGTATAGAGCTTAATAGTGATCTTGTATATGGATGTTTAGGATTTTTAAATAATTCATTAACATCAGCAAGTTCAACTATTTCACCCGCATACATAACTGCTACCCTGTCAGCCATTTCAGCAACTACACCCAAATCGTGTGTTATTAAAATAATACCAGCCCCTATTTCATCTTCTAATTCTTTAATTAAATCAAGAATTTGTGCTTGTATTGTGACATCTAGAGCTGTTGTTGGTTCATCGGCTATTAATATATCAGGTTTACATGATAGGGCAATTGCAATTATTACTCTTTGTCTCATACCACCTGATAATTCATGTGGAAATCTATTTATAACTCTTTGGGGATTAGGAATTCCAACTCTTTCTACTAATTCTAATACCCTTTCTTTTCTTTCTTTTTCATTTAATTTTGTATGGTATAATAATCCTTCTTCAATTTGTTGACCTATTTTCATAAGAGGGTTTAATGCAGATAAAGGATCTTGAAAAATCATACCTATTTTATTACCTCTAATTTTATTATATTGTTCTTCATCGAGACCAACTAAATTTTTACCCTCAAATAGAATACTACCTTCTACTTTAGTGATATTTGGATCGTGTAGACCTATTATTGATGTAGCTAATGTACTTTTACCACATCCTGACTCTCCAACTATGGCAAGAACTTCGTTTTTGCACAAATCAAGCGTCACATCATCTACTGCATTGTAATAATTATCTTTAATACGAAAACCTGTATTTAAATTTTGTATTTTCAGCAATGTTTCACTTTCCAAACTATGACACTCCTTTCTCTCACTTCATATAGCTTTTAACTACTAGAATTCTATTTTACAATATTTTAAAGTAAATTACAAGGATTTAGGACTGTCAGTTAGTTTAAAATAGTTTACATTACCAAATATAATTATATGATAAGCCTCCCTTATACCCTCCTGTATTCTTACCTACAGATAAAGAAAATTTATGTTTTTCTTTTAAATTAACATCAAATTGCATATCTACATCATGTGTAATATAGTTGTTTGCTGGTTTTTCAACATTTTTGTTAAATATATTATACTTGTTTAAATTATTTAATCTTTTGTCTAGTGAATATCCTAAAGACAATTTAAACTTATTTTCTTTACCAAAAATATATCCAATTCTTGCTAAACCTCCTATGCTAGCATTTATTCCTTTTTTTAATTCTATCTTATCTTCATTTTGATCTAAAACATTAGAATCTAAATTAAATGTATAACTTGCTCTTACTCCTGGTTCAACAAAAAATGTGCTACCTAAGCTTGTTCTAATATCTATACCTCCATATACACCTAAATAATTTTGTTTAAATGCTTTTTCATATTCTACATTAGTATAATTAAATTTATGCTCTGTGTTAATTTTTAACTTATAATCTGGCATATATGATTTAGCATATATACCTACATTTACTCCATTTAATTTATTATTATTTATTTTACCATTAACATAGCCCATATTTAAACCTAATGTGGCATTATTACCTTCAAAATCAAATACTTTACCAAAATTAAATTTTGTATTTATGTTGTATTCATTTTTGTTACCTATAAAGTATGTATTATTACCTATTTCATATTTAGAATTTTCATCTTCTATACTTTCTAGGAAATTTTCACCACTTGTTTTTTCACTTGATACATTAAAATTTGATAATTCATAATTAATAGATTTAATTTGTAAATCTCTTAATTTATCACTTGTATCTATTACATATTTTTTCTCTTCATCTAAAGTTTTATATTTTATTCCTTCTGCGATACTTATGCTTGATAACACAAGACATAATAAATATATTTTTTTCATTTTTTCCTCCTATTTTGGCCAATATATTCCTTGTACTCTTTTATTTTTAGGAAAATAGCTCTTTTTAATTTTTTTTGATTGGTTACCTCCAAGACACAAATAACCATTATCATCTTCTGTGACTATAAAGGAACAATGACCTCTACCATTTCCATAATTTAGCACTAATATTGCACCGAATTTACCCTTCTTTATTTTATTGAAATATTTTCTACCCTCTTTTGAATAAAAACACTGTGATGAGGGTGATTTTAAACCAGTTTTTAGAATAAAGTTTACAAATGAAGCACACCATGGTGTTTTCATATCTCCATTTATTCCTCCACCTTCTTTATGATACATTCTTACCCTATCATTTAATTCTTGACCAGAATACCTACTCATATATTCATTGTATACATCTTTCATCCAAGTACATTTTGGATAATAGCTACTTTTCTCTTTATATGCTGAATATATTACTGGTAATTGCTTTTTAGCTTTACTTATGAATTTTTCAAAATCTAATTCTTTAGATAGACTTCTACCTATATCTAACCACTTATCTTTTATCCTATTATCATTTAGTCTTCCATAAAAATATCCCATTATGATTTTAGCTAGCGGGTAGATATTAACTATACATTCAATATCATTATCAACTACTGGTATACAATTTTCGTTATATAATTTTTTATCATCATACTTAGGCTTTAATTTTTCTCTAAAAAGTTTTATACAATGTATATCTATCCTTCCTACGTGGAGGTATGAGCTATACACATACCTTGCAAATCTATTAAAATATCTTTTTTCTAGGTCATAATATATATTTTTTATATCCTTGTAGTCCTCAAGACTATACTTTATATCATGATCAATTTTTGATATTTCTTTTAGATTGCTTGTTTTTTGATTAGGGTCTGTTATACTTATTACCCCACCAAAGGTACACATACATTTTGAATTACTTATTAACGCCGCCTTATCACCTATTGATATATTTTTCTTCTTTTCCCATACACCTAAAGTAGGTGCACAAACTTTATTAGCATGACATTCTTTAAATGGTTCTATCATCCTATCATATATAGTTGCACATGGTTTTGAATCTATATATTTTTTAGATGATATAACTAACAACTTACTTTCTGTACTACTCATCGTGCAACGTATTTTTGCACCAGAACATACTAATTTTTCTTTTTCTGCTTTATTATTATCTGTGTATAGAGCTTCATAAAACTTGTATATATTATAGCTAGACCTTAACCTCATATTGTATTCTAGAGAACTTCTAGTCGGAAACTTACCCTTTATTTTATCTACACTAGTCGTATTTTTTAAATAACTTTTGTACTCTTTATCATACATAAAATCAGATATTTTTCTTAATGAGTACTCCCTGTATGACTTATCACTTTTAAGTAATGATAGTATTACCTCAGATATATTAAATGGTTTTATTGAATGTAAGAAGCTATAATTTTCATAAGTTAAACCATTTTCATTTTCATCTAGGGCTAATAAGTAGTTTCTTAAAATATTTTGCTTATCATTTGGATATTCATCTAAATACTTACTTTCTACCCTAGTTATACTTTTAATTAGACATATCAATATTTTATCTAATAGTCTTCTTGCCCTTTTATACTTCCTTTTACCTTTTTTATCTAGACTATAGCTTTTAGCTATTAAGTCCTCATCTTTAAATAGTTTTAAGAATCTATAGTATTTTGTTTTAGGATATTCTTTTAATGGTAAGCTCTTACAGCTTAATTTTATATCATCCACATCAGCTAGGCCCATTTTTAATAAGTGTCTCTCACTAAATTCTTCCTTAGGTATACGTATTTTTATTACATCACTTATCTTATTAACAATAGCTTCCTTAGCCTTAGATTTAAATATGTTTTTAGCTATAGTCCCTATATTTTTTATTACCCCTTCACCTTCATACTTACAAGAAAGAAAACACAATGCATTTTCTAATTCTTCTAGTGGATCTTTAGAACGCATACAAAGGTTGTATAAAAAATCTATAGTATTCACATTATTTTCATTTTTAAAAAATTCTCTATAATCATCAAAATGCTCTTGTTTTACAATTTCCTTATTCTTCTTATCAACAGCTCTTAAAACTTCATTTAAATTCTTTTTATCTTTTTTATCTACTTTTGCATTAGTTGTATCCTCAAAATATTTTGTATACTTTTTATCACCATACTCATTATCAAATTTTTTCTGTAATATTTCATCAACTTCTTTATTATCATTAACTAATCTATGGTTATTATTACTATTATTATTCTCTTTTTTTATATACTCTTTTAGCTCATCTAATATCTTAGAATTATCTTGAGGTTGTTGAGGTTGTTCTTGTTTTACTGGTGCTTCTACTTGTTTTTCTTCATGTTTTTCCTCTTTTTTCTTTTCAAACATTTTCTTTATTTTTTCACTAGTCTCTAATATTTTTGCTAGTTGTTCTTTTAAATCTTTTGTAGACTTTTGACCTATAAATTCTTCACCAGTATCTATTTTTATCTCGTCTTCCTCTTTAACATTAGGAATTACCTTTTTTTTCTTTATTTCTCCTGTTATATACGTAATATCATAATTCATCTTGTCATCTATATAGTGGGTTATGGGAATTTTATTCTTACAATAGATTGCTTTTTTTGAAAATAGCTTCTTCACCTTTCTTATACCAAATATATGACAAGCAATTAATATTCCTGCTGCACTAACCGTTATTATATTTTTCATAAACTTTGCATCTTCAATAGTCTTATTATCCTCAATATATTCCATATCAATTGTTTCAAAAATATCATCAACGTATTTTTCTAATATATCTTTTAGTTCCTTTAACAGTACATATTTATCGTATTTTAAAACTATCTCATCTTGCTTTATACGACCTTCTTCACAATGCAATAAATAGCTTAAGTCTACATTAGGTTCTACTAAGTATATTTCATCCTTTTTCATTTTGTATCTACCTATTTTTTCTGAAATTATAGGTCCTTTTTCTGCTTTACCATATGAATAGTCTGATTTTAAATACTTTGTCGACATATCATCATAAAATTCATGTATCTCTTCTGGTATATTTTCATTTTCAAATTTTTTTAATTTCATATATCCCTCAATTGTTATATATCTTACTACCCTTAATTTTTACATCACTACTGCTATTTAGTTCTATGTTCCCTTTTTTTGAAACAATATCTACATTATCTGCATATAGCTGTAAATCTTGCTTAGACTCTATGGCAATATATCCATTACTTATCTCATTAACCTTATTAGTCGCTTTAATATTGATATCACTTGCATCAATATTAAACTTATTATCCTCTATCTCAATAGTGCTTTTACCATTAGTAAAATTCCTCTTATCATCGCTACAAAATCTATTACTTCCTTCATTATTAATGCAAAATGCAACTTTTGCATCATTTTCATTATTTGATGGAAAGTATACATCAACAATATCTCCTACATCTGGTGCTGGGAAAAATCCTGTATTAGACTTTGAATATGGTGTTGCAAAACTCAATATTTTCTTATTCTTACTCTTATCCTTAATGCTTCTTGAAAAATCTACTCTCATAGCTGCAACATCTCTATTCGCTACTACATCCACTACTTTTGCTTCTATAAACGTACCTTTAATATTTTTAACTGGGATATATTTGTACACACCTTTTTTACAAAATTCAACCTTACTAAAATATATATTCTTCTTTTGTTCTACCTCAAGTTTACATATATATTCACCCTGATATTTATCACCAACTACATACATTTCATCCCTTGTCATATAGTATCTATTCTTATTCTTACTTCCATTTTCTAAAATATTATTTATAGATATATTAGAAATATCCTTTATACCAAATACTACTACACCGTTATAGCTAGTATACACAACTTCTTGTATGTCATAGAGTATTCTTTTTAAAAATTCATAGTCAGTTTCATCGTATTGTATATATAGCCTATTTGTTTTTACTTTTAAACTATCAGAATACATATACTTTATTTTGTAATCTTTCATTATATTAGTTAATATATCAAGGTAAGTAATATCTTCATCTTGAAATATTTCATACTTTTTAACTTCATCTAATTTTTTAGTATTAGAATACGCTATTATACTAGCCCTTTTCCCATCTATACCAAATTTTGAAGTATATATTTCATAAATTACTCCTGTAAAATATTTTGTTTTATCTTCAATCTCTATTGATTTACCTTGTAATTTTTCTAAATTTAATATTTCTAACTCTAAATATATTTTGGTGTGTTTATTGAATTCGGAACTCAACTTAAATTCTTTTATTGTATATTCTTTTATTTCCTTATTATCTATCCTTATTTTCATTAGTATTCACCAAAATTTCTTTATTATCCCCTAAAAATTTTTGTAATAAATACAATTTAAATGTTGCATCTTTTTCATAGAATTTCTGTGTTAGCTTGTAGATGTATAACTTAGGAAAAAGATAGCTCATATCATCTATATTAACAAAAACATCAAAATATTTATCTTTTAACTTAATTAAGTCCGTTATTAAATCCTTACTTTTAACCACTCCGTTATCTTTGGTAAAAATCTTACATTCAACCAAAACTTGTATTCTGTTTTTATCGTTTATATAGCTCTGCTCTATATCTTGCATAATATTTATTTCTACATTTTCTATTACGCTATGTTCTATTAAAAGATTATCCATCTTTACTTCATATTTCATAGATTTATCCACCTTTCATAAAATGAAAATTCTTCTATATCTAAAAAAAGAAAATTATTAAAAAAATACTTACATTCAATTCCTATAGGTAAAAAATTATCTATTATCTCTTCCATTACATCTAATATATTTTTATCCTTATTGTAATCTAGGATGATGTAGAACATATTATTCTTTCTATATACCATATAGCTTGAAAAAGTGTTTCTAAGGCATGCAAAAAACACATACATACTGTCTTTTATATATCTTGACTTATACTTCCATTTAGAAATGATATAGTTTTTATCACTTCTTGATAAAGACAGTCTATTATTCATCATACTATATCTAATATATGCTAAGAGTTTAATGTAAAAATCGTATAATGCCTTATACTCCTCATTATCTAAATACATATTTAACATAGGTAAATTAACGTATGCTACATCTTTACCACTATTAAATCCTGATAAACTTAATTCAAAATACGGTATATACCCCTCATACTGTATGTTTTCTATTTTTTTTAAATATATGTACCACAAATACGGGTAAAAATTACTAGCCATATACTCTTACCTCGTATGTCGTTAAATTATTATTTAAATAATTTACTAAGTGAATAACATCATCATAATTTTGTATTTTTTCTAATTTTAAATATAGGTAACTGTTTTTTAATTTCAAAATTTGTTTGTTGTAATCTGGAATAATTAGATGTGATAGATTTTCATTTGAATAGAATAAGTCTTTTATAGTTATACCATAATTAACTTTAAATATTTTTACTATATCTTTCAAACTTACAATATTTCTTAATTTTAAATTATTAACCGTATAGTTTGATATGAACCTCTCATCAAATTTGGTAACCCTTAATATATTAAAGCAGTATAAATCATCTTTTGTACTAAATATTTTAACATTATCCTCATAATTTAATACATCATCTATGTACCTTTCATCTTCATGTAATAGGTAATAGTCAATATTAGATTTATCTAATGTGTATAGATATGAAATTTCATCTAGTATGGTTAAACTTTTTTTGCTTATTTGCTGTATCTTTTCTATATTCCAATATATATTCATATTAAAAACATAGTCATCATCAAGTCCATAATCAATAATTGCATCTGTTTTATCTTCTAAATAGTCAATATCCTCTAATATTTTCACCCTATACATCCTGTTAATATATCTTTTATCAAAACTTTGCCATGGTAAATTTGATAGTATAAAGGACTTATACAATATATTTACTTGCTCATTAAACCTTTCGTCTTTTTCTAGAATAAATTTAAATTTGAACTTTTCACTTCCTAATATATATTGTCCAATAAATGTCATGCCCTCTATGTCTTCTAACTCATAGTATTCTTTTTTTATGTATACACAATCATCAACATCTTGTACCATAGGAAAAAGAAAATATGAATATTTTTCATTATCTTTTTCTAGTACACAGGTATATATATTAGGTATACTTGTATCGTTATTTATCAGCTCCTTTAAATGACTAAGCCCTTTATCTAGCTCATTTTTTATCCTATTTTCAAATAGATCTGTATGTTCTAAAAAATCTTTTTTATCCATTTATATCACCTCCTTGTTAATAGTTTACAGAATACAAAAAATTTTTTTAATATCTTTTTAACGAATATCACATTTCTTTTTTAAATGAAAATAAAAAAAAAATCTTAGTAACGATAAAATCGTTACCAAGATATTTTTTGTTTAATAACTTCATATATTTTTTTCTTTATTTCCATCATGCTTTTTTCATCTTTTTGTATATCAAATTTTTTTACAAATTTACCTGGAGCTCCTTGTATAACATAGACAGTATCTGATAAACGTATTGCCTCATCTATATCATGTGTGATTAATAGGCAAGTTAGATTTAATTCCTTTTTTAGCTTTAAAAACCAATTATACATTGTATCTTTGGTGATATAGTCTAGTGCTGAAAATGGTTCATCTAAAAGAACTATTTTATCACTGAACATATATGTTCTAAGTAAAGCTACTCTTTGTCTTTGACCTCCTGATAATTCTTTAGGATATCTGTTACACAAATTTTCTAAACCAAACTTAGATAAATTTTCATTTATTTTCTTTTCTATTTCTTTCTTATTCACCTTTTTTATTGTTAATGGCAGGGCAATATTTTCATAAACTGTCATAAAAGGCAAAAGTAAATCTTTTTGTAGCATATAGCTTACTTTCGCAGTCTTACCAGTAATATCTTCATTTTCTAAAAACACCTTACCACTAGTTGGTTTTATTAACCCCGCTATTATATTAAACAACGTAGATTTTCCAACTCCACTAGGACCTATTATCCCAACAATTTCTCCTTTTTTTACACAAAAAGATATGTCTTCTATTGTATTCTTCTTATTATCAAAACTATGACTAATATCTTTAATGTCCAAGATATTCATTTGTTACTCCAGCTCCACTATCTAGTTTTTTATCTATTAATTTCTTTTCATATAGCCAATTGTAGAATCTATCCCACTTAGCTATATCTACTTTACCCCATTCACCTTTTTCATTTAAGTAGTACTTAACTATACTCTTTTGACTTTCTCTTATCAATTCAGGATTTCCTTCTGGAGCATTCTTTATTAGAATATTTGCTGCTTCATCTGGATGTTCTACTGCGAATCTATATCCTTTTTCTAATGCTTTTAATACTTTTCTAGCTACTTCTGGTTTATTCTTTAAAAAGTCATTATTTGCTATTAAAACTGGTGTATAATAGTCAAATATTGGTTCATATTGTGCTAATGGGAAGAAATCTACATCTACTTTCTTTAATCTTGCATTAATTAAATCCCAATTGCTATATACAATAATGAAATCATATTGATTAGCAACTAAACCAGCTGTTGCATCTGTACTTTCACCAGGTATTTCTTGTAATTTATCTCCTACTAATGTCTTTACTGTTGCATCATCAATAGGATCTTGCCAAGTAGAATATCTTTTACCTTCTAAATCCTTAGGTGTATTAGCTCCTAATGATTTTAAGCACATAAGTCCAGCAGTATTTTTTTGTAATATTGCTGCTATTGCAGTAATTGGTGTATTTTTCAATAATTTTTTAACTAAATTTGGTTGGAAATATATTCCAAGTTCAGCCTTTCCTGCTCCTACTACTGTTGCAGAACTATCTTCAGCTGGTTGTACTATTTCAAGATCTATTCCTTCTTCTTTGAAATATCCCTTATCTTTTGCAACAAATATACCAGTGTGGTTAGTATTTGGTACCCAGTCCAATACTAGTGTTACCTTCTCCAATTTCTTTTCAGGTTGTTTTGCTGCTCCACAACTTACAAATCCTAAAACCATAATTAATAAACTTAGTAAATGAAACAATCTCTTTTTCATGCCTTCCTCCTAATTTTTTACTATTTTCTTCTCTAATACATCTATAATAGACATAAGTAGTAGACTTAAAAAAGTTATGAAAAATATTACTGCAAACATTTTGTCTAATGCAAATGCTTTTTTTACTCTTGTCATATATACCCCAAGACCGTAATATCCACCTAGCCATTCAGCAATTACAGCTGATATTAATGAATATGACATTGATACTTTTAGTCCAGAGAAAAAATAACTTAAACTTGTTGGTATCTTTAGATATCTATACATTTGAAATGTATTTGCTCCCATAGATCTTAATAAGTTAATATTATCTTTATCTACTGCTTTAAATCCATTTAACAACGCTATTGTTATAGGGAAAAATGTAGATAAAACTACTAAAACTACCTTAGGTTTCATGTAATAGCCTAGCCATATTATTAATAAAGGAGCTATTGCTATTGTAGGTATTGTTTGAGTTAAGATAATTACGGGATAAAATATATCATATACAGGTTGATAAAGATCCATAACTAATGCTAATACAAAACTTAACACTATCCCTATAAACACACCTAAAAATGCAACTGTTAAAGTGTAATATGTGTGTTTCATAAGTAAATTAAAATCATGTATAAATGCCAGTATAACTTGGTATGGTGATGGTAGTAAAAACTCTGATATTATATGCATATCAGATAATATTTCCCATATTATTAGTAAAAGTATAACCAAGCTATAGTTTTTAATCTTTTTCATACCTATCTCCTAAAAAAAACTCTTCATTTCTGAAGAGAGTAAAAAAATGCAATAAAAAAATACATAAACTCCCTACGTCAGTATTACCTGTATCAGGTTAAGGGTATAATCTCAGCTTTTTACAGCACCCCTGTTTGTCAATAATATTATACACTATTTAAAAAAAATATCAAATAGAAAGTAAAATTAAATTTAAACTATTACATCCTCATTTTACAAGTCATTTATTTTGTGGTATAATTAATCATATTTTTTATTGGAGGAAATTATGGGAAGACACGGTACAATAGCAGGTCGTAAAGAAGCTCAAGACAAAAAAAGAGCAGCAGCCTTTACAAAATATGTAAGACTAATTACTGTTGCTGCAAGAGAAGGAGCTGACCCTGATTATAACGTAGCATTAAAGCATGCTATTGAAAAAGCAAAAAGCATTAATATGCCTAATGACAACATTCAAAGAGCTATAAAAAAAGGTTCTGGTGCTGATGGTAGTGTTTCATATGATGCACTTAACTATGAAGGATATGGACCAGGTGGTGTTGCATTAATAGTTGAAATCTTAACTGATAATAGAAACAGAACTGCTTCATCTGTTAAGAGCTTATTTGACAGATTTGGTGGAAATCTTGGAACACCAGGTTGTGTATCATATATGTTTAACAGAAAAGGTGTCATTGAAATAGAAAAAACAGATGATATAACTGAAGATGACATTATGGATGTTGCACTAGATGCTGGTATGGAAGATATTACTACATACGATGATAGTTTCTACATCACAACACCAACTGAAAACTTTGATTCAGTTTGTGATGCATTAAGAAAAGCAGGATTTACATTTATTGATTCTGATATTTCTTATGTCCCAACTATAGAAGTTGAAAATATGACTCCTGGTGACAAAGAAAGACTACAAAAATTAATTGATCAATTAGAAGACAATGATGATGTACAAAAAGTTCATCATAATTGTTCTGAATTATAGAAAAAAGCTCCCAATCTTTAAGATTGAGAGTTTTTTTTCAATTTTTATGAACTAAAAATCCTGAAATCCATATAGGTATTAGCATTAATAATATAGATACTTCTTTTAAATACCTTATCAAATATCCACCACATACAACCCCAGTACCGAAGCTAAATATTATTAATCCAAATATTTTTGCATTTTCATAATCTTTATAGGCTAAATGTTGTATAAGTTTTCTAGTATTTCCTGTACACATTGTAGACATGTACATTCTCTTCTTTATTTTAGTAAAAGTTTGTATTTGTATTCCACTTAACATAGATATTAAACAAACATCTACTATCATAACACTTTTAGCCCTTAAGATGTATATAAGGAATATTAAAACTGTTTCGATAAATAATACATATAATCTCCAGTGTAATTTATTACCAGACAATTTATTTCTAACTATTATAGATATAATTATACCTAATGCAAAACCTATTATAGGGAAAATATATTTTATTAATACTGCATAATTTTTGTTAGATAAATTAAATAACATCATTACAATATTACCCGTTATAGTTGTTGCAAAGACATGACCTTTTAAAATAAATGAATATATTTCAAGAAATCCACCAACAAACGTTAACATCATTGATACTTCTATTGATTCAGAAACTTGTCTTGGCTCCATATCTCTCCTCCTTTTGTATATTTTAGCACAATATTTATTTTTTTGTAATAAAAACCTTGTATTTATTGAAAAAATAGTATATTATTAACTTAGTTAATAATTTATAATTTATACTTGGAGGAATTATGACTAAAAAGCTTAATCTAAATGACTACAACGCATTAAATCATATTTTATTATTCAACAATATGAGCCGAACACTATTAGCTTCTGAATTAGAAATTTCTGCACCAGCAGTATTTAAAATAATAAAAAAACTAGTAGCAAAAAATTTAATATTACAGGAAGAAGAAATTTTACCATCAAATGGTGGTAGACCTAGAAGAGGTTTAATTATTAATAAAAATTACAAGAAAATCTTGGGTATATGCTTATCCGAAGATTTCATATCTTTATCTGTTGCATATATTAATGGTGAAGTAATTGAAACAAGAAATAGAAAACGAGCTAATAATTTATTACAAGCAAGATTTATAAAAATGTTAGTTGAAGAAATTGAGTATGTTCTTGAAAAATATGGAAAAGAAAATATAGGTGGTATAGGTATTACTATGCCTGGACTTGTCGACTCAAACAATGGTATTGTAAAAAAATCTAGTATATTTAAAAATTGCAATATAAATATAGCACAGTATATAGAAGACAGTTTTGAAATACCTTGTGTTGCTGATAATGATATACGTGCAATTTTAAAAGCTGAGTCTCTTTTTGGTTCTCTTAAATTAATAGACAACGCACTATTAGTATATATGCATAATAGCATAGGTGCATCCATATTAATCAATAAGAAAATTTATTCAGGGCAAAATTTTGCAGCTGGTCAATTGGGTAAAATATTTAACGATAACAATAATACACTAGGAGCATACTGTAAAAATTCTAATATTATAGAAAAATTTTCTGGACATGAAGAAATAGATATTGATAAACTTGATATTAATGAAGTCCTTTCAAAAGCTGATAAGAATATGAGCCCGTATAAGGAAGTTATGGATAAAGTGTGTGAGCAAATAGGCTTTTCTTTAAGTAATGTAATAAGAATACTAGATATAGGCAAAATAGTACTTGCAGGCGATGTATTTGTAAATCACCCTTTTATGAAGGACACAATAACTAAATATGTAAAAGGAAATATAGATAAAGAAATATTTGAAAATACAACCATTGAAAATTCTCTTTTACCAACAAATATTGAAGCACTAGGTGCTTTAGCTATTGTAATTGGTAATTTGTTTGATGGGAAAAAATTAATAAGATAAGGGCTATTGCAAATTTAAAACGTAGTAGGCAACTTAAAAAAGTGTCAAATAATTTTGGCACTTTTTTTGTAAAAAATTTAATTGATATCCCCTAATTCTATTATATGATCAAATTTATCTATAAAACTTCTATCTGTGTCATGAGAAATAACTAAAATTATCTTATTTTTTAATGAAAATATTTTATCAATAACTTTTTGTTTACTTTTATAATCTAAAAAATTAGTAGGTTCGTCAAAAATATATACATCGGCTTCTCTTATAAAAGCTCTCGCTAAATTTATTTTTTGTTTTTCTCCACCTGATAATTCTACTATATCATTTATATTCGTCTTTATTTCTAATTCTTTTATTATTTCAGATACTTCAAAATCATCAAATAATTTAATGTTTTCAGATACACCTACATCAAAAATATAATCATTTTGTGATACATAAATAATTTTATCTAAAATATTTTTTTGTGATAAGTCCTTTATATTCTTATTATTAATAAATATTTCTCCATAATAATTGTTATTTCTTTTCAATAAACTTTTTATTAATATAGTTTTACCTGTTCCACTTGCACCACGAATTAAATATCTATTTCCTTTTTTAAAACTATAATTAAAATTTTTATATAATATTTTATTATCAAACTTTACACTAAAGTTTTTAAACTCTATGTCTCCATCTATATTTTCAAGATTATTTAATTCATTAATTTTTAAAATATTATCAATTTTTTCTATTATTTTTTTTGTGGATTTTATTTTAACAAAATTACTATTTAATGAAGAAATTGGAAGCACTATATAATTTAATAACTGTGTAGTTGTTATCATAGTACCTATCTCTATTTTTCCTAAATAAATATAATATGCTCCTATTATCATACAAAACATTTGAGACACCATTACTAAAGTTGTTGAAAATAGACTGACATTACTATCCCAATTTTTATTTTCTTCTTTTGAAAGTTCAAAGTCTTTATCAATTTTTAGTAATCGTAAAATGAAATTATTTCTTTTATCAAATTGAATTATTACATCATTACCAAAAAGATAATTTTTCAATTCTTTTGTGAATAAAAAATTATTTTTACTCATTTTTGATTTTTTTAAAGAAAGTTTCTTTTTTAAAAATGGTAAAAAAAATGTCGTTGGAATTGTTATAATTATAAATAATATAAAAATCTCAAAATTTAGTGCTAAAATTGCAATACATGACATAACTATCTTTATAATTATAGATATAAATAATACAATCCCTTCAAAATAATCTTTCTTTAATATTTCTATATCAGCATTAATAATAGAAAAATAATTATCTACATCCTTATTGTTTTCAATTTTTAATATCTTTTTATAAATTTCATTTTTTAAATTTAATATAGCATAAGATGAAAATCTTCCTCTAAAAAATATTGTAATCCCTTGAAAAAAATTTGAAATAACTATTGATATTAATGTTATTAAAGCCCAAATAATAACAATATTTAATTCTTTTTTTAATGATGCATTTGTAAAAAAACCCATAGAATATGATACTAATATATTAAAAACAGAGCTCAAAAAATAAAAAAGTACACTAATTAATAAATATTTTTTATTTTTCATTATATACTTGATCATCTTTTTACCTCCAATATATGTATATTTTTTATTATATTTTTATAATCATATCAAATTTTCTACTATCTTCTTCATCTAAATGATGTGATATTACTATTACCGTCTTATCTTCTTTACTTAGTAATATATCCTCTATTTCTTTGCTCGTCTTCTTATCCACAGCTGATGTTGCTTCATCTAATATTATCGTATTAGTATTTCTTAATAAGGCTCTTGCTAACGATATTCTTTGCTTTTCTCCTCCAGATAATTCATTACAATTACTTTCTAATTTATCTTTTTTAGTACAAATATTTTCATACACCTTTGCTTCTTTTAATGCCTTTTCTATACTATCTTCTGTATATTCATATCCTAAAGTTAAATTCTCCCTAATACTTAAATTAAACATATATACTTCTTGACTTACATATGAAATTTCTTTTGAGAAATCTAAATCTCTTTTATTATCAAGTATTTGATCATCTACGTATATATATCCTTCTGTAGGTTTTAATATACCTAAAATTAACTTCAATATTGTAGACTTACCACTTCCACTTTTACCTACTATTGCATATTTCTTATTCTTTTCAAAAAGCATATTGCATTTTTTTAATATTTCTTTTTCTCCATATTTAAATGACACATCTTTTATTTCTATCTTATGTTTCATATTTGGATAAAGTATTAATTTATTTTTTTCATATTTTTCTAATTTTGATTTTAAATCCTTAGAAAATTTAATTTGTATATATATATCTGCTAATTTCATACCAGCATCTAAAAAAGTAGAAAGGATAAATGGTGTAACTAATACATTACCAGCACTTATTTTATTTATATATATCAAATAAATTGTAACTACAAACATAACTAATTCTAAAAAACCTTTAGTCCCTGCAAATGACAAATCAGAAAATGCTGTTAAGCATTTTATATTATACATTTGAGTTTCTATCTTGTCTTGTTCTTTATATACCATTTGTTTATAGAAATCTTTTCTATTAAAATAACTTAATATATTTAAGCCCTCCAAGAAATTACTTATAGTACTATTGTATTCTTGAAGCATTATTGCATATCTTTGATAGTATTTACCTATTTTATCTCCAAATATTTTACCTGTAAAATACAATATTATTAGAAATAAAATAGAAGTAATAGCTAAAATATAATTAATATAATATAAAAAACCTATTGAAAATATTGTAAATAAAACTTGGTTAAATACCTCTATATAATTTTGAAAAATATATGAACTAACCAAAGGTAAATCATTTGTATACCATGAAATATATGATGATGCATCAGAAAATTCTTTATATGGTAAATTGCATATTTTTTTACTAATATTACTACTCAAATTTAAATTCCACTCTTTTATTATTCTAGCATTATTTAATTTTAGTATAAGCTTAAATATTTCTAAAAATATCATAGATACAAACAAAATTAAAAGTGCTTTAAATATCCTGTTATCTTTTTGTATAAGATAATCAAAGATATTTTTTCTTAAATATATGACAAAAATAGTGAAAAATGATAATATAACTGATAATGTGATGCTAAATACAAGTTTTGTATTAATTTTTATCATAGTAACCTCACTCTTTATATTTTTCGTATATTATATCATTAAAATAATATAAAGTAAAATATATTATATATTGTACAAAAAAATCTCCCGAAAATTTTGAGAGATTTTTTTATAGGAGCTTAACAAAATGAAAAATTAGTCACTTTGCAACAACTCTCTTTTTTTATTTCTTCTTTAATATACCTAATATAACTGCTGATACTATACTTCCTACTAATACTGCTAAAATATATAGTAAAATATTTGTAGATAAGAACATTACTAAAATTCCACCATGTGGTGCAGGTATTTTAATGTTAAAGAACATTGTTATTGCTCCAGCAATTGCTGACCCTATAACACAAGCTGGTATTACTCTTAATGGATTTGCTGCTGCAAATGGTATTGCACCTTCTGTAATAAATGATAATCCCATTATATAGTTTGATATTCCTGCTTGTCTTTCTTCTTTTGAATACTTTTCTTTAAATATAGTAGTTGCTATTGCTAATGCTAATGGAGGAACCATACCACCTGCCATTACAGCAGCCATAGCTGAACTTCCACCTGTTGCAATTGTAGCTTCTAGAGTACCAGTACCAAATACATATGCTGCCTTATTAATAGGACCACCCATATCTACTGCCATCATTCCACCAACTATTAAACCTAGTATAATTCTTGAACCTGAATTCATATTATTTAAGAAGTCTATCATCGCTTTGTTTATAACACTAACTATTGGATTTAATATAAATGTCATAGCTAAACCTGTAATTAATACACTAACTACTGGTATTACAAGGATTAAATATATACCTCTGAATTTTTCAGATACCTTATTTATTCCGTTATTTAACCAACTAACAATTAAACCTGCAAATAGTCCACCAACTAATGCTCCTAGGAATCCTGAACCACCACTTACTGCTAATGCACCTGCTACAAGTCCTGCTGTTAATGCTGATTTTTGACCCATGCTATATGCAACATAACCTGCTAGTATAGGAACAAATAATCCAAATGCTGTTCCCCCTATTTCTTTTAATGTCTTAGCTACAATATTAACTGATCCAAAATTAGAACCTGCATTACCATTTCCTGTTAATGTATCAACTAAAAACGCTAATGCTATTAATATACCACCACTTACAACTAGAGGTAACATATATGAAACACCACTCATTAAGTGCTTATACAAATTACTACTTTCTGATAATTTGCTATTTGAATTTTCCTTTATTTCAGCCTTAAATTCTGCAATTTCACCTTTTCCATCTAAAATATCTTGTATTAATTTCTTTGAATTACTAATACCTTCTTTAGCACCAACTTTAATAACTCTGTAACCATTAAATCTAGATTCATCAACAGATTTATTAATCGCTAATATTACACCTTTTGCTCTTTTTAAATCTTCTTTAGTAATTTCATTTTTTCTTCCATCTGTTCCATTTGTTTCAACTTTAATTTCTACACCCATTTCATTGGCTGCCTTTATTAACGCATCTCTTGCCATAAATGTATGTGCTATTCCTGTTGGACAAGCTGTAACTGCTACTACATATCCCTTATTTTTTTCTACACTTACTTCTTTTTCTTCTTCATGTATATTTTTTAATACTTCTTCAAAATTATCAGCATTTAATATATTATTAATTCTTCCTTCATCTTCAATTAAACCTGCTAATTTTGCTAGTACATCTATATGTAAGTTAGGATTATCTACTGGTACAGCTATTAAGAAGAATAGCTTACTTTTTTCTTCTTCACCATCACTAAAATCTACACCATCATGGCTAATACCTACTACTACACTAGCTTTTTTTACAACAGAGCTTTTTGCATGTGGTGTTGCTACTCCACCTTCAAAAGCTGTATGTGCTACTTCTTCTCTTTTTAATACTTCTTTTAAGAATTCTTCTTTTGAAGTAATACAATCATTTTCATATAGCTTATCAACCATTTTTTCTATAACATCTTTTTTATCTGCCGACCCTAATTCTGGTATAAATAGCTTTTTGTTAAATAATGCGTCAATCTTCATAAATTTCTTCCTCACATTCTATATTTTTTATTAATTCATATATTTTATCCTTCTTACCTATTCCATAAGAATATGCTGTTGCACTACCACAAGCAACTGCTAATTTCAAAATTTCTTTATCTTCTAAATTTTCTGTATATCCTTTTAAAAATCCTGAAACTGTTGAATCTCCTGCACCTATTGTGTTTATCATTTCACCACTTGGTACATTTGCACTAAACATTCTACCTTTTTTTACTAATAAAGCACCTTTTTCTCCCATAGAAACTAGAATGTATTTTACACCCTTATCAAAGAATATCTTACAAGCATCATATACTTCTCTATGTGTATTTAATTTCTTATTAAACGCTTGTTCTAATTCTTTGATATTAGGTTTAATTAAAAGATTATTCCATATATTTTCTATTAACAAGTCTCCTCTTGTATCTAATACTACTTGTGCTTTTGTGCTTTGTGCCATTTTTTTATACGCATCTTTTTCCATACAACCTGGAATAGATCCTGATAATACTAAAATATCATCAGTTTTCAATCTCTTTATTTTCAAAAGAAGTTCTTCATAATTCTCTCTAGTTATTTCTGGTGAAATTCCTGCTATTTCTGTTTCTACTTCTTCACTTTTTAACTTAATATTTATTCTTGTATTACCTTTTACACTTATGAAATCACTCATAATATTTTGGGCATTTAAATCTTTTAATATATATTCACCTGTAAATCCTGCTATATATCCTAATGCTATTGATCTTTCATTTATATTATTTAGCATTATAGACACATTAATACCTTTACCACCTGCTCTAAACTCTACTTTATTAGAATCATTTAGCTCACCTAATTGTATCTTGTTTGTATAAATATCATAATCCAATGCTGGATTAAGCGTTACTGTGTATATCATTATCCTCCCCTATATATATGCATTTATCATACTCAGAAAATCTAACATTTGAAATCTTATCACACTTAGATTTTTCTGCAAGAACAAATGCTACTTTTGAACTCTCTATAACTGCTCTTTTAATTTCTGCTTCATCTGGATCTGGAGTCATATATCCTAATTCTTCATTAATTGCGTTAGCACCCATAAAGCAATAATCAAATCTGTATCTCTTTATTTGTTTAATAGCTTCTGGACTGACTATAGCTCTTGTTGTAGGTTTGACTCTACCTCCTACCAAAATTGTCTCCACCTTATTATCTATCAATTTAGGCAAGTGCATAATACCATTTGTAACAACACGTATATCTAAATTTTTTAAATATGGTATTAATTCATTAACTGTAGTCCCTGAATCTAAAAATATGAAACTACCTCTTTTCAAGAATTTTGCAGCCCTTTTAGCAATTTTTCTTTTTTTAGAAATATTTTTTACTTGTCTATATGAAATATCTATATCATATTTATATTCATTTAGTTCTACACCCTTTGAAATACGTGTAACTAAATTAAAACTTTCTAAATTTTCACAATCACGCCTGATTGTAGCATATGATGTATTAAGCTTTTTTGCTAAGTCTGTGAAACTTATTTTCCCCTTTTCCCTAAGTATATCAAGAATTTTATCTTGTCTTTGCTTAGATAACATTACCATCACCTCAATATATTATATTACATAAAATGAAAAAAATGAAGAAAAAAATTGAAAAAAATGAAAATTTTTTTCAAAATAAAGTAAAATAAAATAAGGAATATAGCATTATGCTACACTCCTTATCATTCCCAATACTATGTTTAATTGAGTTATGAACTCATCTATATCTTCTTTAGTGTTATACCTTCCAAAACTAAGACGTATAACTCCACTAGAATACTTATCTTCTAGTCCTATCGCCTTTATTACACTACTAGGACCTTTCTTTACAGAACACGCTGAACCCGTAGATACATATATGTTCATGCTTGATAAGTAATTCATTATTATCTCTCCCCTTGCTCCAATAAATGAAACATTTAAAAGACCAGGGCTTGAAAATTCTGGAGAATTTATTCTAATATTCGGTATTTCTTTTAATCTTTCTAAAGTATATTCCTTTATTTCTCTTAGGTGTTCAATATCTAAATCATCTAACAGACTAATAGCTTTTAAAAAGCCTAGAACTTGTTCATTCGCTAATGTTCTTGGTACAAATGCATTTTCACTATTTGAGCCATAAACAACAGGTTGTAACTTTATTTTCTTTGATATGTATATAGCTCCAACACCTTTAGGTCCATATATCTTATGAGAGCTAAAACTAACTGCATCAACAGGTATTTTACTAAAATCTACCTTTACATGACCTAAGCCTTGCACAAAATCTGTATGAAAAACTATATCCTTATTCTTCTCCTTTGTAATTCTACATAATTTTGGTATATCTTGTATAGTTCCTAATTCACTATTAACATAGGCAATAGTAACTAGTATTGTATCTTCATTTAGTAATTCTTTTAGAGAATTTTCATCTACCCTACCATATTCATCAACTTTTAAATAACAAACATCAAATCCCTTTAAGCTTTCTAATGTTTTAATAATTGACGGATGTTCTATGGGCGTTGATATTATTCTTCCCTTTTTAAATTTGTTACAAACAGCTTTAATTAATATATTATTAGCTTCTCCACCACCTGCTGTGAAATATATACTATCTTTAGGCAGTCCTAACTTTTCAAAAACTTTCTTATTATCATTTATTTTTTTTGCTACACTTAAACCTAAATTATGTATAGAATCTGCATTTGCATAGCTATGTTCCATACAATCTACCATATAGTTTACAACTTCTTTTCTAGCTTTAGTAGTTGCAGCATTATCTAAATAAATTTCTTTCATTTTATCCTCTATAAATTCTATAATCTATATTTCTAAATATATTATCTCTACTTTCAATTTCTCTTAACCATTCTTCATCTACACTATGGTGTTTTATATCTTCATATAGTTTGAATAGTCTATTTGTGTGGTCTGATATCTTCTTATGTGCATATCCTACCATTGTTCCTGTGAACATTATAAATGGCCAGCATGATGTTTGTGCCATCATTAATTCTCTTGCCATTTGATTCATTGCACGTCTTTCTACATCATTCATTGGTTCATATGTAGCAATTTCTAACATCTTTTCGGCAGCCTTATGCAAATGACGATAAATATAGTCATTTGACCCATCTACCCAAACATCAAAGTATCCATTAGCTCCCCAACTTGACATACTAACATTTACAACTTGATTCATAGGATACTTATCTAAGTATTGACTAGGTGTTATGCTCTTAAAGTTTGAAATTTGCATAGCACGGAATACATATTCCAAGAATATTGGACCTTCATACCACCAGTGACCATAAAGTTCTGCATCATATGGTGATATTACTATTGGTTTTCTATGTTTCATTTTTGATGCTAAATATTCTAATTGTTTTGATCTATTAAATACAAAGTCATATGCATGTTGTTTTGCCTTGTTATATGCTGCTTCTGGGTCATATATTGCCTTATATGTACCTTTCTTATCTGTTATTGCAAAATACTTTATACCTATATTTCTTCTTACTCCATCACTATGTAAGTATGGTTTAATATAGTCATAGTCTAATTCATAACCTGCATCTTTATGGAATTCTCTATAAGTTCCATCACCTGGATATCCTATTTCAGAACTCCATACTTGTTCTGATGATTCAAGGTCTCTTGCAAAAGCTGCAATACCATTTTCTGTATAAACTGGTGCATAAACTCCATATATTGGTCTTGGGTCTGCATGCATTATACCATGTGCATCAACTAAGAAGTATCTTATTCCATTTTCAGCAAGATACTTATCTTGTCCTGGATAATATGCACATTCAGCAAGCCATATACCCTTTGGTTCTCTTCCAAAATGTTCCATGTAATCTATTTTTGCTTGTAAAACTTGAGCATTTGCAACCTTATTATAATCTTTCATCATAGGAAGCATACCGTGTGTTGCTGTAACTGGTATAATTTCTAAATGCCCTAGATCTTGGAAATATCTAAATTTTGATACTAAGTCTCTATTGCAATCTAAGAAATATTGTCTTGCATTTCTGTATGTATCATAATTATGTCTTGCTACTTTTAAAAATGCTGGTTGATCTTTTAATCTATCTAATTCTTTTTCGCATAATTCCACCATTTTGTCCATATGACGTAAATATCTACTCATTAATAGATCATCTTTTAACATATTTGCTAATGTTCCAGACATAGTTAATGTTATATTAAATTCAACATTATCTCTATGTAATCTTTCAAACATCATTAAGAACGGAATATATGTTTCCGTAATTGCTTCATATAACCAATCTTCTTCCAAAAACTCTTTGTATTCTGGATGACGTACGTATGGTAAATGTGCATGTAATACTAAACTGAAATATCCTTCCATTAGTTAATCCCACCTTTATATATTAATCTTTTCTTCTTCCAAATATTCTAATAAGGTATATAAATAGGTTTATAAAATCAAGGTATAGTGATAATGCTCCAATTATTTCTACCCTATCTAACAAATCTAATTGACCTTGATACGAAAGTGATATAATAGTATTTTTTATTCTTTGTGTATCATATGCTGTATAAATTACAAATACTACTACTGCTAGTGCTGATAATAGTAAATCAAGTGTATTACTTCCTATAAACATATTAATTACAGACATTATTATTATTGAAATTATTCCAACAACTAAGAAACTTGTATAACTTTGTAAGTTACTTTTTGTTGTATATCCATAAATTGTTAGGACTAAAAACAATACTATTGTTCCTGATAATACACTTATAACACTTCCTAATGTATAATATTCTGCAATAAATGATAATATAACACCTGTTGATATTGAATATATTACAAACATTACTCTTAATATAGTAGCATTCGCCTTATAAATAAACAAACTCATACTTAAAGGAAGTACAAATTGTAATATTAAAAATAATGGTAATAGGGTATAACTAGTACTTCTTACTGCTTCATTTGTAACTGTAAAATAGCCTGTTAAGAATGTAACAATTAAAGCTATACTCATATATAAAAAACTACCTTTAATTTTTTTATCAACTATATTTCTTATCTCATGTTGATCTATATCGTAATACATAATATCCCCTCTTATACTAAAATTCTGGTTCTACTTCTTTACTTAACATAGAAATAAAGTCTTCAATACCCATAGTTTGTGTTTCTGTTTGACCATGTCTTCTAACATTAACACTGTTTGTTTCACATTCTTTTTTCCCAATTACTAATTGAATAGGTACTTTTTCAACAAAATTAGCTTCTCTAATCTTGTAACCTATCTTTTCGTTTCTTACATCTAATTCTGCCTTAAATCCTAAATCTATTAATTTGTTATATAAGTTTGTACAGAATTCTTTTTGTTCTTCTGAAATTGACATTATTTTAACTTGTACTGGTGCTAACCATACTGGGAATGCTCCTGCATAGTGTTCAATTAATACACCCATAAATCTTTCTAAACTTCCATATAAAGCTCTATGTAACATTACAGGTCTATGTTTTTCACCATCTGCACCTATATATGTTGCATCAAATCTTTCTGGTAGGTTAAAGTCTAATTGTATTGTACCAGTTTGCCAAATTCTACCTAATGAATCCTTCATCTTAAAGTCTATCTTAGGACCATAAAATGCTCCATCACCAGGATTTAATTTAAATTCTTTACCTGCAGCTTTTAATGCTCTTTCTAAGGCAGTTTCTGCTGTTTGCCATAGTGCATCATCACCTATTGCTTTTTCAGGTTTAGTTGATAATTCAATATTATATTCAAATCCAAATAACTTATAATATCTATCATATAAACTTATTATTTCTTTAATTTGATCTTCTATTTGATCTTTTGTACAGAATATATGTGTATCATCTTGAGTGAATGCTCTTACTCTCATTAAACCATGTAATGCTCCTGAGAATTCATGTCTATGTACATGTCCCATTTCAGCTAATTTTAATGGTAAATCCTTATATGATCTCAATTCACTCTTGTATGTTAATAACCCTCCTGGGCAATTCATAGGTTTAATAGCGAATATTTTTTCATCTATTTCAGATGTATACATATTTTCTTTATAATTCTTCCAGTGTCCAGAAATTTCCCATAATTCTTTATCAAGCATATTAGGTGTTCTAATTTCCTTATAACCTGCCTTTATATGTTCTTTTCTCCATAGGTCTTGTAATCTTAAGAATAAAGTCATACCTTTAGGTAAAAAGAATGGGAATCCAGGACCATGTTCATCTAGGAAGAATAATCCTAATTGTTTTCCTAATTTTCTATGGTCTCTTTTTTCTGCTTCAGCTAACATATTTAAATATGCATCTAATTCAGCTTTTGTAGGGAAGGCTACACCATATATTCTTTGTAGCATCTTATTTTCTGATTTACCTCTCCAATATGCACCAGCTTTACTCATTAATTTAAATGCCTTAACATATCCTGTTGAAGGTAAATGTGTACCTCTACATAAATCGAAAAATTCACCTTGTGTATATGCACTAGCTTCATCAGAATCTAGTCCTTTTAATATTTCTACCTTATATATTTCTCCTTCTTTTTCATACTTTTCTATTAATTCATTTACACTAAACATATGTCTTACAAACTTATAATCTTCCTTGATAATCTTATGCATTTCTTTTTCTATAGCTTGTATATCTTCATCTGTAAATGGCTTTTCAGGATCAAAATCATAGTAAAATCCATTTTCAATTACTGGACCTATTGCTAATTTTGTATTAGGGTATAATCTTTTTACAGCTTGTGCCATAATATGTGTTGTACTGTGTCTTAAGATATTAATTCCTAATTCACTATCTAACGTGATTAATTTCAGTTCTCCAGCTTCTTTTAAGGTGTAAGATACATCCACTTGCACGCCATTAAATATTGCCCCTACTGTTTTTTTAGATAAGCTAATAGAAAGGTTTTTAGCAAAATCTAAAACAGTAAGTTCCTGCTCACATTTTCTCACACTACCATCTGGTAACTTAATTTCAAACATTCTAGTCCCTCCGTATTCATTTTAATATTAAAATTATACCATAAAAAATTAATTTTTTCTATAAAAAAAGCAGAACAACTTATTAGTTGTTCTTGCTTAATATAAATTACTATTTAATTACATATATAGCTTTTAATCCTTTGTAGATAGCTTGTCCTGCTAAATCGTCTTCAATTCTTAATAATTGATTGTATTTAGCTATTCTATCAGTTCTTGAAGCTGAACCTGTCTTAATTTGTCCTGCGTTAGTTGCAACTGCAACGTCTGCTATAGTATCATCTTCAGTTTCTCCTGATCTGTGTGAAACAACTGCAGTGTATCCTGCTTTCTTAGCCATTTCTATTGCATCTAGAGTTTCTGTTAATGTTCCTATTTGATTTAATTTAATTAAGATTGCGTTAGCAACACCTTTTTCTATACCTTTAGCTAATCTTTCAGTATTAGTTACGAATAAGTCGTCACCAACTATTTGTAATTTCTTACCTAATTTATCAGTCATTAGCTTGAATCCTTCCCAGTCATCTTCAGCTAATCCATCTTCGATTGAAACTATTGGATATTCTTTACATAATTCTTCGAACCATGCAACCATTTCTTCAGCAGTCTTTTCTCCACCTTCTCTTTTGAATACATACTTCTTAGTCTTTGTATCATAGAATTCTGATGAAGCAACGTCTAATGCGAAAGTAATATCTTTTCCTAGTTTGTATCCAGCATCTTTAACAGCTTTAGATATAATATCTAATGCTCCCTTAGTTCCATTTATCTTAGAAGGTGCATATCCTCCTTCATTTCCTACATTTGTAGAATCTCCATTAGCTTTTAATAATTTACCTAAGTGATGGAATACTTCAGCACCCATTCTTAAAGCTTCTTTATAAGTTTTTGCTCCAACTGGTTGTATCATGAATTCTTGAACGTCTACTGCTGAATCAGCATGTGCACCACCATTTAATATGTTCATCATAGGTACTGGTAATTCTTTAGCATTAACCCCACCTAAGTATCTATATAATGGTAATCCTAATTGGTTTGCAGCTGCTTTAGCTACTGCTAATGAAACACCTAAAATTGCATTAGCTCCTAATTTAGCTTTGTTTGGAGTTCCATCTAATTTGATCATAGCTTCGTCTATTGCAACTTGGTCAAGTGCATCCATTCCGATTACATTTTCAGCTATTATTGTGTTTACATTTTCAACAGCTTTTAATGTCCCTTTACCTAAGTATCTGCTCTTATCTCCATCTCTTAATTCAACAGCTTCGTGAACACCTGTTGATGCTCCTGATGGAACTGAAGCTCTACCCATTGCTCCACCTTCAAGGTAAACTTCTACTTCAACTGTAGGATTTCCTCTTGAGTCAAGGATTTCTCTTGCATAAATGTCTTCAATAACTGTTTGGTATTTAATATTACTCATTTGTGTAATCCACCTTTCTTAATTTTTCTTATTCATTATACCATAGTATCACAATGTTTTCAATACCTCTAATTTGTTAGAAAACTCTTCCAACGCTTTATTTATTACTGTTCCGTTTAAAATATCAACACCTGCATCTTTTAATATTTCAAGTGGGAATTTTGAACATCCTGCTTTTAGATAGTTTATATATCTTTCTACAGCTTCTTTTCCACCATTTAATATACTATTTGCAAAATATACAGCACAACTAAATCCTGTTGCATATTGATATACATAGAAGAAATAGTAGAAATGTGGTATTCTTGCCCATTCATATGATATCATATCATCTGTTATTACATTGTTACCATAGTACTTTTCGTTTATTTTCTTGTAACTATCGCACAATCTTTTAGCTGTTAGAGCTTCACCATTCTTATCTAATTTATGTATTTCTTGTTCAAATTCTGCAAACTGTGTTTGTCTAAATACTGTCCCCTTATATCCATCTAAGTGATCATTTAATATGCAGATTAATGCTTCCTTATTATCTTTATACTTTTCTAATAGATAATTAGTTAAAAGATTTTCATTAGTTGTTGATGCAATTTCTGCTAAAAATAGCTTATATGATGAATTAATATATGTTTGATTATGTCTTGAATAATATGAATGTATACTATGACCTATTTCATGTGCTAATGTAAATAGTGAAGATAAATTATCCTTCCATGTCATTAGTATATATGGCTTAGTTTCATATCCTCCACTAGAATATGCTCCACCCATCTTGTTATCATTAACTGTAAAGTCTATCCAATGTTCATCAAAACACTTCTTTAAGATATTTAAATAATCTTGTCCTAAAGGTTTTAATGCTTCAAACATAATTTCTTTAGCTTCTTCTATAGTATAGCTTACATCAAAATTCTTTGCTGTTGAGACATACAAGTCATACATATTAAGTTTATCTAAACCTAGTATATTCTTTCTATATTCCATATATTCATGTAGTCTATATAGATTCTTATTAACAGTTTCTACTAAATTATCATACACCTTTTCATCTATATTATCTTGAAGCATTGATTGTTGTCTTGCACTATCATATTTTAACAGTTTTGCATTTAAATTATTCATTTTTACATTTGTAGATAAAATGTTTGCATATGTATTACTGAATTGTTTGTATCCTTCATAAAGATTTTCGTAAGCAATACGTCTTTTTTCTCTATCTTTTGATTCTAAAAAGACTGTAAAATTCTTATCATTTAAATTTTCTCCCATTACATCTTTAAAAGTGATGTCAGTATCATTTAATGATGTAAATATATTATATGGTGCTTGTGATATTTCAGAAAAACTTGCTAATATTTTTTCTTCTTTTTCACTTAATACATGAGAGAATCTTAAGAATACTTCTTTAAAATGTTGTCTATATTCTTTTAATTCATCATCTTTTAGATATTCTTCTATCTTATCTTTATTATCCTTCATTTCTGTTACAATGAATGAACAATATTCATAATATTTTGCGTATAATGATTGTATCTTAGAAAACATTTCTTGATACTTTGAAACACTTGTATCTGCATCATGATTTAAATGTGCATACATGTATAGTTTTTCAACTTTTAAATCTATTATTTCTTTTTCTTTTAAAAATTCCTTAAAACCTTCTAAACTCTTTGTAATTTTACCTTCATATTTTTTTATATCTTTAATTACTTCTTTTGCTTCATCAAAGCTTTCATTCCATAATTCATCTGTTTTAAAAATATAGGTTAAATCCCACTTGTTATTTTCCATTTACTTACTCCGTTACTAATAATATATTATTTGATCCTATTACAATATCTTTTACTACAACATGATTTTCTCTAAAGTCATGTAGTTCTTTTAATTCTAATGTGTTGACTACAATACTAGAAACTGCTTGTCTAACAGTAGAATCTGGTATTAGATTATTATTTGTCTTTATTGAAAGTAATTCTGGTGATTTTATAAATAACTTATTATCCACTACTTCTAATTCATATTTTATCTTCACAATACCTTCAACATTAGCTAAAGCTCCACCTAGTATCTTACAACTATAGTTTATATCTGAATATATGTATCCATTTTTAACCATAGTATTATTATTTCTTAACCTTACATTACCAACTATTGCATTTGTAGAAAAATTAATTTTCTTAGTTGCAAATGTATTTATTTCTCCATTTGATAAATATACATTTCTAGGCCCCATTGAACATGCCATAATAGACAATATCAACACTAAACTAGATAATATTTTTTTCATACTATTCACCTTCTATCTTACGCTTGCACCATATTGGTTTATTACCTTATTTTTTATCTTTTCTATTACTTTATTTATTTCATTTTCTGATAAAGTCTTTTCATTATCTATCATATATATTTTTATAGCAAAGCTCTTATATCCACTGCTTACACCTATTCCCTTATATACATCGAATAATTCAACTTTTTTAACTAACTTATCTATTTTTTCGATAGATTTAATAACATTACCTACCATAGTATCTTCTGTTACAGCAAAAGCAATATCTCTTGTAACTAATTGATACTTACTTAGTGTATTATATTTGAAGTTTTTACTTATATATTTCTTCATTTCATCTAAGTTTAGTTCACAGTATATAGTAGACTTACCTTCTAAATTGAATGTTTCTTCTAGGTCTGGATGTATTTGTCCAAATGAACCTAAAAGATTTTTACCTACATAAATATCTGCTGATCTTCCACCATGTAAGCTCTTATTTTCACTTCTTGTAATTGTATATGACTTTATATTTAATCTAGTAAATAGTTCTTCTACTATTCCCTTCATATCATAAAAATCATATTGTGTTTCAGCGTTATATATATCCTTTTGTTTTGTACCAGATAATATTATACCTATTTTTGTAAGTTCTTTCCCTTCAACAAAGGCTCTACCTACTTCAAAGAAATGTATTCTTTGCACACTTCTATTAAAGTTATCTACTGCATTTTTTATTAAACTATACATAAATGTAGGTCTCATTACTGCAAAGTCTTCAGTTATTGGATTTGAAATTTCTATTAAATCCTTTTCATCACATTTTATTTGTCCAAATGCTACTTTAGGTATGAAGCTATAGTTTATTACTTCTCTTAATCCTAATGATGCTAGTATTAATTTTACATCACAATTTAATTTTGTATTATCCATTAATAGATCTTTTTTAATATCTAACTTAGGTAATATATTTTCTATATTATCAAAACCGTACATTCTTATTACTTCTTCATAATAGTCTTGTGGGACTAATAAGTCAGATCTAAAGCATGGAGGTGTTAATACTAATTGTTCACCCTTATCTTCTACCTTTATTTCAAGCTTTTTAAATATATCTAAAACTTTATCCTTTGGAACTACTTTACCAATAAACTTAGCTAATTTTGATAATTCTAAAGTTGATGTAGGTAATTCTGGCTTATGAGTATAGTCTTCTACATAGCCTTTTTGTAAGTTACCACCAGCTAATTGTTCTACTAATTGTGCTATTCTTCTTGAAGCATTATCAAGTGATATTGTATCTACCCATCTTTCAAATCTATATGATGATTCTGTGAAGATAGCATGACGTCTTGAACTTCTTCTAACCATTATATTTTCAAAATGTGCTGTTTCAATTAATATATTTTTTGTTTCTGATGTCACACTAGTATCTAAACCACCCATAACACCTGCTAGGCAAACTGGCTTATCATTTGAAGTTACAACTATATCTTCATTTGTTAGGTCAATTTCTTTTCCATCTAAACAAACAAAATGTTCTTTATCGTTTGCTCTTCTAATTTCTAAACTACTTGCTAATTTATCTAAATCATATATATGATTAGGTTGTCCTAGTTCTAACATTACATAATTTGATATATCAACTATATTATTAATACTCTTAATTCCTAATACTTCAAGTCTATCCTTTAACCACTCAGGACTTTCTTTAACTTGTATTCCTTTGATTATTCTAACTAAATATCTATTTGATAATGTAGTATCTTGAATCTTTACCTTATAGTCTATATCTTCACTACATTCATTTATACTAATTTGTGGTTTTTTAAGTTCTATGTTGTAGTAAGCACTTAATTCTCTTGCTATACCTAAATATGATAAGCAATCGGGTCTATTAGGAGTAATTTCTAATTCAAATACTGTATCACTCTTACCGAAATATTCACTTAAAGGTATACCTAATTTTGTGTCTTGAGGAAGTATTATTATACCATCAGATTCTTCACCTAACTTTAATTCTTTCATAGAACATAGCATACCGTAAGATTCAATTCCTCTTATCTTACCCTTCTTTATTTCAAAATCTTCATCTAATTTTGTACCTATTTTAGCAAGACATACTACATCTCCTAATTTATGATTAGGCGCTCCGCATATTACTTGTAATATTTCATCACCAGTATCTACTTTACATAAAGTTAAGTGATCTGAATTTTCTACCTTACTGTATTCTACAATTTTTGCAGTTACTACTGTTTTTAAGTAATCGTATTTAACTTCAATTTTTTCTACTTCTTGTCCTATCATGGTTAAAGCATTTTCTAATTCGCTAGTACTCTTATCCTTTATATCTACATATTCATTTAACCAATTTAATGAAATTAACATTTTTAATACCCCCTAAAATTGTTCCAAGAATCTAATATCATTTTCAAAAAATGCTCTCAAATCATCTATACCATATTTTAGCATTGTTACTCTTTCAAGCCCTATTCCAAATGCAAAACCTTGATATTTTTTAGGGTCTATTCCTCCAGCTTCTAATACTTTAGGATTAACCATACCACTACCTAAAATTTCAAGCCAACCGCTGTTTTTACAAACTCTACATCCTTTACCTTTACATACACCACATTCTACGTCCATTTCTGCACTAGGTTCTGTAAACGGGAAGAAATGAGGTCTAAATCTTACTTTTCTTTCTTGACCAAATATTCTTTTTACTATTAATTCTAACATTGCTTTAAAGTTAGCAAATGATACATCTTCACCAACCATTAAACCTTCTACTTGGTGGAACATAGGAGTATGAGAAACATCATAGTCTGGTCTATATACTTTACCTAATGAAATCATTCTAAATGGTGGTT
Organism: Sneathia sp. DSM 16631; assembly: GCF_014892235.1. Taxonomy (NCBI): domain Bacteria; kingdom Fusobacteriati; phylum Fusobacteriota; class Fusobacteriia; order Fusobacteriales; family Leptotrichiaceae; genus Sneathia; species Sneathia sp. DSM 16631. The sequence continues at coordinate 9,617 of NZ_JADBHL010000006.1, read as the reverse complement.
TATGTTCTAACATGTATCTAATTTGCATAGGTGAAGTTTGTGTTCTTAGGACTACTTCATCTGTAATATAGAAAGTATCTGTTTTTTCTCTTGAAGGGTGTGTTTTAGGTATATTTAATGCATCAAAATTATATTTCACTAATTCAACTTCTGGTCCATCTGATATATCAAATCCCATTTCAGAAACAATAGACTTAATTTCCAAAACTGTTTTTGTAATTGGATGTAAGCTTCCATGATTTTGTTTTTTACCTGGCAAGCTAATATCTATACTTTCTTTTTTAATTCTTTCTTTCTTTATATTTTCTTTAATATTAAGTGCTGCCTCATCAATTCTATCCTTGATTAAATTTTTTGTTTCATTTATTCTTTTACCTAATTCTTTTCTTTCATCTCCACTAAGGTTAACCATTTCTTTTAAAAGCATACTAAATTCGCTTTTTTTACCTAAGGCTTTTACCCTAACTTCATTTAACTTATCAAGACTAATTACATTTTTTAGTTCTTTTAAAATTTGTTCTTCTATTTTTGTAATTTTATCTTCCATTTTTATCCCTTCTTACTAAAATTTTGATATCTTACTTTCTTTTAAATATTCATTAATTAGTTGTTTATCTCCTTCGTATAAGACACCATTTTCATTATTAATAGCTGTATAACCCATAGCATCTCCTTTTTGGTTTATAAATACATTACCTAAATAAAGTATTTGATATACAAAGACACTATTTGTAGGTTGCATTCTTAGTTTGTATTTTAATGGTATAGTATCTGTATTTACCTTTGATATGACAAACACTTCAATATTATTATTTCTATCAGTGCCATAATAATATCCACACATATCATCATTCTTATTCTTATTTATATATTTAATTTCATATTTTTTCAATAAGTGTAAGAGTGACTTTTTATTTAATTTCTTAACATCTTTTAGCAGTTCAGGTTTATCCTTATTCTTTACATAACCTGTTATACCTTTTATCTTTAATCCCAATTCATTGGCTTGATCTACATTATATGAAATTGAAACTTTCATACTCTTATTTTTTTCTAAAGTTCTATCTTCTTTTTGTATATCAAATGCTAATCCTTTTTCTAGGAAATTAGCTATATATGGATCTAGGTACTTTTCTTCAATTTTCTTATTATTAACATAAGACACAGGTATTATATTATTCTTTTCATCTATGTCATACCCTAGGATATAGTAATCAAATGGTTTTATTACACTTGAATTTTTAATTACAGTATATCTTGATACCGCTAATACAATAAACACTACTATTGGTAGTAAGTATAGGAAACGATTTAATCTTGGGAAAAATACTTCATCTTTCTTTTGAACAACCTCGTATATATATACTATTATTGATACTAAACCTAATAGCATTGTTATTCCAAACGTAATTAATATTATATATCTTGTATCTTTAATATTTTGCATTTTTTGTAAAAGGTGTAAAACTTTAGATAATTCTTGTGTATATATTCTTTCATTTATGCTCTTTAATGCATAAAATAGATCATTAGTTAAATATATTAAAAAGTTTGCAAAGATTATAAAGCTTATCATTATTATATACATAAATTTAAGTAATTTATCTTGTTCTCTTCTAGCAAGCCTTATTATTATAAATATCGCTACCACTATTACAGTTATAATAGTGAAAATGTGATAAATTTCCATCAGTTTTTGTAAGCCTTTTAATTCACCATCATTTTTAACTAAAACTGTTACTAAATCAACAAATGAAGAGCTTAATGTTAAGCTCTTATGTAACATATTAAATATTTTTAAACCTTTGAAAAATAGCAATATTGCTATTAAAAAATTAAAACCTAATAACCATGAAATTATAGTCTCAAAAACTTTTACAGATAATTTAACATGTAAATTTTTATCTTCCAAAATAATCACCCCATAAATATTGTAGTATCTGTATTTTCAATTATTTTTATACCAGTTTGTCCTGTTAATCTTTCAAATAAAATAGTAAATCTTAATTCTCCAATAATTACCATATCATATTTAGGTACGTATTCCATTATTGTAGAATAAACATCATCACTAGTTTCATCTATTACATTACAAACATTTCCAAATCTTTCAGTTAATCTATTTGTCTCATTTATATTTACTCTTAATACATCAATATTTTGTTCACCAAACAAGTGGAAGAAGGCAAATATAGATTTATTTACCTTATATCCTCCATCATTTAGCATAAGTATCTTATCTATTGAATATTCTTTTTTATCTCCTAAAATTATTAATGGTTTATAGTGATCTCTTAAAAGATTTTTCATAGCTGGTGTTAAATCTTCAGATTTAACAACTACTAGTGCATCATACGCCTTCATTTCTTCTAATAAGACTTCGTGTGTGTCTCCTTCTTTACTATAGACTTTATCAAAATATTCTACAGCTTTTTTCTTTATTTTTTCATACACTTTAGTCTCTATTTCTCTGTATTCCTCAACAACCATAGATGCTGGACTTTGTATACCATAACCATTCATGTTATTTAAAAACATTTCATATTTCATAACATCTTTAACATAAAGAGCTATCACATCAACATCATTTAGCTTTTTTCTTACAGCTTCTGAAAACTTACTTGCTTTTTCCATTTCTTCTTCATTAGTTAATAGAAATAGAAATCTTTTTTTAGTCATTTTCTTCCTCTCCTTCTGGTGCTAATGCAACTGAAGTTACAACATCATCATTCTTAGGTTTCATAATTCTAACTCCTGATGTAGATCTACTAATTTTTGAAATTTCATTTATTTTTGTTCTTATTAATGTTCCTTCTTTAGTTATTAGCATTATTTCTTTAACACTATCATCTACTAGTATAGAACTTACTATATCTCCTGTTTTAGGTGTTATCTTAAAGTTCTTTAATCCCTTTCCACCTCTATTTTGAACCTTATACTCTTCTATATCAGTTCTTTTTCCATAACCTTCACTAGTTACAGTTAATACTTCATTTTTCTTATTTTTATCTACAATACATGCACTTGCTACTATATCGTCTTTATTTAATTTAATTGCTCTTACTCCACTTGCACTACGTCCCATAGCACGAATATCTTTAGACTCAAATCTTATAGCAAGACCCTTCTTTGTTGCAACAAACACTTCATTTTCTTCGCTACATATATCTGTAAATACTAATTCATCATCTTCTTTAAGAGTTATTGCTCTTATACCTGATTTATTAATATTCATAAATAGCTTAATATCCATCTTCTTAGCTATACCTTTTCTTGTAACTATTAAAATTTGTGAATTTTCATTTGAACCTGAAGTATTAAGTATTGCACTTACATTTTCATTTTCTCCAAGATTTATTATATTACTAATTAATCTTCCTCTTGCTTGTTTACTTGCTTCTGGTATTTCATATACTTTTATACTATATGCTTTACCTTTATCAGTGAAGACTAATAATCTATCTAGAGTTTTAACTGTATATATGTCACTTACTTCATCATCTTCCACTGTGTTAATTGAATTTACTCCAACTCCACCTCTTCTTTGTGACTTATATGAAGCAGTAGTTATTCTTTTAACGTACCCTTTGTTAGTTATAGTTACAACTACATCTTCTTCTTTTATTAAATCTTCTGCATCAATTTCATTACGCTTATTTTGTATTTCTGTTCTTCTTTTATCTCCGTAATTAGTTTTTAATTCTAATACTTCTTGTTTTATTATTTCATACTTCTTATCTGAACTTTGTAAAATTTCTTCTAACTCCTCAATTAGTGCTAGTAATTCACTATATTCTTGTTCTATCTTATCTCTTTCAAGTCCTGTTAGTCTTTGTAATCTCATGTCTAGTATAGATTTAGCTTGTATTTCTGAGAACATAAATTCACTCATCAATCTATCTTTTGCAATATTAGCATCTTTAGATGATTTAATTAATTTAATTATTTCATCAATGTTATCTAATGCTATTCTAAATCCTTCTAAAATATGGGCTCTTCTCTTAGCCTTATCAAGATCAAATTTAGTTCTTCTTTCTACAACTTCATATCTATGTTCTAGATACTTAGATAGTATTTGTTTTAAATTTAGTACTTTAGGCACATTATTAACTAACGCTAACATTATTACACCAAATGTTGTTTGTAAATCTGTGTATTTGTATAGCATATTTAAGATTAATTCAGGTTCTTCATTTTTCTTAACATCTATTACTATTCTTATTCCATGTTTATTTGATTCATCTCTAATATCTGTTATACCTGTAATTTTCTTTTGTCTGTATAGTTCTGCTATTTTTTCAACTAGCTTTGCCTTATTAACTTGATAAGGTATTTCTGTAATTACTATGCTTGATTTACCATGTGCATTAGTTTGTATATCTACCTTACCTGCAACTTGTACCTTACCTCTACCTGTTCTGTAAGCATCATAAATACCTTGTTTACCATTTATTATACCTCCAGTTGGAAAGTCAGGTCCTTTAATATGTTCTATTAATTCATCTATAGTTATATCTCTATTATCTATTAATGAAACTATACCATCACAAACTTCTGCTAGATTATGTGGAGGTATATTTGTAGCCATACCTACTGCTATACCTGTTGTACCATTTACTAGTAAGTTAGGTAATTTTGATGGTAATACAACTGGTTCATCTAAAGTTTCATCAAAGTTTTTTCTAAAGTCTATAGTATTTTTATTGATATCTAAAAGCATTTCATTAGCAATCTTTGCCATTCTTGCTTCAGTATATCTCATAGCTGCTGCTGAGTCTCCGTCAACTGAACCAAAATTTCCATGTCCATCAACTAGCATATATCTACTATTAAAATCTTGTGCCATTCTTACCATTGTATTGTATACAGCAGTATCACCATGTGGGTGGTACTTACCTAAAACTTCCCCAACAATTCTTGCTGATTTTTTATATGGACTGTTGTATGTCATTCCCATATCATTCATAGCAAACAAGACTCTTCTATGCACTGGCTTAAGACCATCACGTACATCTGGTAATGCACGTGAAACTATGACACTCATAGAATAATCAAGATATGATGATTTTATTTCATCTTCTATGAATATAGGGATTTCTTGTTCCTTTTTAGACGTGTCCATAACCTCGTCTACTCTTTTGTTATTTTCATCATTTTCGTTCATTATCTTCTCCTAAATATCCAAGTTTTTAACATGTTTTGCATGTTCTTCTATAAATTGTCTTCTTGGCTCTACTTTATCTCCCATTAATATGTTAAACATCTTGTCTGCATAACTTGCATTTTCTAATGTTACCTTAAGTAATGTTCTATTTTCAGGATCCATAGTTGTTTCCCATAATTGTTCAGGATTCATTTCTCCTAACCCTTTATATCTTTGTATAGTGTATTTTTTACTTTCTTCTTCTAAAACACCTGTTATTTTCTTTAATTCGTCATCTGAATATGCGTATTTTATTTTCTTTGCTACTTGTACTTTGTATAAAGGTGGTTGTGCTATATATATATGACCCTGATTAATTAATTCTCTTAAATATCTAAAGAAGAATGTTAACATCAATGTTCTAATATGTGCTCCATCAACATCAGCATCTGTCATTATTATTATCTTACCATATCTTAATTTTGAAATATCAAAATTATCACCTATATTAGTACCAAATGCTGTAACCATAGCTTTTATTTCATTGTTTTCTAACATCTTATGTAATACAGCTTTTTCAACATTTAATATTTTACCTCTAAGTGGTAGTATAGCTTGAATTTTTCTATCTCTTCCTTGTTTAGCTGATCCACCAGCTGAATCTCCTTCGACTATGTAAATTTCACATTCTTCACTCTTTTTAGATGAACAATCTGCTAACTTACCAGGTAGTGACCCTATTTCTAATGGATTTTTTCTTAATATGTTGTTTCTTGCATTTTTTGCAGCTTCTCTAGCTTTTTTAGATATTATCATCTTTTCTATTATAGCTGTTGCTTCTTTAGGATGGTCTTCTAAGTATAGTTTTAATTTATTATTAACTACACTAGAAACTGCTGATTGAGCTTCACTACTTCCTAATTTTGATTTTGTTTGACTTTCAAATTGTGGTTCAGGGAATTTTATGTTTATAACACTAACGATACCTTCTCTAACATCTGAACCTTGTAGATTTTCATCTTTTTTATCTTTTAGTAAATTTAATTTCTTTGCAACATCATTAACTGTTCTTGTTAAAGCTGTTCTAAATCCTTGAACATGTGTACCACCATCATATGTATTAATATTATTTACAAATGAGTGTTCCACTATTGCTTGTGTATTTTCTCTATAAGCAAGAGCTATTTCAACTTCAACAATCTTACCACCAGTTATTTTTGCATTATCTTTCATGTAGATTATTGGTGATATTACCTTATCATCACTAATTAATTCTCCAACATAATCTTTTATTCCGCCTTCAAAATGAAATACTTCTTCTTTTATGCTTTCTAAATCTCTTTCATCTCTTAATATTATCTTTAATCCTGTATTAAGATATGCTAATTCTTTTAATCTTTCTTTTAGTATATTATATTCAAATAGAACTTCTTCAAATATTTCTTCATCAGGTCTAAATCTGATTATTGTCCCATGTTTATCAAGACTTGCTGTACCTATTTGTGTGCAATCTGTAGTAGGCTTACCTTTTGAAAATGTTTGTCTTACTATTTTCCCATCTCTTGTAACAGTTGCAATCAAATCTGTTGATAACGCATTAACTACAGAAACTCCTACACCATGTAGTCCACCTGAGTATGTGTAATTTTTGTCATTAAACTTCCCACCAGCGTGAAGTATTGTCATTACGACCTCAAGTGTTGGTCTACCAGTCTTATGCATATCAATAGGAATTCCACGTCCATTATCTTCAACTTCTATGTAATTATCTTCTAACATTCTAACAATTATAGTATCACAATAGCCAGCTAATGCTTCATCTATACTATTATCTACTGTTTCCCACACTAGATGATGTAAACCTCTTGATGATGTTGTTCCTATATACATACCTGGTCTTTTTCTAACAGCTTCTAATCCCTCAAGGACAGTTATGTCATCTGAACCATAATTTTTATTTTCCATACTCTTCTCCCTATTTATATTAATATGTACATTATATCATTTATATCCTTTTTTTTCTAGTTTTTTAATGATATAATAAGTAATAGAGGTGGTAATATGAAAGAAATTTTTGATAGAAGAAGCATAAGAAGTTTTACTAGTCAAAATTTAGATGAAGATACTATAAAAGAACTATTAAGAGGTGCGATTGCTGCTCCATCTGCACATAAAAAAGAACCTAGAATTTTTTATGTCATTGAAAACAAAGATGTCTTACATGAATTTTTCTTAAAACATCCTTATGGTAAGGCTTTTGAAACTGCACCAGTTGCAATTTTAGCATGTGGTGATAAATCAAAAGATCCTAATATGACATTTTTAATACAAGACTGTGCAGCATCTTTAGAAAATATAGCTATAATGGCTACGCATATGGGACTTGGAACTGTATGGATGGGTATATTAGATAATGATAATGCCGAAGAAATTACAAAAGAAATTTTAGACTTGCCTAGTAATCTAATTCCAATTTCTATCATGGCTATTGGGTATAAGGCAGAAGAAAGAAGACCTCATATTTCCTACAAGGAAGAGATGGTCAAATGGATAAAATAATTTTTTTGATAAAAAATTGTTGACAATCATTTTTTTTTTTGATATTATATATCTTGTTCCAAGGGGAACAAGGTTTGGGGCCTTCGTCTAGTGGTTAGGACATCGGGTTTTCATCCCGGCAACAGGAGTTCGATTCTCCTAGGCCCTACCAAACAATATATGGTCGCATAGCTCAGTTGGGAGAGCACCTGCCTTACAAGCAGGGGGTCATTGGTTCGAGCCCAATTGTGACCACCATACGCGGAGGTGTAGCTCAGTTGGTTAGAGTGCTTGCCTGTCACGCAAGATGTCGCGAGTTCAAGTCTCGTCACTTCCGCCATTAATATGCCGCTTTAGCTCATTTGGTAGAGCAACTGACTTGTAATCAGTAGGTGATTGGTTCGATTCCGATAAGCGGCACCACTGGCGAGGTACCCGAGTGGCCAAAGGGAGCAGACTGTAAATCTGCCGGCTCAGCCTTCGAAGGTTCGAATCCTTCCCTCGCCACCATCTTTTTTTTTAATCGGAGGAGTTATGGTAAGAAAGATAAAATCTGCTGGTTCATCTACTAGTCAAGTAGATATAATCAAAAGAGCAAAACAAATGCAAGAAGCTATGCTTCAAATTCAAGATGATTTAAAAGATAAGATCATTGAACATTCTGTTGCTGGTGGACAAATAGTTGTTAAAGCTAATGGACAAAAGGAATTAGTTGATATAAAAATAAGTAAAGAAATATTAGAAGAAGCTGTATCTGAAAAAGATGCTTCAGAACTTGAAAATTTAATCCTAACTGCTATTAAAGAAGTTACAGCTAAAGCTGATGCATTAGCTGAATCTGAAATGGAAACAGTTACAGGTGGACTTAAGATTCCTGGATTATTTTAAATATTCTTGACAAATATCATTATTGATTATATAATTTTGTTTGTCAGTTGATGGGCTGTAGCCAAGCGGTAAGGCAGTGGACTTTGACTCCACCATGCGTTGGTTCGAATCCAGCCAGCCCAACCATATTACCATTTAAAGATTAAGTAATTAATCTTTTTTTTATAATATATATTGACATCTCCCAATTTTGAGGTACACTTTATTGCATATTAAATATAGGAGGATATATATGAAAAAAGTTAGTTTATTATTCTTAACATTAGCTACTTTAGCTATGGCTACAGGTCCAAAAGTACCTTACACACATCAAGGTTTTTATTCAACTGACAATGTGCAAAAGGCAGTACATTTCGTTTCAGTAGAAGATATTGAAAACAGTTTAAAAGGTCAACCACCTATTAACGTAAGTTTTGATATTGATGATACTCTAGTTCACTCTAGTGGATATTTTAGATATGGTCAAGATCACTTCCAAACTGATCCTAAAAATCCAGTAAGCTATTTATTCAATCAAAAGTTCTGGGACTTTGTTTCAAAAAGTGGAGATGAATTTTCTATACCTAAAAAATCTGCACAAGATTTAATAAATATGCACTTAAAAAGAGGAGATAGAATCTTCTTCATAACAGGTAGAACTCCACTTCGTGGTCAAAAAAACTATACTTCAACTAGATTATCAAGAACTTTAAAGAGATTCTTTAATCTTCCATACGAAGTTTATATTGAATACACAAGAGATACACCAACTGGTGGATATAAATATGATAAATCATACTACATTAAAAAACATAATGTAGCTATACACTATGGAGACAGTGATGACGATATCCTAGCTGCAAGAGAAGTTGGTATAAGAGGTATTAGAGTACAACGTGCCTACAACTCAACTAACCCTCAAAAAATGAATGGTGGATATGGCGAAGAAGTATTAATTAATTCTGCATGGTAAAAAAAAGGCGAGTTTTTTCTGTACTGCACCCAAAATCTTGGACACAAGATTGGAGGTGCAGTTTTTTTATGAGTAAACTTACAAGAAAAGATAAAA
>NZ_JADBHL010000059.1:0-203 GCF_014892235.1 Sneathia sp. DSM 16631 | reverse complement strand
ACATTAGAGTTAGCATTTAAAGTAACCTCACCATTAACAATACTGTTTTGACCTTTAATAGTAGCAGTACCATTAGTATTAGCATTACCTTCTAACTTGTTAACACCATTAGTATTATCAGCACCGAACTTACCATCAGCACTAATAGTTACATTACCTTTGATATGTTTGTTTTCACCTTGTACAGTAACATGACCCTTACC
>NZ_JADBHL010000058.1:0-227 GCF_014892235.1 Sneathia sp. DSM 16631 | reverse complement strand
TTACCATCAGCACTAATAGTTACATTACCTTTGATATGTTTGTTTTCACCTTGTACAGTAACATGACCCTTACCATTAGCTTCTATACTAGCAGTAGTCTTCTTACCTTTACCAGCAGAAACGTTAGAGTTAGCATTTAAAGTAACTTCACCATTAACAATACTGTTTTGACCTTTAATAGTAGCAGTACCATTAGTGTTAGCATTACCTTCTAACTTGTTAACACC
>NZ_JADBHL010000057.1:0-227 GCF_014892235.1 Sneathia sp. DSM 16631 | reverse complement strand
GGTGTTAACAAGTTAGAAGGTAATGCTAATACTAATGGTACTGCTACTATTAAAGGTCAAAACAGTATTGTTAATGGTGAAGTTACTTTAAATGCTAACTCTAATGTTTCTGCTGGTAAAGGTAAGAAGACTACTGCTAGTGTAGAAGCTGATGGTAAAGGTCATGTTACTGTACAAGGTGAAAACAAACATATCAAAGGTAATGTAACTATTAGTGCTGATGGTAA
>NZ_JADBHL010000005.1:55490-64243 GCF_014892235.1 Sneathia sp. DSM 16631 | reverse complement strand
CATATTAATAGAGATTTTGAAGCAACAGCTCCAAACCAAAAATGGTTTACAGATGTAACAGAATTTAATTTAAGAGGAGATAAACTATACTTATCACCAATATTAGATGCTTATGGAAGATATATAGTTTCATATGATATTTCTCAAAGTCCTAACTTGAAACAAATATATAATATGTTAAATTCGGCATTTAAAGAAAATGAAAATTATGAAAATTTAATATTTCATAGTGATCAGGGTTGGCAATATCAACATGTTTCTTATCAGAAAATATTAAGTGAAAAGAAGATAATTCAAAGTATGTCAAGAAAAGGAAATAGTTTAGATAATGGATTAATGGAATGTTTCTTCGGATTATTAAAATCTGAAATGTTTTATGATCAAGAAGATAATTACAAAACATTAGAAGAATTGGAGAAAGCAATAGAAAAATACATAGATTATTATAATAACAAAAGAATAAAAGAAAAATTAAAAGGATTAACTCCTGCTTCTTACAGAAATCAATCCTTATTAATAAGTTAAATTAAATTTGTCCAACTTTTTGGGGTCAGTACATTTTTGTGCCCCTTAACTTTTAAAATCGCTTAGAATGAAAAATATGGCTTATTTTTTATATATTTCACCCCTGCTATCAATATCAAAAACTAATATGACAATTTCAGTATCTATAATTCTAAATATTGCTCTATAATCTCCTATTCTCATTCTAAATATATCATAATAATCTTTATGAATATATTTTTTTATATCATATTCAAATATTTTATTTTTATCTTTTGAAATTTCATCAAATGCTTTCATAAATTTAATTCCATAAATTTTGTTTTTCTTTATAAACTTTTTAGCTTCTTTTTTATATAAAACCTTATAAAACATCTTCTAATTTCAATTCCTCTCCACTTATATCTGAAAAATCAATGTTTTTACTATCTATTTCTAATTGTTCTTCTTTTGATAATAAAGAAATATTTGAATTTAAAAAATCTAATAAACTTATTTCTTCTTCTTGTTTTATTCTTTTTAAGGCTGTTTCTCTTAAAAACTCTGAAAAATTATATCCTTTTTTTAAAATAAAATTTGAAATTAAATCATAATCTTCTTGCTTTAAAGTAATATTTTTACGAATAGTCATAAATAGGTCTCCTCCTTCTCAATATGTTTCATACTCACTATACATATTATACACATTATATCATTTTTAATTATAATTTTCAAATAATCTTTTTATAAAACATCTCACTCCAGAATTTTTTTGGAGTCAAAAATACTCAAATACGCTCTCAGAAGCTCTAGAATACACCAGATTGTAAATTCAATGCATTAGGCTTATAATAACGAGAATATTCATTATCCAATCGAGTAGGTTCTAATATGTGCCCCCTCTCACACCACTGTACGTGCCGTTCGGCATACAGCAGTTTAATTCAAATAATAATCCAAACAACTTTGAAGGGGGCTGTTGCAAAGTGACTAATTTTTATTAAAATTTTTCATTTTGTTAAGCTTAGTTTTGATGAGAGTATTAGAGTATAAAATAGATAATGTTATGTCAGTAAATAAAATACAAGAAGCATTGAAAAGCTGTACTTGTAGAGAATATAATAAAGGAATAAAAAAAGAAAGGCTAAGCCTTTCTTAGATAGAATATATTAGTGTTTATGATGATGATTTGCTAATTTAGTTAAATCCATTTCTGATATAAACATAGCTGTTCTTGTTAAGTTCTTTTCCATTTTTTTAATATCATCATATTTAGAGAATAAAATTATTGTAAATCTTCCTTTTTCTTCTGTAAATACTCTGTCTTTTGTTTCTTCATTTACAGTCATCTTACCATTGAAAGTTAATCCTTCTTTCTCTTGTAATCTTACTTTTGTATATTCTTTATTTAAAAAGTCTACATGGAAATGTGGAAATCCACCATTGTATGAATGGAAATTCATTTCTTTTTCAAATTTAGTAGGAAAGTAATCACTTCTATCGAATAATAGGATAGCTACTTTTAGGTGTGCACCTTTTTTAGTGTTTTGTATTGTGATTAATTTATTAGCTGTTTGGTAACCATTTTCAGTTTTTTCCACATCAACCATACCAAATTCACCTATTTTAGCATGTAATTCACCTTCATGTGTTCCGATAGATAAGTCTGTGTGTAATGCTCCTTTTACTGAATGATAATTAACTGCATTTTCTAATTTCACTTCTTCATGATGATGTTCATGAGCAAATGTTAAAAATGATAACATAAATGTTAAAGTAAGTAGTATTTTTTTCATATATATTTCTCCTTCTTTTTTTGGTACTGTAAAGTATACAGCCCCTCCTTTATTTATATAATTTAATTTATATATTGTTTTTATTGGGTTGTAGCACTTTCTATAAAAAAAATTGTGATACCTCCCATTTTCTTGTATAATTGAATCGCAAAACACAACCAAGAAAGGGTGATATCACGTGTCAATTATAGCAAATTTTATTAATAATATTCAAGACCTAACTTTTTCAAATGTTATTTTATCTCTTAATAATCAAATTAATTCCTTAGATGAAATTTCTAGATCTCCTCTTTATGAGTATTTTAAACTTGATAAAGAGGCTATTAAAGTTCCTATTGTTTCTTAATTACAAAGAAATACTTTCTAATGGTAATTTTAAGCATTCTAAGGCTTATTTAAAGCCTAACTTCCCTAATCCTAATCAACTATGTCCTAAATGTAATTCTACTAAAGAATGGCATTACATGCATACTAAAACTCAAAAAAGATGTAAGTTATGTCTTAAAACTTTCATTTTTAGTGAACCTAATAAATTTAATACATCTAATTTATCTAATGAAAGTTTAAAATTTTATTGCCCTTATAGAATTAAAGCTAAAAATGAAATTATTAAAGAGCATGGAAAATTAAATCCTACTTAACTATGAAAGACTTATATGGCATTAATATATCACATAGTATTTTATTTTTTATCTAATAAAATTTCCTATTAATTTAATAATTACAAAAGTCATACCAGAAGCTATTATAGGTCCAACAGCAGTCCCGCCTAGTGATACTATTCCTATTATTATACCTATACTACCAGCTATAACTACATTAGGACTAATACTTTGAAATTGTATTCCTTGTTTTGATAATAGTGAAGCTATTATTCCTATTATAACAGCGATTAATCCTTGATAACTTGTAAATGTTTCAATTAGATTTTTTATACTTATTTGACCTAAAGCTATTGGCGATAATATTGCTATTGTTAATATAAACACTCCAAATTTTAAGCCTTTTGACTTAAAAAATCCTAAAGTTTTATCTTGAAAAGGTAAAATGCTAAGCAATAAAACTATTATAGATGCATAAAGTAAACCTTTATTTTTACTAAAATAGCCAACTACACACATTAAAACCAAAATTATATATTTATCCATTTTTACCCTCTTTTAAAATAATGTTAAAAATGAGAACATAAGTGTTAAAGTAAGTAGTATTTTTTTCATATATATTTCTCCTTCTTTTTTTTATGCCTCGATTATATCTTCTCATTTTTTTTATGTCAATAAGCTAAATTCAGTTATTTTTTAGATACTTTTTTAAAAAATCCCTTAATTTATATCCTACCATAGAAAAAATTTTTTTGGATATTTTTCAGTTATATTCCAAAAAAAGAGTAAAAAAAAGAGAAGGTTTACACCTTCTCAATCTATTTTTGAACTTCTATCCATAAAACTGCATCGTGTTCTACTTCTTTACCGTCTAATGTTTTCTTAGTAGCAGCATCTATTGCTGAGAATCCCCATTGTCCTTTTTCAGTAGGAACAAATGAGAACATACCATTGTCATCTGTTAATATTACTGCTGTTGAATGTTCTGTTTTAGGTTTACCTACAAACATACCATCCTTTATATCATAATTTTTAAATTCAACTTCAACTCTTTTATTCTTTGCTGGATTTCCATTTTCATCTACAACTTTTGCTGTAAATACTTGGTTCTTCCATATATTTGTTGGATCTATATGTGGTATTATTTCTGGTTCACCTTTAGGCATTTGACGTTCTTGCCATTCATCACTTTCTGTGTCACCCTTCTTTATATACACCTTTGTTGCTTGTTTAATATATCCATCTTCACTCTTTTCAAAGTACGGTGCTGGAACGAAAATAACTGTCCAAACCCCTGGTCTCAACCCTTCTTTAAAATTAAAATCGTATGTGTATGCTAAAGCCTTATTATCTTTTTTACCAAATTTTGTCTTTATTAATTTATCCTTAGCATTTATTACAGTATCTCCCTTTTTTAATAGAAAAGCTTCAACTGGTTTAATTTCACCCTTAGCATTCTTTCCTATATCCATAGAGAATCCATTTTCTGCTGGGTGTGTAAATAACATATCAAGTTTAACATTCTTTGCTGAACTATCAATAGCAAAATTAGATGTACTTATCATTTGAAAATGTGCAAATGACAATGTACTTAATAATATTGTTAAAGAAAAAATTGATTTCTTCATTTTTTTCTCCTTTCATACTTATATCAATATTATCTTCCTTTTGCCTTTATTTGTCAACAAAATATTTTTGCTATAAAACTAATCTTTCAACATCTAGTGCAATCATAAGCTCTTCATTAGTTCTAATTCTATATACTTTAACTTTAGAATCTCTATCGGTTAACAGTACATCGTCATTAGTTCTCATGAAATTATGCCCTTTGTCTAACTTTACACCTATAGCCTTTAATCTATCACAGACATATTCTCTTGTTTCAGGTGAGTTTTCACCTATACCTCCTGTGAATATTATTGCATCTAGTCCACCTAATTCTACATAGTATGAACCTATATAGCTTGCTATTTTATTACAAAATACATTAAGTGCTAACTTTGCATTCTTGTTACCTTTATCAATTAGTGATAGTATATCCCTATTATCTGAGCTACCACATAGCCCCTTCATACCACATTCTTTATTAAGATAATTTAACATTTCTTTTTCATTAAATCCCTTAACATTAGATAAGTACTCTAATATTGATGGATCTATATCTCCACTACGTGTTCCCATAGGAAGCCCTGCTAGTGGTGTGAATCCCATAGTTGTATCAAATGATTTTCCATCTTTTACTGCTGTAATTGATGCACCATTACCAAGGTGACATACTATTATATTCTTCAAACTAGAATCTATCTTATTCACTTTTTTTACTATATACCTAACTGATGTCCCATGGAATCCATATTTTCTTATTTGATACTTTTCATAATCTTCATACTTTAGTGCATATATATATTTTTCTTCTTCCAATGTTTGATGGAATGATGTGTCAAATACTGCTACATTAGCCTTATCTGGCATAAGTCTTTTACATACATTGATTCCTTTAATATTTGCTGGATTATGTAATGGTGCTAAATGTGACACACTCTCTATATCCTTTAGCACTTCATCTATAATTACTGCAGAATCTTTAAAGTATTCACCACCATGAACAACTCTATGTCCTATCGCATCTATTTCAGAATAATCCTTTAATACTCCTATTCTTTCGTCTGTTATAAGGGAAAGAACCTTTTTTATTGCTTCTTCGTGATCATGAAAGTATACTGGTACATTCTTATCCTTCAAATCTTTCTCTACATTTGTTACTGTGTATATTGAATTTTCATGCCCTATTCTTTCACACAAACCTTTCATAAGTGTTTTTTGCGTATTTGTTTCAATTATTTGAAATTTAATAGAAGAACTCCCACTATTTAATACAAAAACTTTCATAATTACCTCCATGTTCTTAAAAATTCTACATTAGACATTCCTTTATCTTCATCTAACATCTTTATTTCTTTTTCTTTAATTAATTTACTTATAACTTTATCAGCTTTAATACATATCGCCCTATACTTCTTATCAACTTTTGAGAGCATGGCTGTTGAGTATTCAATTTGAACTATGATACTGTATAAATATTTCTTATCCTGTATATTGTAATATCCCAAATTCTTATCTACAAAGTTCAAAAACTCAGGCATATATTTTTTAGGCTCCTTATATATCATTTTAAGATGCCCTACTGTCATATTATCTAATATTCTATACTTCAAAGCTTGTGACATATTGTACTTTTCTATTTTATCATATCTATCATTTAGTCTATAGTAAATGTATTTATTCTTAGTTTTTTTAAACTTGCTTTTTAATTGACTCATATACCCTTTTTCTATATACATTTCTAGTATAAAAGGAATATCTCTAAATGTTTTCATCACCACTTCTATATTATACAACTTACCATTTTTAGGTAATGAGTCCATAAACAACTTAATATCAGGATTTTTTTCTATTATCTTTTCTTCTTCATCAATTAATTCAGATTCTTTTAATAAATCTGCATTAAAATATATACCAAATAGCCTTTCATTTGCATCTATATTCTCATTTTCATTTATTGCTTGTAAATAACTGTCTCTATTGTCAAATCTTTGATACAAATTCGAAAAACTCAACGTAGATAAAAACAAAAGTATTAAAATTCTTTTCATATCTCCTCCTAATACTTTATTATATCACATATACAAAAAAAAGTGTAAAATTACACTTTTTTTCTCCCAAGTTTGACATATTTACTCCTAGTCTAGTATTTCTATTTTTTCTATTTCTGATTGTAATACTAATATTTTATCTAATTCTAAACAGTTTTCCTCTTCTTCTGACTCCGCTTCTATATATTCAATAACATATACATTTTTTAAAATTTCACCATCAGTATAATATATATTAACGTTTTTCCCATCTGATTTTATCATTTCTTCTATTGTAATCATATTATTTTTCCTTTCTTGGCACTATATGTATTCCTATTTTAGAATAATGAATTGAAAATCTTTTAGTTTCATATATTTCAATTTTATTTTTACTAATATACATTCCTATATATTCATCAATTTCTATTATTTCTACTTTATCCCAATTTCCATCAGGCTTAAATTTCAATTCTTCGTTTTCTGCATATTTATTAACTAAATCTTGTATATCTACTGTATCAAATACATAAGACCCACCTTGATAGTTATTATGTCCTAATATATGTTTCCCTTGTTTACCAGAATGGACAGTTGTTTTAGCTTTTGTTTTTAAATCTACATATTTCTTACTATCATTATACTTCATATCTACATTTTTTTGTCAATTTTTTTTGCGTAATAAAAGCTGTAAGAAATGGAAATAAAGTAAGTGGTATTACAATAATGAAATTAGGTAATCTTGAAGAAGTTACCAAAAAAAGCTAATGGGCAAGACCCTTATGTTTGGGCTAAAAACTTTGTTGATGAATTAAATAACAAAAGAACAAAGGAAAAATTAAAAGGATTAACTCCTGCTTCTTACAGAAATCAATCCTTATTAATAAGTTAAATTAATTTGTCCAACTTTTTGGGGTCAGTACAAAATTACACTTTTTTTCTATTTCTTAATTAATTTAAGGACTTCATCAAGTTTTTTTTCAAGATTAGAAATCTTATCTCTTTGTTCCTTAACTGTTTCTTTTAGTTTCTTAACTTCTGTTTTTTCACTACCAAATGTAATACCTGCTCCTACACCGAATGCAATATTACCCTTATCATTTACAGCTCCACTTAATTTATACACAAAGTTTCTTGAATCATTAGTTCCACTAAATCCAACAGCTAACGAATGTGATCCTCCATAGTATCCATATGAAGCTGCAAGATTAAACTTACCATCATTCAAGTTAGGTAAATTAGCCATAGCAACTGCACTAGATACTCCACTTAAAGCTAAGTTTGCTTTTGAGTTCAATTTATCCATAGCTCCATTTATATTATTCATATTTTTATCTAAATATCCCTTAACCTGAGTATCAGTAACCAAAACACCATTAGGATTTTCTATATTTGCTCCATCTGATAATTTACCAATTAAAGAAGCTTTTGATTCATTAGTTAAATTAGAACCATCTAAATTCAATTTACCACCTAATTCTTTGAATAATTGGCTTCCATTTATGGCGTCTGTAGAATCATTTGATATTTTACCTTCACCTATATTAGATAATACCATACTATTTTTTTCTGGTAATGCTTTAATAAGTACATCTTTAGGATCTAAACCACCTGTTATTTCTGCCCCATTTTTACCAACATATTTTTCATTTTCATATTTTGCATCTTTTAACATTGATTCAGTATAGAACATACCATCTTTACCACGAATCAATCTAGAAGTAGAAACCTTTTTACTACTCAATTCTTGTTCAGTTAACGGCTTAGCTTCTGTTGGTTGAGCAGCATCACCACTCCATTTACCAGTTTTAGAATCATATGTTCTACCTGCTATATCATCTGCCTTATATATCTTACCGTCTGCACCTTTAACAACCTTATCACTAGCATTAAAGAATTTATCATCTACCTTAGTAATTTCAGATTCTTTATATGAATTACCCTTAGAATCTGTCACTACTTTTTCATAATATGCAAAAGTACTATCGCCTTTACCACCTGCACTTAGTTTAATAGTATTTCCATCTTCAAATTCTATTATTGTATTACCTAAAGCATCTTCAGTACTTGATTTTACTTTGGCATCTTTACCTGGATCACCTTTATCTCCTTTTGGCCCTTTTTCTCCAGGTTGTCCTGGATCTCCTTTTGGCCCTTTTTCTCCAGGTTGTCCTGGATCTCCTTTTGGCCCTTTTTCTCCAGGTTGTCCAGGATCTCCTTTTGGCCCTTTTTCTCCAGGT
>NZ_JADBHL010000005.1:0-55393 GCF_014892235.1 Sneathia sp. DSM 16631 | reverse complement strand
CTCCAGGTTGTCCTGGATCTCCTTTTGGCCCTTTTTCTCCAGGTTGTCCAGGATCTCCTTTTGGCCCTTTTTCTCCAGGTTGTCCAGGATCTCCTTTTGGTCCTTTTTCTCCAGGTTGTCCTGGATCTCCTTTTGGCCCTTTTTCTCCAGGTTGTCCTGGATCTCCTTTTGGTCCTTTTTCTCCAGGTTGTCCTGGATCTCCTTTTGGTCCTTTTTCTCCAGGTTGTCCTGGATCTCCTTTCGGTCCTTTTTCTCCAGGTTGTCCTGGATCTCCTTTTGGTCCTTTTTCACCAGGTTGTCCTGGATCTCCTTTTGGCCCTTTTTCTCCAGGTTGTCCAGGATCTCCTTTTGGCCCTTTTTCTCCAGGTTGTCCAGGATCTCCTTTTGGTCCTTTTTCTCCAGGTTGTCCTGGATCTCCTTTTGGCCCTTTTTCTCCAGGTTGTCCTGGATCTCCTTTCGGTCCTTTTTCACCAGGTTGTCCAGGATCTCCTTTTGGTCCTTGCTTTCCATCTGCTCCTTTATCACCTTTAGGTCCTTTTAATGATTCTATGAATTTTTCCTCTGTTAATTCTGTTTCTTTTTTTCCTTTATTTTTATCAAGATTCTTCCAAATATAGTAAGGTGATATTTTCTTTAATTGTGATACATTGACTGCATCTGTATCATCTGTACCTTCTGCAACAAATTTTAATTGTCTTTTAGTAGTACTATTACCAATTGAAACTGCATTTGTTACTGGTGTACTACCATCTCCAATAACTATAGCGTTATTAACATTATCTATTGTTATATTACTACCTAAAACAATATTGTTGTTTACATTAGTTCCTTCTTTACCTATCTTATTATTTAAACCAAATGATATATTTTCATTTCCATATACCTTATTTTTATTACCATGTACTTGATTTGAATCACCATATACTTCATTTTCATTACCTATTGAGTAAGTTCCATCTCCTTTTGAAAATGACTTATCTCCTAATGTAAAGGAATTATCTCCCAATGTTGTTGTATCAGCACCTATAGTATAGCTGTCTTTGCTTTCCTTTTTATGCAAATCTAATAATTCTTTTTCTTTTTTACCTCTTTCATCTATTATTTTCTTTATTTCTTCTAATATCTTAATCTTTTCATTTGTATCGTTTTCTTTATCCATTTTTTTTCTTAAATCTGCTTCTTTTACTTCTAATTCTTTCTTTTCTTTTTCTAATTTTTTTATTTTTTCTATATCTTCTTCTGTTAATTCTTTATCACCAACTATTGAATTATTCCCTATTACAAATCCACCTCTTGAGTAGCTATCTTTACCTATAACCTTATTCGTTCCACTTGATATACCGTTAAAACTTCCCGTAATCATAAACAAAATTATTAGCGCCCTATTTACTGTAATCTTCTTTTTCAAACTAGACTTGACATATTTTTCAATATTTTTCATTTTTTACCCCCTATTTTTTTAAACACATATTTATCGAATCTAGTAGTATCCTACCCTCCCCCCGCAAGGTTTTGTCAAGTATTTTTGCAAAAAAAAATGACCATTTTGGTCATTTTCCTCTCTATATCACACAACTTGTGCAAGTGTGGTCTTCACTTCCTTCCAATATATCCTGTCTTATTCTCACATAATATATTGATGGACACTTCTTACTAAATGATCTAATATATGCCTTATTTAAATCTCTTGTTGTTGCCTTATCTGTCATGAATAGAGTTAATGAAATTGCTTGGTCAACATGTTTTGCTGCAGCTGCTGCTACATCTATTATCCATTCTGATCCTATTTCATACGCCCCTTTTTCATAGTACTTATAGTTCTTATCATCTATCATATATGCAGGCACATATACTCTTCCTAACTTACCTTCTTTTCTAACCTCTATTGGTGATACAACTGGTTGTAAGCTTGGAGTACATGATGACACATAACTAATTGACCCTGTTGGTGCAACTGCTAATAGATGGGCATTAGCAAGTCCAGATTCCTTAATATCTTTTGCTAATTTTATCCAATCTTCTTTTGTTGGAAGTTTTAACATATATTTTTTTAATAAGTTCTTTACTTTTTCACTACTTATTGTAAATTCATGTTCTGTATACTTTTTGAAATATTCTCCTGTGGCATATTCACTATCCTCAAATCCTTCAAATACTCCTACACTTTTTGCCAGCTTATTTGACGCCTTAAACGCATAATATGCTAGAGCATAGAAGAAAGCATCAGTAAAGTCTACTGCATCATTTGATGCATAATATATTTCGTTTGTTGCTAAAAAACCATGTAAATTCATTGCACCTAGTCCAACAGCATGATTTTTTTCATTACCCTTACGTATACTTGGTGCACAGTCTATATCCGTTAATCTTGAAACACTATCAAGACTTACAATACAAGTGTCTATTATCTTCTCCATATCGCAAGCATTTTCCATCATCTTCGCAATGTTAATAGATCCTAAGTTACAGCAAACATCTTCTCCAATATTTTCAAAACTCAAATCTTGTTTAAAGGTACTAATCGTATTAACTTGTGCTATTTCAGAACACAAATTAGACATTACTATTCTTCCTTTTTTCTTTTGAGGATTTCTCATATTTACTGTGTCATCGAATAATATATATGGATATCCTGATTCAAAATGCAATTCTGCTATCGTTTGGAATAGCTTTCTTGCACTAATATATGTCTTTTTGATTCTATCATCTTTTAGTAGGTTATAGTACTCCTTAGTTATACTAATATCACTCATAGGTACTCCATACACTCTTTGTATGTCATATGGTGAAAAAAGTGCCATGTCTTCATTGTTTTTTGCTAAGGTAAATGTAATGTCTGGTATAACTAAACCTAGGGCTAGTGATTTAATTCTAATCTTTTCATCTGCATTTTCTCTTTTAGTATCAAGGAAAGTCATAACTTCTGGATGGTGTACATTAAGATATACAGCACCTGCTCCTTGACGTTGACCTAATTGATTAGCATATGAGAAGCTATCTTCTAATAACTTCATAACTGGCACTATACCTGTGCATTGATTTTGTATTTTCTTAATAGGAGCTCCAAATTCTCTTAAATTTGTTAAACATAACGCAACTCCACCACCACGTTTTGATAATTGAAGGCTTGTTGATATTGCCCTTGAGATTGACTCCATATTATCTTCAACTCTTACTAGATAACATGATACATACTCACCACGTTTTTTCTTACCTGCATTTAAAAATGTAGGTGTTGCTGGTTGGAATATTCCTTTTAGCATTGCATCTAATATATCATATGCACTTTTAATGTTACCTTTTGCTAATAGTAGGGCGTTCATAGATACTCTATCAGTATATTCTTCAAGATAATATTTACCATCAAAGCTTTTTAAACAGTATGAGTTATAGAACTTATACGCACCCATAAAGTTTAGAAATTTAAAGTTATACTCCTTAGCTTTTTTGAATAGGTCTATTACATCTTTTCTATCATACTTATCTAATACTTCTTCATCATAATAGTCATTCTCTATTAAATACCCTATTTTTTCTTCTATGCTAGAAAACTTTTTTGTATTAGGTTCTACGTGTTCTTTAAAATACATATCAACTGCCTGTTTATCAGCATAAAAATTATGCGTATTATCTTGATTTTGTATCTTTGTAACTGCATTTAATGATATATACTCTTGTGACAAATCTTTCATTACTTCATCCCTTCTAATATTTTCTTTACTTCTTCTACATCCTTTGTAGTTCCTAAAAGCTCAAATTGGTATAGCAAAGGTACATTTATCTTCTTTGAGATTATGGGTCCTGCTATACAATATGTATCTCCAAAGTTTGTATTACCCGAAGCTATTACACCACGGCACAACTTCCTATTATTCTCATCATTTAAAAAATGTATAACTTGTTTTGGTACAGCTCCTCTAGTATCACCATTACCTCCACTGTATGTTGGAACTATTAAAATATATTCTTCATCTACAGTTATACTTTCTTTTATCTTAATCGGTATTCTAATTCCATCTACTCCCAATTTATCTACAAATCTTTTTGTATTATTTGATATTGAAGAAAAAAATACTACTCTCATTTAAAACTCCCAATCCTCATCTTCTGTTTCTTCTGTTACACCCATAACATATGATGAACCATTACCTGAGAAGAAATCATGATTTTCATCTGCTCTTGCAGATAATTGTGCAAATACTTCTGGCTTTATTTGTGTTTCTTCTTCAGTAAAAGGAGAATCATATCCTAAATTTTGCAAGAATTTTCCAGCATTATACACACTAAATTTAATTGCATCTTCTGCTAGAGAAAAGCCTTCATACAACTCATTTAAGTAATCTTTTTCTAAGTCTATTAATTTATACAATAAATTAAATACAAACTCTTTCATTTCTTTTTGCTTTTCAACAGATAATTTCTTTACCTTTTGTTGGTATTTGTATCCACTGTAGTAATTATGTATTACCTTATCACGTAGTATTAGACGTATAATATCTGATGTATTAGGTAATTTTGCACGTGATGCTAAGTAGAAAGGTAAATAGAATCCTCCGTATAGCAAGAAACCTGGCATAAGTGCTGCTGCTACCTTTGATTTTAAAGGATCGTCTCCTGTGTAATATGGTATTAATATTTCTGCTCTTTTTTGTAAGCTTTTGGTATGTATGACCCACTCATGTGCTTCCTCTATTTGTTCACTTGTACATAGTGTTGAAAATATTGTTCCATATGATCTTGCATGTACAGCAACCATAAATGCAAAGTTAGTGTATATTACTTGTTCATGATCTGTAAGTGAATTTTTAACTTGGGCAACATCACCTATTGTTGCTTGAATTGTATCTAATAGTGTTAATCCTGTAAATGTTCTTGTTATTAACCTTTGCCAATTTTCATCCAATGTATTCCATGATGGTAAATCATTTGATACTGGTATTTTTTCTGGCAACCAAAAGTTTTGAACTACTCTATTCCAAACTTCTAAGTCTTTTTCATCATCTATTTTATTCCAGTTAACCGATCTCATCGGCTTATTCACACCTTTTGAAAATTCTAAAGGTGAAACTGACTCTTCAAAATATTTTGACATAGTTTTCTCCTTTTTTGTATATTATACTTTACTATACCACAAAATATATGAAACGTCAATTTGATTTTACACAATATATTGTTGTGTATTATCTATTAGATATGCCCCTATAGGTGCTGTGAAAAGTATGGCAATAGCTGAAATTGTAAGCACAAGACTTCCACAATTAAGACCCATAGCTAAAGGTACTCCACCTATAGCTGCTTGAACTGTAGCTTTTGGTATGTATGCTAACATACAAAATACTCTTTCTTTTGTATTTAGATTTGTTCTTAATACACAAATATATACTGCCAACATTCTGAACATTAGTATTAATAATATTAGTAATATTCCTAGTATGAAGTTTTCTTTTAAATACTCTACCTTTATACTTACTCCAACTAGGACGAAAAGTAAGATTTCAAATACTTTCCATAAGTTCATATATGAAGTATTTAGCTTTTGACATATGTCCTTACTTCTATTTATTGTCATACCCATAACCATTAAACTAAGTAAAACAGCTATTGGTAAAAAATCTTGTATTTTAATAGCTAAAAATGATATTGATATTAGGGTAATTGTCATGCTAACACTACTCATCTCTATTTTTTTGTATATGTACAACATTATCTTACCTAAAATTATACCAAACACTATACCTAGAACTATTGATATTGGAAGTTTAACAAATTCCATATATGATAGAGTATTTTTGGATAATAGGGTTAAAAAGCTTGTGAAAAATACAATAACATACACATCATCAACACTAGCACCTGCTAAAATCATTTCTGGTATTCCCTTTTTAATACCCACCTTATTCTCTATCATTCTTATCATACGTGGTGAAACAACTGCTGGACTAACTGCTGCTAAAACTGAACCTAATAATGCACCTTCTAGATGTGAAATTTTAAATATCATAGGTGCTATTATACTGCAAGCTATCATCTCAAATGTTGCTGGTAAAAAGCATAAAAGCATTGCAGGTCTACCTACTTTTTTTAAATTATCTAAATTAAGTGAAAGACCTGATCTAGTAAGTATTACTATTAATGCAATTTGTCTTAAATCGCTGGATATATTAAATATTTTAGGATGCATAAACTTAGATATACATATACCTACTATTATCATACCAATAAGGCCTGGAATCTTAAATTTTTCTAATATTTTTGAAAAAACTAATCCTAATAAAAGGATTATTGCTAAACTTTGTAACATATTTACCTCCAAAAAAAAATGATTTCTAGCACTAAAAAAATCTTAGTGTAGAAGTCATTAGCATAAAGCAGTTTTGATATTTAATCATGGAGAACTTCATCTCCAATTTTATTATATACCTTTTTAAAAAAAATAGCTAGCCCAAAGGCTAGCATAATTTAATTTTAATTTCCATTTGTTAAGTTAAATTTGTTTAATACGTAGAATATTAAGCTAATAATTACAGCTACAACACTTGCTAATACCATTCCTTTTAATTGGATACTGAAGAAGTTAACTTCTAGTCCACTTAATCCTGCGATAAATATTACTGAAGTTAATATTAGATTTTGTGTCTTTGAATAGTCTACTTTTTGGTCAACTAATAGTCTAATACCTGATGCACCTATCATTCCGTAAAGTAGGAATGTTACTCCACCTATAACATCACCTGGTATAGTTTGGATTAACATATTAAGTGGTCCTATGAACGCCATACATATTGATATTATTGCAGCTCCTGCTATTACGTATACTGAATATACTTTAGTTACTGCCATTACCCCTATATTTTCTCCGTATGTTGTTGTTGGAACTCCACCAACTAATCCTGATAACATAGTAGAAAAGTTATCTGCAAATATACTTCTGTGTAATCCTGGATCTTCTAGTAGATTTGTTCCTATTATATTACTTGTTACTACTTGGTGACTAACATGTTCTGATGTTATTACCAACAACACTGGTAGCATTGTTAATGATGCACTTAGTGAGAATGAAGGTAATTGGAATGCTGGCATTGTGAATAGTTTTGCTTGTACTACTGGTGTGAAATCTATCATACCAAAGTACATTGCAGCAATATATCCTACTATTATTGAAATTAATATAGGTATAGTAGCGAAAAATTTTCTAAATATTACTGAACCTATTATTGCTGTTCCTAAAGTAATTAGAAATACTATAGCATCTGCTCTTGTTGCAGTATCTGTTAAGATGTTAGCTCCTATCTTTCCACCTCTGATAGTTACTCCTGCTAATTCAAACCCTATTAGTGATACAACAGCCCCCATAGATGCTGGTGGCAATACTATATCTATCCAGTTAGTTTTAAACTTGTAAATTAATAGAGCAAGAATACACCCTAAAAATCCAGTTGTTGCAAATGCTCCTGTTGCATAAGAAAATCCCATGTTTTGTATAATTAGTGTTCCAACACCTATAAACGCAAAACTTGACCCTAAATATGCTGGTGCTTTAGCTTTTGTTATTAGAATGAATAATAGGGTACCTATACCATTCATTAATAAGACTATACCTGGATTTACATTAAATAATATAGGTACTAAAACTGATGCTCCAAACATTGCAAATGTATGTTGTAAACTAAGTGGTAATAATAGTGCTGCTGGCACTTTATCCCTAACTCCAATAATTCCTTTAACCACGATTATCCTCCTTTATTTTAAAAAAAAAGAAATAACAAAATTGCTACTTCTCAATGGTTAATTCCTGTAAAGTGTAAAGAATTCTAATAAGTTTTTATTTCTTTTCTTTTTTATCATTCCTAACACCTCCAACACTTCTTCAGATACTATACTACATTTTTTGGAAAATGTAAAGTTTTTTTTTGAATTTTTAATATAAAAATGCTATTTTCTATGATTTATATATTCCATCATAAAAGATAACATCATTATTTATTTGATTTATTTTTCAATTTTTACTTTTACATCCAAATTCTTTTAAAAATTTAATTTTATTATCTTCTGTCCAGTAAATTAATGACATCCCATCAAATTCACTAACTACATTATCATAAACACACTTAAATTTCCACTCTACAACAGTTTGATCTCCCTTATGAAAAAATTGTAATATGTCCCATAGAATAACTTCACCTTTCATATTCCATTCATTAAACCATTGTTTTACACTTTTACAATCTTTATACTTTGGTCCCCAACTTTCAATATATATTACATTATTTGTAAAAATATCTTCTATACCTAAATCTTCTCGTTTAAGCCACATTGAAAACCACAAATAAATTATTTTTTCTCTTTTTTCCATAATATTTCCCTTATTAAATCACATATTATTTTAATAGCTATTTTCATATTCCTTTATTATTCTAACTATTTCCTTTTCTTTAGGTGGCAACATGTCCATTACATATGTTGAAGGTTTGTACCAAGATTTTTTAGAAAAATATTCCTTGTATTTAACGTCAGTAAAAATATATCCTCTTCTTGCATAGAAGGTATTACGTATTATTCCAAGTTCATCTTTATTAAAATTATTTAAATAATCATAGTTCCCCTTATTTATCACTTCGTCATATACTGTATCTGCTGTTGTTAGATCATCATCTGTATAGTCTGTAGATTCTGTTGTAGATTCTGTTGTAGATTCTGTATTTTGACTTGTATCTTCTGTACTATTTTGTGTATTTTCTGAGTAATTTTGTGTTTGTTCATATGTTTGTGTTTCCATATCCTTACCCTTTAAATCACTAAAAATATTTGTTGCAAAAGGAAAAAATGATATTAAGACTGCGTATTCTATAATACTGATTATGCTAAATATTCCACTAATTATTTGGGAGATAATAAAGATAATAGCCTTTGTATTTTCGCCACTATCAGCTATAATTTTGTATTTTACTATATCTATAGTATTATCTATAGGTATATATCCATAAATCATAAGTAGTGCTTTTGAGTATTCATCTGCTGGAACTAGTCCGTTTAAAAGCAATCTTCTTGTATATGCCTTATTATACCAAAAACCTAAATATATTCTGTATAAAAAAATACCAATGTACATTAAAGCATATATCACAATACTACCACTAAAGGCCATTAAAACACATATTACAAATACAAGTATTTCTGATAGAAGCACTTCCAAGAACCCTATAATATCAAGTCTAAATAGTGGAACTAGCAACCCAAAATATACTGTAATATAACTAAATCCTACAGCAGAATTCTTAATTTTTGTTTCACTTTTTAAAATTATTCTCTTTGCCATACATAATACTCCCGTTTTTTCCTTTATTATATACCCAAAAAATTTTAAGTTCAATTTTTTATTACATTTTTTTTTGTATTATGATAATATATGTAAAAGCAAAGGAGTGAAAAAATTTATGAGTATATTAATTAAAAATATTTCCTATCTTGATATAGAGAATGAAAAGATAGTAGATAATATAGATATACTAATTGAAGGCAATGTATTTAAAAAAATCGGAACAAATTTAAATATATGTGCTGATAAAATAATAGACGGAAATAATATGCTAGCAACACCTGGATTTATTAATTCTCATACTCACCTTGGAATGAGCTACTTTAGAAATTATGCAGATGATTTAAGTTTAATGGACTGGCTTCAGACTAAAATTTGGCCAATTGAAGATAAATTAAATGATGACGATATTTACTGGTCATCTGTATTATCTTTAATTGAAAATATTAAAAGTGGTGTTACAACAGTTTGTGATATGTATTGTTCAATGGAAAAAGTTGCAGATGCAACTATACTACTAGGAATACGTGGTGTTTTAACAAGAGGTCTAACAGATTTTGATGGTAAAGGCAAACAAAAGCTATTAGAACTTGATGAATTGTATAATAAATACAACAATGCAGGTAATGGTAGAATTAAAATAGTTCCTGGTCCTCATGCAATATATACTTGTAGTACAGAATACTTAAAAGAAATATCAAAATTAGCAAAAGAAAAATATGATAATATAATTAACATACATTTATCAGAAACTATTACCGAAATAGAAGATTCAAAAAAACAACATAACCTTACTCCTATTGAATATATATCATCTATAGGTCTATTAGAAAACCATGTAATAGCAGCTCACTGTGTACATATTACTGATAAAGAGATAGAGCTAATAAAAGGAAAAGACTTCTATCCTGTGTATAATCCAAGCTCAAATTTAAAACTTGCAAGTGGATTTACACCTATTGATAAACTTTTAAAGAATAAGATAACTGTAGGTATAGGAACAGATGGTGATTCTTCAAATAATAATCAGGATATCCTAGAAGAAATTCATATAGGTGGAATAGTTAATAAGGCTATTGAAATGAATGAAAAAGTTGTCCCAGCAATAGAAATGCTTAAAATGGCAACAATTAATGGTGCTACTTCATTAGGACTTAAAAATCTTGGGGTAATAAAGGAAGGATTTTTAGCAGACTTAAATATATTTAATTTAGATTCTAATTCTTTTACACCAAGAAACAACCTTATCTCAGCATTAGTATATTCAGCTAAAGCATCTGATATACAAACTGTTATCTGTAACGGTAAAATAGTAATGGAAGATCAAAAAATTCTAAGTATTAATGAAAAAGATGTACGAAGTATTATACAAAACAGATGGGAAGAAATACAAAAAAGATAAACCGAAATGCAGCTGTGCTGCATTTTTTCATTATACGAAATATTAAATTTAAATATTTTTGCTTATCCCTTTAATTTCTTAATTGTTACAAGAATATTTTTTTAATTTGTAAAATATACTTGAAATTTGTTATTGTAAATAATACTATACAATTAAGGAGGCAAAATGATTAAGGTTACTAATTTAAAAAAACAATTGCCAGAATTCTGTATTGACTTAAATTTTACTATACAAAAATCATGTATATTTGGAATAGTTGGTAGGTCTGGTAGTGGTAAAACAACCACTTTAAAAATGCTACAAGGTCTTTTAAAGTATGATAGTGGCAATATACAACTAAATGGAAGTAGTAATTTAATATTCCAAGATTTTAATTTGTTAAATAATTTAAATGTATTTGACAATGTTAATCTGGCCCTTAAATTAAAGGGTATAAAAGAAAAAGATACTGTAGTTGAAATTTTAAGTTTCGTAGGTTTAAAAGATTTTATGAATAAGTTTCCTAGTCAATTATCTGGTGGACAAAAACAAAGAGTCTGTATAGCAAGAGCCTTAGTTACAAGACCAGATATCATATTTTGTGATGAACCTACTGCATCACTAGATACAAAAACAAGTTTTGAAATTATACGCCTTTTCAAAAAAATACGAGAAGAGTACAAAACTACCATAGTTATTGTAAGTCATGATCTTGATGTTATCAAATACCTTTGTGACAAGGTTATGATAATGAAAGATGGTAAGGGGTTGATAAAAGATGGACTATGAATTAATACAAGCACTGCGTGAAACACTTATCATGATTACCATACCCACTGTAATATCAATATTATTTGGTATTCCAATAGGGGCTTGTATCTATTTAAAAAATAGATTCAGTATATTTTGTAATATATTCGTAAATACAATAAGAAGTATACCATACTTACTATTTGTAATACTCCTAATACCATTTACAAGATTAATATTCTCAACAGCATTTGGTGTTTTACCTGCAACTTTACCATTATGTTTTGTAGGTATTGCTACTTTTTCAAGATTTGTAGAACAATCATTTTGTGATGTAAATACAGGTGTAATTGAATTAGCAAAATCTATGAAAGTTTCAAATTATCAATTAGTTAGATACTTTTTAATAGTTGAATCAAGACAAAGCTTAGTCCTAGGATTAACATCAAGCATGATAAGTATAATCTCATATTCAACTGTAATGGGTATTGTTGGTGGAGGTGGTATAGGTGACTATGCTATTCGCTATGGATACTATGAATTCAATATGCAAGTTGTATACAAAGCTATTCTTTGTATAGTAATTTTAGTATTCACTATACAAATATTAGGTAAAAAAATATCAGAGATACTAGATAAGAAAGGAATAGATAAATGAAGAAAATTTTAACAGTATGTTTTAGTATGTTTTTAACAGTATTATCATTCTCAAATGATAAATTAATTAGAATTGCAGCTTCAGTATATCCAATGGAGAAAATTGTAAGAATTGCTGCAAAAGACTTAGAAAAAAAGGGATACAAAGTAGAAGTTAGAGTTTTAACTGACTACAAAACAGCAAATATTGGATTAAACGCTGGAGACTTAGATGCCAACTTTCATCAACATGAACCTTTTATGAATTTTTTCAATAAAAAAGCTAATGCACATTTAGTGAAAGTAAGAGCAATATATGATGTGTATGTTGGATTTTACTCAAAGAAACATAAATCAATTAACCAATTACCTAAAGGTAGTACAATAGCTATACCTAATGATCCAACTAATCAATCTCGTGCACTTTTAATACTACAAAAAGCTGGATTAATTAGACTAAACAAACATAATGGATTAGCTTCAGTAAATGATGTTATATGGACAAAAAATTCATACAAATTTATGCAAATACCTATACCATCATTAGTACAAGCATACCAAGAAGCAGATCTTGTATTTAACTGGCCTTCACATATGAGAAAAATAGGGGTTAGTGTAAAAGATGCATTATTAAAAGAAAAAGATGGTAATAATACATATGCAATAATACTAGCTTCAAGAAGCGATAACAAGAACTCTAAGAAAATTAAGGACCTTGAAAAAGCAATGACAAGTAAAAGTGTTAAAGATTTTCTAAGAAAAGAGTATAAGGAAGAAGGATATCCTGTATTCTAGATGTATATAAAAAAAGGCTACTTGTTCAGTAGCCTTTTTTCACCATTTTTCCTTTTTTTCTCAATTATGATAAATAATTTATAAAAATACTATCCATGATTATATGCACTATAATCAAAATCAAATCCTATTATGTGCAATACATTTTTATAATCTATAGACTTTATACATATAAGTCTATATTTTGTTGAATTAAACCTTATTGATATAACTTTATCATCTGACGATAAATCCAGTCCATTTGGTTTGAAATTCAACTGATTATAAAGTATTGTTTCTAAACCTTTTGCTTTATTTAATAAATTAAAACTTTCTGTAGTATAATTTGATATTTCTATTATCTTTTCCATCAAATTATCATAAGCTATTAATTTGTTCCTTTTATCATTAAAAAATTTAAAATTATATTTTTTATTTCTTGTTATATATTTAAAATCAAATATATAGTACTCTTGTTTGTAATTGTTTCTTAACTTTTTATTGGCATTAATAAACTTTAGACTATTCGACATAATTTTCCTTGAAATATTTTTTTATCTTATCTATTGTTATAACTTCATTTCTTTTTGTTTCTAACCAAGGAGATTCTTGATGTGTCATATTTCTTAATCCCCATGCTGAATATCTTCCAAATATATTATATACTTGAATCAAAACTTGTTCTGTATCATTATCAACTGAAATATTTTCAAAATATTCATCTATTCCATTAGAACCATTATGTTTAAATTCATCATATACTACTTTTACAACAGGTCCATGTGACCATGCTAATATTTCATCGCTGAACAATAACTTATCTTTTAATGCTAACATTGACCCTTGTGCATAGTATAACAACTTTTGTAGCTTTAAATTAGTTATATTGTCAGTATCTTCATTGTCTATATCCCTTAATTTTAAATTATAATTTATAAACCATTTAGCAATATCTAATGCTTTATACATTTATACTCCTCCCTAAAATAATAACTATAATTATTTATCCCTATATTACAATAATTTTAACTTATTTTTTTTTGAAAGTCAATTTTTTTAACTACTAATTACACATAAGTAAAAATGCACTCCCATGAGAGTGCAAAATAATACATTTTTAAAAATTTATTATCCTAGTGCTTTAACTTTTAGAGATAATCTAGACTTGTATCTTGAAGCAGTATTTTTCTTTAATACTCCTTTAGTAACTGATTTATCTAATTCTTTGAAAGCTAATGATAAAGTTGATTTTGCTTCTTCAACATTCTTAGCTTCAACAGCTACAAGAACTTTTTTAACGAAAGTCTTAACTCTGCTTTTTATTGCTTGATTTCTAAGTCTATTTCTTTCTCCTAAAACAACTCTTTTTTTAGATGATTTAGTATGTGCCATTTTTCCTCCTTCATTAATTCAATAGTACCTTACAATATTAACATTTTTTATACAAAAAATCAAGTGTTTAATATTCCACAATTTTACTATATAATATTTTACCTTCTTTGTCTATTCTAACTTCATATTGTTTACCATTTTGCATGGTAACAAAGTGGAAAATATCATTTTTTACATAAAATCCTACATCCTTATTATCCACTTTTTTTTGATATTTTTGTTCTAAATATTCCTTATTCGTAGCATAAAGCTTCTTTCTAAGCCTTATACCATCTACTTGTGTACAAGATAAAACAAAGAACAATGAAAGTATAATTATTTTCTTCATTTTAATAACCTCTTTGTAACTTCTATTATTTCCTCTAACTTCTTATCTGTTTTAAAGCCTGATGCTAATATATGTCCACCACCATTAAATTTAGAAGCTATCATATTTACATCTGGTCCTTTAGATCTAAAGCTACCCTTAATTGTGTTATCACTTTCTTCTTGTAAGAATAATGATACATCAACATCGTCTATAGTCAACATATATTCTGATACACCATCTGTATCATCCTTTGTATATTCACTATCCTTAGGTAAGAAGAAGTACATGAATTTTAAACTTTCATCGTATACACCATTTACTATACTCTTTGAAAAAAGACTAGCCTTCTTTCTTGTTTTAGAGAATAGTACTTGATATATTTTATTCATATTTATACCAGATTCAGCTAATTTTGAAGCAACTAAAAATGTTTTATCTGTAACATTGTTATGCTTAAAATTACCAGTATCATTTATTATACCTAAATACATATATGTTGCTATCTTTTTATCTAGAGTAATATTAAATACATCTAAAAATCTATAGATTAACTCTGATGCTGATGAAATATCTACAACGTAATTTATATCAAAATATTTTTTGTTACTTATATGATGATCTATGGCTATAGTTTTTTTAGCCTTACTTATACTTTCAGTGTCTATAGCAACCCTTTCAATATTAGCAACATCTAAAGAGATTAATAAGTCTATTTCATCATTTACTTTATCATATATTTTAGGTAAATATTCTAGTTTTTCTAAATACTTTGGCAATTCATCATTTATACAAACCTTTACTTGCTTAGTTGCATCCATTTTTTCTATCATATATTTAAACGCTACACAAGCACCTATACAATCTCCATCTGGTCTAACATGACCAACCAATACAATCTTATTAGCCTTTAATATTTCTTCCTTTATTTTTTCTAACATTCCATACACCTCATATATATTTAAATACATCTTGTATCATTACTATTATAGTCAAAGTTATTAAGAATAAAAAGCCTATAACATATATCTTTTCTTCTAATTTTTTATCTATTTTAACACCCACCATTTTTATTAATGTTAAATAGATTCTACTTCCATCAAGCCCTGGTATGGGTAGTAGGTTTATTATCCCAAGATTTATTGAGATGATAATAAGTAAAAAGGCACTTCCTTTAAATATTCCTAGAGCCTTTGTAGTGCTTACAACAGCACTATGTATACCAATAGGACCTGATAAGTCTTTTAATCCTGTTATATGTAAAAATGCTTCTACCATCTTGTATATCACACCTGTTAAGGAAACAAATGCTTTTACTACATCAAACTTACTAAAGTATAGTATTAATATATACGCTAAAAGAAAATTCATAAATATTCCTGCAAGCATTATTACAATTTGACGTGGTTTACTAGTATTTTCTAAGCTTTCTTCATCTAATTTTACATAACCACCTAGTGGTAATAGTCTTATAGAGAATTTATTATACCCAAATATTTTAGGCCCCATACCTATTGAAAATTCTAGAACCTTAGTCTTAAAAAATACTGCTGTTAAAAAATGCCCTAATTCATGCACCACTATCACTATGCTTATTATCACTATCGTTAAAACTACTAACATTTAATTCCTTTCACAATCAAGCTATTTCTTGTGTATACAGCATTTGCATATACATCATTAATATTTGCAATTAACGCTATTTCGTCATCAACTATGCAAATTAATTTTTCAGTATCCTCTGTATTAATATGCTCTATTTTACTAGTATCTTCAAAATATATGTCTGTATATCCAGAAATTACTACCTTATTCTTAGCCTCCATAACCATATCTTTTATCTTTTCCTTTATATTCTCAAGACCTTCAATATTGAATACTTTTTCATATTTTTCTTTGTTGTACATTTTATCTAAGTCTTGACCTATAGTTTCTAGGATATAGCTATATTCCCTTTTTAGTCTTTTTACTAAGTCTTGGGGATATATGGGGTTATAGTTTTTCTTGTCTGTTTGTGTTGGTATTAGGTATATTATATTCTTTTTAAGTAAACTTTCTAGACCCATATACACTGTACTTCTAGGTTGATTCATAGCCTTTGATAACTGTGTACCATTTTGACCTTGTTTTTCTAATAACTCTATATATATTAAGGCTTCTATTTCACTAAAACCTATACACATTAATTTTTCTTTTACACTCATATTTTTCTCTTTATCCATTCCTTACTAACATATCTTCTTATACAAGGATATAGCTTTATCAAATCATCAATTCTTGCAACTATATACACATAGTATACTGATAAGTGAAATACATTAATTGATATATATGTTAAAGGTATTCCGACTATCCACATTATCAATAGTTCAACTACCATACAGAACATTACATCTCCACCTGCACGTAATATACCAGATAAGTACAACATACTGTATGAATAGAATACCATGCTTATTGATTGTGAATACACTAATTTTCTAGTAATACTATACATATTGCTATCCAAATTCATAAATCTTAATACTATAGGTGAGAATATATTCAATGCAATTACAACTATTACAGTAAAGATGGTATATAGCTTAAGACAATCATTAGCATATCTATACACTTTTTCTCTATCACTTTTACCTATTTCATTACCAATAATTATTGAACTTGCATTTGATAGACCTATGAATAATGTGAATAAAAGTCCATTTATCCCTATTACTATCTGTATTCCAGAAAAAGCTTCCGTCCCAAGACTACCAAACATCATTACTTTCATCGCATCAGCTATTACCCATAAAAGTTCATGTACAAAAGTTAGAACAGATATGGCTAAAAGTTTTTTTGTAAATTCTATGTCTATATCCTTAAACTCTCTAACTTTAGGTAGTATAGGTATTCTTTTTATGATAAGGATAATGTATAGATATATTGTAGTTACAATTCTTGCTATTAATGTTGCAATAGCTGCCCCTTGTACACCATATCTTGGTATCAGTATCATATTTAAAACTACGTTTATAACAAGGGCTGACATTGAAGAATACAGCGAATACTTTGGCTTATTAATCGCTCTTAATTGCATTGCAAATGAAAAACCTATGGAAAATAGAGGGAAAGTATATATTGAATACTTTAAATATTGTTTTGCATATTCAATAACCATACTATCTTTTGTATAAAATGTTATTACATTTTCTGGGCTATGATTTATTAGTATAAAAAAAGGAAGTGACATTAATAGTCCTAGTCCTATTGTTAATGTCATTATTTTCCTAAGATTCTTATAGTTTTTAACTCCATAATACTGTGCTGCTAGTACATTAGCACCACTTAGTAAACCATAAACACTGCAAGTGAATATGAAAAATACTTGATTTGCTATTCCTAGTGCACTAATAGCTGATGTCCCTATCTTACCTATCATAAATATATCAACAAAATTTATTAAACTAAATATCATATTTTCAAATGCTATGGGTAGTGCCATTATTAGGATTCTTTTATATATCTTTTTCATGCTAATCCCTTTCATTATTTAACTCAATAAATATTAAAAGATGGTCTGATATATATTTTCTTACTTGTTCATAATTAGACTTTGTAAAATTATACACACCATATCTTTTAGTAAATGCTTTTAAATTTTTTAAATTTAGGAATATGTTGTCATAAGAATTAGCTAAACCTTTTTTAGATAAAGTCGTTTTATCTTCAATTGGATTTAATATATTTACCAGATTAAAATCCTTCTTTAGAATAGAAAAAGCCTTATCATTAGCTGGTAAATTAAAATCTCCTAGTATTATTATATCATCCTGATGTGTTTTATTAAAAAAATACTTATACACTTTTTTGTATTGGCTTGCCTCATAGGCCCTTTGTTTTTCATTTTTACCAAATACTGAATGAACTGGTATTAACACCATATCTAACTTATTAGATTTAATGTAAAAGCCTGATGGTTCTCTTATGAAGTCATCATCTTTGTCTATATAGCTTCCTAAATCTTTAATAATATCTACACTATCTTTTCTATAAATTACTGCATAATGTTCTTTATACTTCTTAGTTCCAACAGCTTTTGTCATTACATAATCATAATTATTAAGCCTTTGTTTCAACTCTTCTAAACCTTTATTATTCATAACCTCTTCTAGGGCTATAATATCGAATTTTGAGATTATCTTGCAAAATGCATCATAATCTTTTTTTGATTCTCCTAATCTTTCTGCATTAAATGATGCTAGAGTTATATTCTTAGAAAATGATATTAATTGTATGAATAATATTAAGGCTATTAATATTTTCTTCATAATCTCCTTTTTAAAAAAGACCTCATAGAGATCTTTTATTATTAATTTGCTCTTTCTATATATTCTCCTGTACGAGTATCTATTTTAATTTTATCTCCTATTTTACAGAATAATGGAACTTGTAATTGGTAACCTGTATTTATTGTTGCAGGTTTAGTTGCTCTACCTATAGTATCTCCCTTTAAACCTGGTTCAGTATAAGTTATTTCTCTTATAACTGTATTAGGTAATTCAACACCTACTGGAGTTCCTTCATACATTAATACTTGTATTATCATTTCTTCTACTAAATAGTTTACAGCATCTCCTAAATCTTCTTCACGCATACTTATTTGTTCAAAAGTTTCTTGATTCATAAAATTGTATTCATGGTCCATTGCGTATAGGAATTGCATTTGATATCTATCTAGCATAATATCATCCATAATATCTGTAGTTAATACTATTATTTCTTGAGTCTTACCACTAATTAAATCTCTTATTTTAAATTTCATTTCAGCAGCTCTTTGTCTTTTACCTGATGTTGATTGATGTCTTTCTGCTTTTAAAATTATGTATGGAACACCATCCTTTCTATATGTGCTTCCTTGTCTTAATTCCATTGCTGGTTTCATATTTTCCTCCTAAAATTATTAATTTATTTCATATGTTGCTGTAACAGTTACAGAAACATTTTTATCGTTTATAACTAATCTTTCTTGCTTTATTTTAACTATTGAGCCTAAGCCTTTAGAATTTTCTTTAGCTAGGTTATATGCCTTATTCTTTGCATCTTTTGAAGCTTTTTCTATTAGAGAATTTGCATTAATTTCTCCATATTTTACATCTATATCTGACAATGATATGTCTGGATATTGTGCACTGAACTTATTAACATCTTCTCTAATCTTCTTTATATCATCTAAATTTTTAGATGTAAATGTATATACAGATGTTAGATCATATCCTATTACAGTCTTATCATCTTTTTTTGTAATAGGTGTTAAGTCTACCTTATCTTTTGTGTACTTATACTGTATATTATTAGAAATCTTATCTTCCTTATCGTACATTGCTTCATATACACTATCTATTTCTTTTGATGTAGTATCCAATGTCATTGTAAAACTATACTCATCTATGGGTCTTTCCATAGTAGCTGTACCTTTGACTATAACTACCTCACTTTTTTTGTTTATTCTATCTATTGCATTAGAAAATATCGCAACTGATATTATTGCACCCAAAGCTAATATTATTGCAATAACTATATCATACATTTTTTTCATATCTACACATCCTTAATATGATCCATAATAATTTTGATATTCTTCACCTATGGTAGTCGAGTCTCCATGCCCAGGATAAACTATGATATCACTATCTAATTTTAATAATCTATTTAAACTATCACGCATCTTGTAGCTATCTCCTGTTGGAAAGTCCACTCTTCCATAAGCCATTTTAAATAAGGTATCACCTGTAAATATTATTTTATCTGATTCAATATAGTAACAAACACTACCAGATGTATGACCTGGTGTATGTAAGACTGTAATATCATCAAATATCACATCATTATCATTTAATTCTACTATTTTAGCATCCTTATTTATCATATACTCTGTACCATTAAATATTCTAGCTAATGAAATACTTGGGTCATATAGCTTTTCCTTATCTTCTTTTCCTATGTAGATAGGAACATCAAAGTTATCTAATAGCTCATTAATACTCAAAATATGGTCAAAATGTCCATGTGTTACAAGTATAGCCAAAAGATTTAACTTATTTTCTTTGATATAACTAACAACTTCACTAATATTATCCCCTCCAGGATCTATTAATAAGCAATCTTGTTTTTTTGATAATAAGTAGATGTTTTCATCTAGCACCGTACTTATGAATCTTTTAATTTCCATAAAAAATCCTTCCTTACTTCATATATACATCTAATTTATTATATGGTATTTCAATATTATTTTCATCAAAAACTTTCTTTATATTTTCTAAAATATAGTATCGGGCTTCTTGGTATTTACCTTTTTTTACATATACTTTAATGTCAAAGTCTATTGATGAAGAATTTAAATCCACTACTCCTATTATAGGCTCACTTATAGTATAATCAAATAATTTTTCTTTTTCCCTATTAATTATAGATAATATCAGATTTTTTACTTTTTGTATATCACTTTCGTATGAAACACCAACTTTTAAGTCTAATCTTCGTATATTATTAATATCAATATTCTTTATTTCATTATTTATCAAATTCCCATTAGGTATTATCAAATACTCATTTTGTAGAGTTAAAATGGTTGTATAGAATATTTCAATTTTTTTAATTGTCCCTATATTTGAATTATAGCTTATTAAATCTCCAACTTTAAATGGCTTAAATGTTAGTAAAATAACACCACCACAAATATTACTTATTGTTTCCTTAAATGCAAACCCTAAAACTAGTCCTAATGCACCTACTAAGGCAAAGATGCTACTTAAATTTATACCCACTAACTGTAATATTATTGTTAATAACACTAACTTTATTACTATATTACTAAGTGAATTAAAAAATGTTCTAACAGCTTTTTCTTTTAAAATCTTGCTATTTACCTTACATAATATTTTATGAAATATACTAGCTATTTGATTAAAAAATATTAATAGTAATATTGCTAATATAACATTAAAAAAATGTAACTTTACATATTTCAATAAATTATCTAAAGATAATAGATTGTATACCTCTTTCATGAATATCTCCTTATACATTAAATCTAAAGAACATTACATCTCCATCTTTAACTATATATTCTTTACCTTCTAATCTCATTGCTGCATTTGTCTTAGCACCATTCCATCCTGAATATTCAATAAATTTATCAAAGTCTACTACTTCTGCTCTAATAAATCCTCTTTGTATATCTGTATGTATTTCACCTGCTGCATTTTGTGCATTTGTTCCTTGCTTTATAGTCCATGCACGTACTTCTTTTTCTCCTGCTGTAAAGAATGTAATTAATCCAAGTAGTTCATAACCCTTAGAAATTAGTCTATTTAAACTAGGTTCTTTTATTCCTAATGATTCTATAAATTCTTTTCTTAATTCTTCATCTTCAATTTCAATTAATTCTGACTCAACTTTTGCAGAAAATACTACTGCTTCACTCATATTTTCCTTTGCATACTCTTTAACTATCTTTACATACTTATTCTTATCAGGATCTGCTAAGTCATCTTCTGAAACATTTAGAGCATACATCATTTGCTTTATTGTTAAAAATTGATATTGTTTAATTAATTCTAATTCATCTTCATCTAAATCTAAACTTTTTAGTAACTTTCCTTTTTCTAGGTGTTCTTTACACTTAATTAGTGTATCTACTAAAAATTTAATATCTTTATTCCCACCTCTTAACATCTTTTGATTCTTAGTTAAATTTCTTTCAACTGTTTCAAGGTCTGAGAATATTAATTCATAGTTAATAATTTCTATGTCTCTTATAGGGTCTATACTACCCTCCACATGTATTATATCATTATTTTCAAAACATCTAACAACTTGACATATTGCTTGAGTATTACGTATATTACTTAAAAATTGATTTCCAAGTCCTTCACCCTTAGATGCTCCTTTTACTAACCCTGCTATATCAACAAATTCTACTGTCGCATTAACAACTGATTTAGGATTAATTAAATCTACTAATTTTTGTATTCTTTCATCTGGAACTGCTACTGTACCTACATTTGGTTCTATAGTTGCAAACGGATAATTTGCTGCCAGTGCGTTTTGTGTTTTTGTTATTGCATTAAATAATGTTGATTTACCTACATTAGGTAATCCTACTATTCCTATTGCTATCATTTATTTACTCCTCTTAATATATCTGCCATTTTCTTTTTTTCGTTATATGTCAAACTTTTAACTTTAAACATATCGTATATAGGGATTAAACCTATTCCGTAAAAATCATATACATTCCCTACACACTTTGAAATATCTATTACTAACTTTTCATTTTTTGTATTTGTATAGTATTTGTATAAGTAGTTAAAGACTTCTTCACCTATACATACTATATATTTAGGTTTAACTAAGTATATTTCTTGTAATAGATATATCATGCTCTCTTTTCTTTCACTTTCTTCCACCAAATTTAATGGTTCATACTTAACTAAGTATGTAAAATAGCAATTATTTAAGTCTATTTTTACAAAATTAAATATATTACTTAAAACCTTAAAGTTCTCACTTCCAACAAGTTGCTTTTCAAAAGGATGGTCAAATACTACCAATATATCTGCATCCTTATTACCTTCTCCAAAGTATGGAGTATTTTTAGCATATATTTTTATTCCTGTTTCTAATTCTTCCCACATAATACCTACTTTTTAAAATCAAATAGCTTAGTCGCTACTTGTCCTGTTATATTAATTTTAATTCTTTTATCAATTTTTTCTTCAAGTGTCTTATACGCTATATTCGGTGTATTATTCTCTTCGCTAAGATGTAGCAAAAAAATTTCCTTTAATCTGTTATTTGATATATTTTCTAAAAAAGTTGATGCTTCATCATTTGAAATATGACCAACATTACTTTTTACTCTATTTTTTAAATCCCATGAATACCTACCATTTAAAAGCATTCCTAAATCATAGTTACTTTCAAATGCAATATAGTCACTATCCATACAATTTTGTCTTACAATATTTGTAATCTTCCCTATATCTGTAACATATGATAGTTTTTCATTTTGATAATTAAATGTATAGCCCAAATTATGTTTTGAATCATGCATAACATCAAAATTTTCAACTAATACATTATCTAAAAAAACTTTTCTATCTTCTAGTACTACTATATTATCAGTATTAACATTACCTAATTTTCTTTGTATTTGTCTTAGTGACTCTTTATGAATGTATATAGGTATATTTTGTCTTCTTGATAGAGTACTAACAGACTTCATATGGTCGCCATGATCATGGGTGATAAAGATAGCATCTATATCCTCTAAATTTTGGTCTATAGTCGAAAGCTTTTCACGTATTTTTTTTACGCTATATCCTACATCAACTAAAATTTTCTTGCCACCTATTTCAATATAGCTACAATTACCTTTACTTCCACTACCTAATACTGCTAATTTCAATTTTATTAAATTCCTTTTCTATTGTGTTTATAGATATATTGTATATTATACCTAATATGATTAATATGAATATTATTTTTTTTATCATAACATTTCATCTTGCCTTTTATTTGCGTACTTTATTTTCTCTCTAACAACTACCTTAACTTCTTCAGGGTGCTTTATACTTAAAGTTACACTACTATTAGCTTCAACATACCCTAGACCTAATATATCTAGTGCATCATCTCTTGTTAATGATATTGTATCTATTACAAATTTGTGGTTATAGTACTCATCAGTTTCTTCTTTACTTAACAACGTAAAGAAACCATTGGTCATAAGCTCATCTACCTTTTGCTTATTTGTTACATGAAATTGTATATTTTTAGAAGCATAACAGTCTAATTCACATTTATTCTCTACCTTAATATATATTAAATTAGAAAATGTTAAGTACTGCCCTTCATTTAATCTCACCTTATTTTTCTGAACAGATTTACTATTTAAAAGTAGTACTGCTTTATCCTTAGGAAGCATCTCATTCATTCTACCTTCTGGAACTATACCAGGTGTATCTATGAATGTTATCTTTATATCCTTGTATTTTACAGTAGTCTTTATACTTCTTTTTGTAGTTCCAGAATATTTTGATGTAGTTAACTTATTAGACCCTATTAATCTATTAAGTAAACTTGACTTGCCTACATTTGAAGCACCTAGTAC
Source organism: Sneathia sp. DSM 16631 (assembly GCF_014892235.1). Taxonomy (NCBI): domain Bacteria; kingdom Fusobacteriati; phylum Fusobacteriota; class Fusobacteriia; order Fusobacteriales; family Leptotrichiaceae; genus Sneathia; species Sneathia sp. DSM 16631. The sequence goes on along the minus strand of NZ_JADBHL010000005.1, from coordinate 30,681 downwards.
ACAAACTTTAACTTGTTTTTTACCACATATGTCCTTTATTTTATGTAATATACCATTTATACCCTCATTTGTCTTAGATGAAACAAAGCAAAAACTTTGAGGAAATATATTGTTTTCTATTATCTTTTTTCTAAACCATGAAGATATTTCTGGCATAGTGTAATTTTTTTCTAGTAAGTCTATCTTGTTTAATACTACTATTGATTCTTTTTCATCTAATAAGTCTAAAATTTCAGTTACCATAGAAGATTCAATATCAACAGCATCAAATATACCAAGCACTATATCTGCTTCTTTTATGCTTGCTATAGCTACATCTTTATACTCTTTCTTACTCATTGTTTCTTCAGGTATCTTACCATAATTTTTTAATCTAAAACAATTTTGACATATTAAATTATCTTGTAATAGAAGCTTTTCAAAGGGTACATATCCTTTTAAATTTTTATCTTCACTTTGTAATTTTTCTCCACAACCTTTACATTGTTTATCACTCATCTACTTCTTCTCCTTTTGAAAACGGCCTTGTTTTTAAATACATCTCTCTTAACTTAGTTTTACTTATATGGGTATAGAATTGAGTGGTTGCAATAGTTGAATGTCCTAATAGTTCTTGAACATAACGTATATCTACACCACTATTTAATAGTTCTGTTGCAAATGTATGTCTAAATACATGGGGTGTAATTTCCTTATCTATACCACTTTTTTTAGCATAGAACTCTATTATTCTTCTTAGTGATCTTGTTGTAAGTCTTCCACCTTTAGAATTACAAAAAACTATATCTTTATCATATATATTTTTTTGCTTTTTAGCTTCTATATATTCTTTTAAATATTTTTTGGCTGTATTGCTAAAAAAAGTTATTCTTTCCTTGTCACCCTTACCAATTACACGCAATTCTCTTTTATCAATATCTATCATACTTTCAGATAATTCTAATAATTCCATAGATCTTAGTCCACTTGAATAGAGTACCTCTAAAATTGTTCTATCACGAAGACCTAGTATATTATTTGTATCTATACACTCTCTTAGCTTTGCTATATCATCTTTCAATAAAAAATTAGGCAATTTATTCTCAAACTTAGGTGTACTTACATATATTGCCTTATTTTCTTCTATTACATTGTTTCTTACCAAGTAATCAAAAAAACTTCTAACTGCTGAAACTTTTCTATTAATACTTCTTTTAGAAGACTTTTTCTCTACACTAAGGTAAGCTATAAAGGACCTAAGCGTTATTATCTCAACCTTACTAAAGTCCTTTATTCCCTCATTTTCTTCTAAGTATTCTATTAGTTGCGTTATATCATTCCTGTATGATCTTATGGTATTATAGCTTTTACCTAGTATTACCTCGTTATAATAAAGGTATGCATCTAACTGTTTTCTCATTATTTACTCTTCTTTTTTAAGTTTTTAATGTTTTTACAATCTGGATATCCACTACAAGCTAGAAACTTTCCAAATCTTCCTTTCTTTATTGTAAATGGTTTTCCACATTTTTCACATTTACCTGCTTGTTTTATTAGTTTTTCATTTTCTTCTTTTTCTTTTAAGATGTATTCGTTAAGTTCTAATACACCTTCATTTTCCTTTATTTCACCCTTTTTTAGCTTTGCTCTAATAAGGGGTGTAAGTGTAATTCTTTTGTTATCTTCACTAAAGTTTTCACTTTCAAGATAAGGTCCGAATCTTCCTATTTTTAAATAGAATTTAACACCTTGTTCTGTATAGTCTGTAAGTTTACCTTGTTTTTCTTTTAATATCTTTTCTACTTTATCCTTAACTGCTACCTTACCACTTTTTATTTCTTCTTTAGGGACATCTATACCCTTTAGAGAAATTTTTTCTTCTTCATTAGTTTCACTTATTAAGTATTTACCATATATACCTGTTTTAAGTATCATAGGAAGGCCCTTACTATCCATTACATCACTAACTACTTTAAGACTTTGCATCTTATTTATATCTTCTTCATATTTTATTACATCTTGGTTTATAGTATTGTAGTATCTAGATAAAATATCGTGCCATTCTTTATGACCTTCTGCTATTTCATCTAACTCACTTTCCATATTAGCTGTAAACTTAATATCCATGATGTTTTTAAAATGTTCTTCTAATTCTTCTTTAACGCTATAACCTTGAACAGTTGGTATTAATTTTTTTTCTTCTATTACTACATACTCTCTTGTAATTAATGTGTCTATTATACTAGCATATGTAGATGGTCTACCTATACCTTCAGATTCAAGTTTCTTTATTATACTAGCTTCTGTAAATCTTGCAGGTGGCTTAGTTACACCTTCTTTTGTATTAACTTTTTCTATTTCTAATTTGTCATTTTCATGTATGTCTGGTAAGTCTTCTGTTAAGATATCTTCTTCTGATTTTTGATATTTATAGTACCCATCAAATGTTATCTTATTTGCTGTCCCTGTAAATTCTAAATTATCTTTTATAGATGTTATTTGCATTTGATCATATTTAACTGCAGCGATTTGTGATGTAATAAATCGTCTAAATATTAGGCTATATAGCTTGTTTTGATCTTTTGATAAGTATCCACTTATTTTATCTGGTTCAAGCTCTATATATGATGGTCTAATACCTTCGTGGGCATCTTGTGCATCACTCTTATTCTTTGATATGTATTTACCAACATACTCTTGTCCTAAATTTTTAACAATATATTCTTTTGCTTTTTCTTGTGCTTCTTTAGAAATTCTTGTAGAATCTGTTCTCATGTATGTTATTAAACCTTTTGTTTGCCCCGCTATATCTAATCCTTCATATAGCTGTTGAGCTATTCTCATAGTTTTAGATGCTGAAAAACCTAAATATGACGCTGCCAATTGTTGCAACGTACTAGTTTTAAATACTAATGGAGGTCTTTGTGTTTTCTTTTTAATTTCCACCTTATTAGCAATTAAATACTTATCAAGTTCTAATTTAAAGTCTTCATCAAAAACTTTATCTACTTTTTTACCATCTATTTTTGATAATTTTAATTCTACACCATTTTTTAATAAGACACTAAATTCCCTATAATTCTTAGGAACAAAATTTTTAATTTCATCTTCTAAATCACAAATTATCTTAAGTGCAACAGATTGTACTCTCCCTGCACTTGCATTTCTATTTACTGTCTTCCATAATAGGGGGCTTATCCTGTATCCCACTATTCTGTCTAATAACCGACGTGTTTGTTGAGCATCAACTAAGTTTAAATCTATTTCTCTAGGTGATTTTATAGCGTGCTTAACGGCTGTTGCTGTTATTTCATTAAATACTATTCTCTTAGTCTTTTCTGGGAATTTTATATAATTAGATATGTGCCACGCTATAGCTTCTCCTTCTCTATCTAAGTCGGATGCAAGATATACAATGTCTGCATTCTTAGATCTAGATTTCAAGTCTTTTAATATCTCACCTTTCCCTTTTATTGTCTTATACTTCGGTATAAATCCATTTTCAATATCTATACCTAATGTTGTTGTTGGTAAGTCTATTACATGACCGTATGAAGCTTTTACTTCATAATTTTTACCTAATATTTTTTCAATAGTTTTCGCTTTAGACGGTGATTCAACTATTACTAGATATTTTTTCACTTTTTTTCCTCCAACCATACTCATAAGCTATGTCATCAGAACTCCTAACAAGTTTTGCAATATTTTTAGCTATTAATTCATTACAACCTTCAAACGACTTGTTAAATATATCAGCTGGGCTAGTATATATTTCTTTATTGTACATATTAGCAAATTTTGCAGTTATTAATGAACCTCCACTAATGTATGACTCTGGTATATACACAAGTCTAGATAAACCTGCTATCAACCGATTTCTAATAACAAAATTGGCTTTTGTTAATTTAGTGTTAGGTTTAAATTCTGATACAACAGTACCATTACAAGATATATATTCTTTTAATTTCATATTTTCAATTGGATAACAACTAAATATATCCGTTGGCAATATTGCTATGGTATTCATACCATATTCTATTGCACTTTTATGTGCTATAGAATCTATACCTCTTGCCATACCACTAACTATTGTTATATCATAATCAGATAACCCCTTTATTATCTTCTTACAAGTAAGTTCCCCTAGTTTTGTATTTTTTCTTGTGCCCACTACAGCTACTTTAAGACTCTCATCAAGTCTTTTACCTCTAAGAAACAAAAATGTTGGAAAGTCCTTTAAATCCCTCAAGTATTCAGGATATTCATCATCAAAATACGAGATTACTCTAACATCTTCGTCTATATTATAACTTTTACAGTTTTCTATCTCTCTTTTCATATCATCACTTAATTTAGAAAAATTGGATAATAGCAAGTCCATACTACTGTATTTTTTCATAAGTCTACGTATATCACAATTTCTAATGTTTGTATTAAGTAAATCAATCCATTTCATAACTCTCCTTAATGTGAGCTTAAAACATTGATGTCTTGTTGTATTCTTCTTGAATTATCATGACTTTGATATGTTCTTAAGTAAGATAGGGCTTGTTTGTAATTACCCTTACCCTTGTATGCCATTGCTAAACCTAAATATGTCTTAGGATGACCAGAATCTCTTTTTAATAATTCATTGTACAATTGTATTGATCTATCAAATCTTCCTATCATTCTTGCTGCTGTTGCTGCTAAATATATATTTCTTGTACTTCTTGATTTATCACGCAATGCCAAATTCATGGCACTTTCATAAAGTCCTTCTCTAACATACATCATTGCTAATGAGTGTATTGCTTCTGAATTACCTGTTGCAACTACTTGATTTTCATACTTTTTGTATCTTGCAAAAGTTGCACTATCAAATGTTTTTTCACTTGGTAAACTAGGTAAAGTACCTGTATCTGTTGCTGATAATTCATCATTGTTTTCTATATCAATACTTTCACCAAGATTATTAATCACATTAGTTGCTGCATCTTTAATTTTTTTCTGTACATCATTTAATACTGACTCAATAGCACGTCTATCATCTTCTGAAGTTACCTTTTTTAGTGCTTCTTTCCCTTTATTTATTGCACTATCATATTTTTTATTTTGTACATCTTTATCTATATTTTGTAAATCACCAATAATATCAGCAAAAACTAGTGTTGCAATTGAAATATATATTACAACTAATAATCTTTTCATATTCCCTCCTAATATTCAAGAGATTTGTTTGTTCTTGGAAATGGTAATACATCTCTAATATTTTCTACTCCTGTAACATACATTAACATTCTTTCAAATCCTAATCCAAATCCAGAATGTGGAACAGAACCATATTTTCTTAAGTCTAAATACCATTCATAATTATCTATGTTTAAGCCTTTTTCCTTCATTATTTTAACTAATTTATCATAATCTTCTTCTCTTTGGCTTCCACCTACTATTTCACCTATACCTGGTGCTAGAAGATCAACTGCTCTTACTGTTTTAGCATCTTCATTTAATTTCATATAAAATGCCTTAATGTCTTTAGGATAATCTGTTACAAATACTGGACGTTTAAAGATTTGTTCTGCAAGGTATCTTTCATGTTCTGTCCCTAAATCCATACCCCAAACTACCTTTTCTTCAAATGTATGTTTTGAAGCTATTAATTTTTCTATAGCTTCTGTGTATGTAACTCTTGCGAAACCATTTTCTAGTATATTATTTAATCTATCTAATAATCCTTTATGAACAAAGGTATTGAAAAATTCCATTTCATCCTTTGCATTTTCCAACACATACCCTATTATATACTTCATCATATCTTCAATTACTTCTAGTAAAACATTTAAATCTGCAAATGCTATTTCAGGTTCTACCATCCAGAACTCTGCAGCATGTTTTTTAGTATTTGATTCTTCAGCTCTAAATGTTGGACCAAATGTATATGTATTTTTGAATGCACTAGCAAATGCTTCAACATGTAATTGACCTGTAACTGTTAAGTATGCAGGCTTACCGAAGAAATCGTCTTTGTAATCTAATTTCTTTAAATTTTCTAAATCTAATGTTGTAACTTGGAACATTTCTCCAGCACCTTCAGCATCTGTACCTGTTATTAGAGGAGTTTGAACATATACAAAGCCTCTTTCTTGGAAAAATTTATGAATTGCATATGAAAGTAATGATCTTACTTTGAATACTGCATTAAATGTGTTTGTTCTTGGACGTAGATGAGCTATAGTACGTAAAAACTCAACACTATGTCTCTTATTTTGCAATGGATAATTTTCATCACACGCATTATATACACTAATATTACTTGCTGATATTTCATAAGCTTGACCCTTACCTATAGACTTAACAACCTTACCAGTAACTTTTATTGATGAGTAAATATTTAATTTAGCTATTTCATCAAAATTACTTATCTTTTCATCATAAACTACTTGTATTCCTTTAAATGAAGTACCATCATTAAATTCAATAAATCCAAAGTTCTTTTGATCACGATTCTTCTTTATCCATCCTGATAATGTAACTTCCTTATCTAAATATTTATCTATATCTTTCAATAATATTCTTAACTCCATAATCAATCTCCTTCTTGTTCTTTATAGGGAATTATACCATTTTTTAGTATAAAAAAACAAGGTAAAAGAAAAATAGCTAGTGAATCTAGCTATAAATTTAGTGTATAGTATTGAGTCTTATTCGTTTTCTTAACACTTATCATACTTTTCTTAACACCACTTACAACACTAGTATTTACTAGGTTTACAGCTATTGTTTTCCTATATTATTCGTTTTCTTAACACTTATCATACTTTTCTTAGCACCACTTACAACACTAGTATTTACTAGCTTTATTCCATTTCATTTAACTTCTTAACCTAACTTCTTCGTTTTTTCTTCATTTTCTTCGTTTTTTCTTACCACTAAAAAAATGCCCTAAGGCATTTTCTTAAAATTGATTTATTCTATCTAAACATCTCTTCTTACCTATTACTGCAATTACTGTGTATAAGTCTGCTCCTCTTGATTTGCCTGTTAATACAGCACGAAGTGGCATTAACACTGCTGATGGACCTTCATTTAGTTCATCTTGTAATTCTTGTAATATATTCTTAGCTTCTTCTTCACTAATTTCTTCATCATGTTTTTCTAATTTTTGTTTGAATAGTTCTATAGCTTTTTTACCTACTTCACTATTTAATGCATCTAATATTCTAGTAACTGATTTTCTTTCTTTTTTGTTCATACCTTCCTTTATTTCAGGTAAAGTATATTTATCTTCAAAGTAGATATCACTATTTTGTGCTAGTTCTTTTAGTGTGTGTGAACCTTCACGTATTATTTCAACTATTCTTTCATATTTTTCATTAGATATTGTTGATAGATCATATAGTTCTTCATAGAAAGGACGAGCTAATTCTGCTAACTCTTTAACTGGTTTTAGTCTCATATGTTGGTTATTAACCCAAGCTAATTTAACTAAATCAAATACTGGACCTCCTAATGAGATTCTATCAAATGTAAACTCTTTAACCATTTCATCTAGAGTGAAGATTTCCTTTTCACCTTCCATGCTCCATCCCATTAATGCTAAGAAGTTTAACATTCCTTCTTTTAAATATCCTTCTTGTCTATAGTAATTTAATGACACTGGATTTTTTCTCTTTGAGATCTTAGTTTTATCTGCATTTCTAAGAAGAGGCATATGATACCAATTAGGTTCTTGCCATCCAAATGCTTTATACAATTGTACGTGCTTAGGTGTTGAAGCTATCCATTCTTCTGCACGTATTACATCAGTTATTCCCATCAAGTGATCATCTACAATATTTGCTAAGTGATATGTAGGGAATCCATCTGATTTTAATAGTACTTGATCATCAATACCACTATTATCAAATGCAATATCTCCTCTTAACTTATCTTTTACTATTGTTTGACCATCATACGGCATCTTTAATCTTATTGTATATGGTGTATTTTTCTTTTTTAAGTCTTCTACTTCTTCTTTTGTTAATTTTCTACAATGTCCATCATACCCTGGTGCTTGATGCATTGCTTCTTGTCTTTCTCTTAAAGCTTTTAATCTTTCTTGAGTACAAAAACAATAATATGCTTCTCCTTTTTCAACTAATTGTTCAGCATATTTAGCATACATTCCCATTCTTTCAGATTGTCTATATGGACCACAAGGCCCTCCTACATCTGGACCTTCCTCATAATTTAGACCTAACCATTTCATTGCATCAAATATTTGTTGTTCAGATGTTTCTGAATATCTTGTTCTATCTGTATCTTCTATACGGAGTATGAATTTACCTCCGTTGTGTTTTGCAAATGCGTAATTGAATAATCCAATATACGCTGTACCTACATGTGGATCTCCTGTTGGTGAGGGAGCTATTCTTACTTTAACTTTTCTATCCATTAAATTAGGTTCTCCTTTTTTCATATATGTTTTATGATATCATTAATATTTTTACTTGTCAATTTATGCTTCTTTCACACAAAAACTGTATAATCCCATTTTAGATAATTATCATTAACTTTTTGATATACACCAAATTCTCTATTTCTAGTATCTTCTGTTTCTAGTAAATACGAGACTTGATAATATTCTTTCAATATTTTTTTCATTTGTGCCTACAACATCTTTTTTATCTTTTAATAAAGGTGTTAAATACTCTAACAGTTCTATATCTGTTTTAATTTTCAACAATTCCAATGTAGATTTCCCTACACGTCTCATTCCTGTTATAACTTCTATTACAGGCTTATTAATAAAGGGCTTTATTTTATCAATATATTCTTTTCTTTTAACAAAATCCATAGCACCACCTTATGTAGATTATACTATGGATTTTTATATATTTTAACATTTTTGTAGACTATACTCGACAAATTATTTTCTTAATTTCTTCCTTGTATTCTTTTGCTTTTTCTTCACCTATAGCATAAATATATACCTTTAATTTAGGTTCTGTTCCTGATGGTCTAATTAGAATTCTTGTTTTATCAGGATAGTCAAATTGTAATACATTAGATTTTGGTAAGTTAGTATCATCATTTAAGTAGTCTATCTTCTTAATATCTAACTTTCTAAATTCTTCCATAATCTTTTTGATTTTTTCCTTACCTTTTTCACCATCAATAGTTAGGTTTATTCTTTCTTCCCTGTAATCCCCATATTTATTACGTATACTTTCTAATTGTTCTATTAGATTACTTCCATTATTCTTGTAATATGCTGCCATTTCAGCAACCATCATAGTAGCACTAACTCCATCTTTATCCCTTGTTGTTGTTCCATAAAGGAATCCAAAGCTTTCTTCAAAACCAAATAAGTAGTCTTCTTCACTCTTCTTTATTATCTCACCTATATACTTAAATCCTGTCAAAGTCTTTTTAACCCGTATACCTTTAACATTATCAACCATAGGTGTAGATACTATTGTAGTGGCAACGACATTTCTTTTTGATGTATCTCTTGTTTTTAGGATATAGTCTAGGACTAACATACCTATTTCATTTCCAGTTAAATATACAAATTTACCCTTATTAGGTACTACAACACCTATTCTGTCTGAATCTGGATCATTTCCTATTAATATATCACTATCTTTATCTACATATTTTAAAGCTTCATCAAACGCTTCCTTATACTCTGGATTGGGACTTTTTACAGTAGGAAAGTTCCCATCTGGTTTAAATTGTGTATCCACTATTTTAACTGTATATCCCATTTCTTTTAATATTTTTGTTACAGGTATACCTGCTGTACCATGTAATGGTGTATATACAATATTTACATTGCCTTGCTTTATACTAAGTTTTTTTATATCGGTTATAAAGCAATCGTCTATTGTTTTATCTAGTACAAAAATATTTTCTTTAACTTCATCTAGTTTAACGTCTTCTAAACCAACCTTCTTTATTTCCTCTATTATCCCATCAACATATGGAGGTACAACTTGCCCACCATCTTGCAAATATACCTTATACCCATTATACTCCTTAGTATTATGGCTAGCAGTTATTGCTATACCTGCATTTGTTTTTAATTTACGTATAGCATATGTCATTTCAGGTGTACTTCTAACTCCATCGTAAATATATACCTTTATTCCATTGGAAGATAGGACTTTTGCTGCCTCATTTTGAAATAGTTCTGAATTAATTCTACAATCTCTTGCGATTACTACACTAAGTTCTCCTGTATATTCTTTTTTGATATAGTTTGCTAGACCTTGTGTTGCAAGGCGAATAATATACTTATTTAATTTATTAGACCCTAGCCCCATCTTAGCCCTTATACCACCTGTACCAAAGCTAATATACTTACAAAAGTTTTCATCAATCTCATCTTTATTCATTTTTCTCATTATCTTCTTATCTTCTTCGTCTATATATGGGCTATTTATCCATTCATCATATATCATTTTGTATTTCCTCCAATATTTTTTCACTGCATTTGATTCCATCAACAGCAGCTGTCATTATACCACCTGCATACCCTGCACCCTCACCACAAGGTATTAATCCTAAAATATTACAATACATTGTATCTTTATCCCTATTAATTCTAACTGGGGATGAACTTCTACTTTCTACACCTGTTAATACACTAGACTTATTAGAAAAATCTTTTAATTTTCTATTAAGACCAACAAGTCCTTCTTTTAGTGCATCATTTAAATATTTTGGTAATATTTCATTTAAATCTGCTAGTGTATACCCTATACTATAGCTTGGCTTAACATCTAATAACTTAGTTGTCTTAACTCCTGCGATATAGTCTTTGGCTAGTTGTACAGGTGCTTTGTAATTAGAACCACCTAGTAAGAATGCCTTATGTTCTATTTCTCTTTGAAACTCTATACCACTCATAACATCTTCTGGTAAATCACTAGGTTCTACATTAACTAAAACTGCAGAATTTGCATTTTCTAAATTTCTTTTATTGTAACTCATACCATTTATTGCAAGATAACCTTGTTCACTAGAAGCTGGTACAACTACACCACCTGGGCACATACAAAAAGTGTATACACCTCTACCTGTTTTTGTTCTAACATTTATCTTGTACTCAGCTGGTGGTAATTTTTTTGAATAGTTCTTACCATATTGACATTCGTTTATATACCCCTGCTTATGTTCTATTCTAAATCCTACAGCAAAAGATTTCTTTGTTAAGTAAACTCCACGATTTTTTAGCATATATATTGTATCTCTTGCACTATGACCTATTGCTAGGATACAATAATCTGTCTCTATTTCATAGGTACTCCCATCAGCTTTTTTCACCACTAAAGCCTTGAGTCTATCGTTAGTATACTTAATATCCACTAACTGATTTAAAAATCTATACTCTCCACCTAATTTTTCTATCTTTTCTCTAACTTTTTTTACTACATTTACAAGTATATCTGTTCCGATATGTGGTTTTGCAATATATGATATACTCTCATCTGCTCCAGCATTAATTAATTCGTCTATAACTATTCTTATTCTACTATTATGGCTATTAGTAGTTAACTTACCATCAGAAAATGTTCCAGCACCACCTTCACCAAATTGTACGTTAGATGTAACATCTAACTTACCTGTATTAAAAAAATTATACACATCAGTTATTCTATCATCTACTGCCTTACCACGTTCTAAGATTATGGGATTAAGTCCTGCTTTGGCTAGGATTAACCCTGCAAATATTCCTCCTGGTCCACTACCTACTATTACAGGTCTTAAACCCTTATACTCACTTAAGTTTGGTATAACATACTTTTCGTTTACTAACTTTTTAATTGTATTACCATCTACATATTTATCTTCGTTATCAACTTCAATATCTACTGAATATACTATATATATATTAGGCTTTTTTCTTGCATCTATTGCCTTATTTGAAATCTTAAATTCCTTTATTTTAACTTTTTCTCCCAATTTATCGTATATCGCTGTATATATATCACTTTTTTCATGATCTACGCTTAATTTTAATCCTGTTAATCTTATCATATACTATCTCCTACTAATAGACCTGTTGCAAAAGCAAATTGCAGATTATACCCTCCGCATTCTCCATAAATATCAAGAATTTCACCAGTAAAGTAAAGATTTTCTACTTTTTTAGACTCTAATGTTGTATCTACATCATTTGTATCTACTCCACCTGCTGTAACTTGAGCATTATTAAATCCCATAGTATCATTTGCTTTTATCCTATACCCTTTTAAAAGTGTAGCCAATCTTTCTATACTCTCATTCTCTATATCCCTTATTAAGATATTTAATTTTTCAAGTCCAGATTTTTTTAATAAGAACATACCTAATTTTTTAGGCAAAAATCCATTTAAAAATTCAGTTGTTTCTAAGTCTTTTAACATATTTTTTCTTTTGTATAAGTAAGGTAATAGGTCTTTTTTTGATATTTCTGGGACAAAGTCTACTACATATTCCATCTTAAACTTATACTTCGGTAAAAGATATGTTAAATTAAAAATCGTAGGCCCTGATATACCATAAGTTGTGAATAGCAATTCACCTTTTTCTTGCCTTACAATCTCACCTTTATACATTGCACTAACTATACAATCTACCTTTATGCCTTCTAACCCCTTTATATATTCTTTTTCTGTTTTAAGTTGCACTAAAATTGGTGTAAGTTCTGTTATCTTATGACCTAATTTTTTAGAAATTTCATATCCTGAACCATCAGACCCTAAATTAGGATAACTATAGCCACCTGTTGCAAGTACTAATGACTTAGCAAAAAATTCATTATTAATACAAAAAACGCCATCTCTTTTTTTGACACTTTTTACTTCATATCCTAACTTTGTATCTACTCCTAAAACTTCTAACTTTAAACGTATGCTATCAACCATAGAAGCTGCTTGAAGAGATCTTGGATAAGTTTTACCATTAGTTTCTGTATATGGATAAATACCCATATTCTCAAAAAATTGTATAATCTTGTCTGGTCCATAACTAGTTAATACATTTACAATGTCTTTTGTATTGTTTCCAGTATAATTCTTGTATGTTGCATTAATATTAGTGAAATTACATCTACCATTACCTGTGACTAATAGTTTTTTCAAAATTCTATCTTTATGTTCTAAAAGCAAAACTTTTTTGTGATTCATTGCAGCTTTTATCGCACAAACCGTCCCCGATGCTCCTGCACCTATTATTATACAATCAAAAACCATGTTCTTTCCCTTCTTTAATAGTCTGTCTGAATTTATCCCTATCTGCTGCAAAAATACAACCACAGTAACATTGTCTATATACATTATATATCTCACATAATTCTATAGATCTTTTATACCCATTATTCTTTTTAAAGTCTGATGGCAAGTACTTTGTCTTATATATACTTTGTATAGAAAACCCTATCTTATTAATCAACTGAGAATTTTTCATGGGACTTATTGTAAGTGCTGAACCAAAATAGTCATAATTTAACTCTACCGCCTTTTTTGCAACTATATCTAACCTATATGCAAAACAAGCACTGCAACGAAGTCCTCCTTCTGGTTCTTTTTCCAAACCACGCATAATCTTAAAAAATTCTAGTGGCTTATATGGCTCTTCTATATACTTAACATTATTCCCAGTTTGCTTATTAAATTTTTCTATAAACGCTCTTTGTTCACTACTTCTTTTTCTATACTCATATTCTGGATGTATGTTTGAATTTGCAAAAAGTATGGTAATATCTGCATAATTACACATAAATTCTAATGTATATGTGCTACAAGGTGCACAACAACTATGTAATATTACTCTTGGTTTTTCATCATGCTTCTTCCATTCTTCTATTACTTGCATAAGCATCTTTTGATAATTTATTACTTCATTAGGTCTCATTAGTTTTAATAGATCACTTGCATCAAACATATTATCCGCTCCTTTTTTCTTATGTCAATTATATTATTTTTTCAAAAAAAATGCTACTATTACGAGAATAATAGTAACATCTTTAATTAATTAATATTTTATTTAGCTTGTTTCTTTATTGCTTCTAATTGTTTTAATATATTATCTGCACCTGTAACCTTATTTGCTACAGCTTTTTTAGCGTGTGTAATAGCTAAGTCTATTTTACCTGTCTTACCATATATTAGTGATAGTAAAAGGTCTGCATCTTTAGATTTATCTTTAAGTGCTAATTTTGCATATTTTTCTGCTGGTTCATATATTCCATTATTGTGTAGTAAGACTGCTAATGTAATATTTTTAGCTCCTTTTTTCTTTAATAGATTTGCATATTTTGCTTCACCTTTACTGTCTTTAGTTATTGTTGATAATACAAATACATAATTTAAGTATTCATTAACAGCTGGTGAATTGTTGTAAGCTTTTTCTGCATATGAATAAGCTGTTTTAACATCTCCTATATAATTTAAAAATCTATTAGAAATTAAATAATAATTGTCTTTATCTACTGATGCTCCATTTAAATATCTAGTTGCACTTTTAACGTCTTTTTTTGCTAAATAGTAATCTGCATAAGCTAAATATACACCAGACTTAATATTAACAAATTTTGAATTTGCTGCCTTATTTAAATATGATATACCATCTGATTCTTTATTTGTACCTAATAAAGCTCTTCCAAGTAATAGGTTAAAGTTATCTATTACATCTTGTCTTTTTGTATTTTCAATTAATTTTACAATATCATTGAATTTAGATGTTTCATTTTCTACTTTGTATAGTGCAGCTAAAACTGATAAAGTATCTAAGTCACTTTTATTTAATCTTTCGTTTAGTATTTCTAAATATTTAATTTTTTCTTTATTTGTCTTAGCAGTGCTTACTAAATACATATTAGCTTGTACTGCTGCTTGACTATTTGATTTTGGATTTTCAGCTGCCTTTTTTAAGTATTCAATAGCTTCTTCATTTGTTTTTGAAAATTTTGTTGCTAATGCATAGTTAATCAATTCATATTCTGCTTCTTCACCTTTTGTGTTTTTGCTATCCTTTAGAACTTTAACTGCTTGGTCAACTTTTTTTTCTACTAACAATTTGTTTGCAGTTTGTAAATCAGCTTTTGGCCCAGCTATTGCTAATAGGCTTGTTAATAAAGCTGAAATTGCTATAATTTTTTTCATTTTATATCTCCTTTTTTTTATTTAAATTATACACTATTTTTTAATTTGTGTCTATTATTTTTGATTTTCATTCAAAAATTGTCTTATACTGCTCTCGTATTTGTCTTTACAATACATATCCATTTCTGAATGTTTAATGCCATTAAACTTAATGTATTCTTTCTTCCCATTATACTTATCATATATCTTTTTACTTTGATTTGGGGTTACAAAAGTATCAGCTGTACCGTGTAAGAATAAGATGGGTACATTTGTGTTATTTATATTCTTACTTGCATTTATCCCCTTTATATCCACACCTAATTGTAAGAAGGCAACAATTCTTGCAAGTGGTAATACAGGATATTCAGGTAAATTAAATCTTTTCTTCAACTCTTGTTTAAATACTGAGTATATGTCATCGTATGGGGAATCGACTATAAGGACTTTAACATTTTTAGGAAAATCTTTTTCACCTGCAGCTTGAAGAACAGTTGCTGCACCCATAGACATACCATATAGTGTGATATCTTTATCTTTGTACTGTTTTAATATGTCTATTAATACTCTTTTTTCATTTTTACCAAATGTATAGTATTTACTTTGGTTATCGATTAATAGGACAGAATAATTCATTTTTAGGAATATGTCTTTTTCTCTTTCCATTCTTTTTGCATCCGTCTTATACCCATGTAGTATTACAGCCAATTTCTTATCATCCCGTTTTATATACTCCACATTAATTCCACGTGGATTAGGATTTTTCATTGCATATCGAACGAAATACTCACCTATTCCTGCACAAAGTATCACAATTATTGCTAAAATACTTAAAACTTTCTTCCTCATAATGTAGCTCCTTTCTGCAATTTACCTTATTATACTTTATGACAAATAATTTTACAATATTTTACTTTACTTTCATATGAATATATGATAATATAGTTTGAAGAAATAAACATGAAAGGAGTTTCCACAAATGAAAAAAGGTTTACACCCTGAATACAGATTAGTTGTATTTGAAGACACAAGCAATGGGTATATGTTTTTAGGAAAATCTACTAAAGAAACTAAAGATACTGCTACTTTTGAAGGTAAAGAATACCCTGTTATTAAAGTGGCTATAAGCTCAACTTCACATCCGTTCTACACAGGAAAATCAAAATTTGTTGATGAAACTGGAAGAGTTGATAAATTTAAGAAAAAATATAATTTATAATTTTTGCAGAGTACGTGCTCTGCTTTTTTTTGAAATAATTTAGGAGGTATATTTAATGGCAATTTTCGAATTTAATCACCCACTTATTGAACATAAGTTGACTAATTTAAGAAACAAGGATACTGACACAAAGTTGTTTAGAGAAAGTCTTTATGAAATAGCTGCACTTATGGTTTATGAAGCAACAAAAGACTTCAAGGTTAAGGACACTGAAACTACTACACCTATAATGACAACAACTACTAAAGTATTAGCTCAACCAGTTACAATTGTTCCTATCCTAAGAGCAGGACTTGGTATGGTTGACGCTCTACTTGACTTAATACCTAATGCTAAAGTAGGACATTTAGGGGTTTACCGTAATGAAGAAACATTCAAACCTACATACTACTATGCAAAAATGCCTACAAACATTCTTGAAAGTAAGGTAATAATAACTGACCCTATGTTAGCAACTGGTGGATCTATAATTTACACATTAGATTATCTTGTAAATCTAGGTGTTGATATTAAGAATATTACTGTAATGTGTATAATAGCCGCACCAGAAGGTATAAAGGCAATTATTGAAAAATATCCAAAGATAAATCTTTATGTTGCTGCTATTGATCAAGGTTTAAATGAACACGCATACATTTACCCTGGTTTAGGTGACGCTGGAGACAGAATTTTTGGTACAAAATAGGAAAAAAGTGGTATAATATGACTGGTATAAAACATACAAAATTAAATTTTAATGAAATAAATAATATCATTGATCACATTGCTAGTAAGATATCAGAAAATAAGGAAAAAAGTATTTGTATCGCCTTAATAGGTGATTTAGGTACAGGAAAAACTGCATTCGCCAAGAGACTTTTAAAGGACCTTGGCGTTTGTGTGCCTGTAAAGAGTCCAACTTTTACATTCTTAATTGAATATACTACCCCTAGCATTGACATCGCACATTTTGATGTATATAGAATTAGTAACGAAGATAGCCTTTATGAAATCGGCTACTTTGACTATATTGATGCTCCTGGTTTAGTTTTAATAGAATGGGCTGATTTAATACCTCATTCACTACCAGATAACTGTCTTTTCTTTAAAATAGAACATGATAGTTTAGACACAAGATATATATCAATATATACTATGAAAGATGGTGAAAAAAATTATGTTGACATTTACAATTACAACTTCAACTAAACTTGCTAGCATGAGTCTTTTTCAAGATGATCTTTTACTAGGATCTATTGACGTTAATGTTAAAAAGACCCATTCGGTTAATATATTAAATCAAGTAAAAAGTCTTTTTGAATGGACTGGTGAAAGTATACAAAATGTTAAACGTGTAATAATTTCTAAAGGACCTGGATCTTTTACAGGTATTAGAATAGCTATGTCTTTAATTAAAGGTATCTTTGCTTTAGAAAAAGATGTTGAAATTTTTAGCGTGTCTGAATTGGACGCCATATTCTATCCTGCAAAAGACTTAGCTAGTATTGTTGTATCTGGAATTGATTCAAGAAAAGGTAAAATATATTACAACATTCACGAAAATGGCGTAAAAATTAAAGATGATACTATAGGGAACATATATACTCTAGTTGAAGAATTAAAAAATACAAAGAAAAGTATTGTATTTGCTGGAGATATAGCATATAACTATAGAGAGGTGATTGAAACTTTAGATACTGTTAAAGTCAGTTACCATAAACTTCTAGTTGATTCTAAAGTATTTTATGATATGTTTAAAGATAATCTTGCACAAAAAGAAGATATTGCAAGTGTTCATCCATATTATCTTGAACAATCACAAGCTGAGCGTGAGTATAAAGGAGTGTAGAATATGTCATTACTTAAACCTAAAAAAGGATTTTTCACAAAATTAAAAGAATTTTTTGTAGGTCAAAGCATAACAGATGAACTATACGAAGAATTAGAAGAACTTTTAATCCAATCTGATATGGGTATAAAGACTACAAGTAGTATAATAGAAGAGTTAATGAAGAATAATTTTTCTACTACTGATGAAGTCTATGCTAAGCTAGAAGAGATATTAATAGGTAAGATAAATAAGTTTAGTGATAATTCACTAAGATTAGATAAGTCTAAAAAGAATGTAATACTACTTGTAGGTGTTAATGGAGTTGGTAAGACTACATCTGTTGGTAAAATAGCTAATATTATTAAAAACAGTGGCTATACATTAGTAATAGGTGCAGCTGATACTTTCCGTGCTGCAGCTATTGAACAACTAGAAGAATGGGGTAAGAGAGTTTCAGTTAAAGTAATATCACAAAAAAAAGGAACTGATCCTGCTGCTGTTGTTTTTGATACATTAAACTATTTAAACAGCGAAAACATACAAGTTAGTATAATAGATACTGCTGGAAGATTACATAACAAAAAAGATTTAATGGATGAATTGGGTAAAATTAAAAAGATAATAACTAACAAAATTGATTCTGCAAATATTGAAACTTTGCTTGTAATAGATGCTACAACTGGTCAAAATGGTTTAGAACAAGCTAAAATATTTAATGAAATAACCTCTATTACTGGTGTAATACTTACAAAATATGATGGAACAGCTAAGGGAGGTATAATATTCCCAATAATAGAAGAATTACAAAAACCTGTGAAATTCTTAGGTGTTGGTGAAGGTATCAATGACTTAAAAGTCTTTGATCCAAAAAGTTTTGTAAAAGAAATTTTTAATAAATAAGGGGGACATAATATGTCTAGAAATTTAATTGAAGAAATAAAGAAAGAAGTGCAATCTAACAAAAAGTGTATAGTGCTTCCTGAAACTGAAGATGAAAGAGTTATTAGAGCTGCGGCTAAAATTCTTAAACAAGGTTTTGCTAATCTTATCCTTATAGGTTCTAAAGATAAGGTTGAAAGCGATGCAAAAAAATACGGTGTTGATATAGCTGGTGTTAAAATAATAGACCAAACTAATTTTGACAAAATAGATGATTTTGCTAATGAATACGCAAAATTAAGAGCAAAAAAAGGTATGACTTTTGAACAAGCTAAGACTATCATGACTACTGACCCTAGATTCTTTGGAGCTATGTTGGTTAGAATGAAAATGGCTGATGGTATGGTAGCAGGTTCATTATCACCTACTGCTAGTGTTTTAAGAGCAGCTATACAAGTAATAGGCCCAAAAAAAGGATTAAAAACAGTATCAAGTTCTTTCGTTATGCTTTTAAAGGATAATACTTATGGTGAAAACGGTACTATGGTATTCTCTGACTGTGGTGTTATACCAGAACCAACAGCAGAACAAATAGCTGATATTACTATCTCAGCTGTAGAAAAAGCAAGATTAGTTGCAAGAATTAAAGAACCTAAGGTTGCCCTACTTACTTACTCAACTAAGGGTAGTGCTGAAGGTGAAACAGTAACTAAGATGAGAGAAGCTAAAAAGATACTTGATGAAAAGAATGTAGATTTTGCATATGATGGTGAATTACAATTTGATGCTGCTGTAGTTCCTAAGGTTGCTCAATTAAAAGCTAAAGGTTCTACTGTTGCAGGTAGTGCAAATGTATTCATTTTCCCTAATTTATCAGCTGGAAACATTGGTTACAAACTAGTACAAAGATTAGCAGGTGCTACTGCATTAGGTCCACTTATCCAAGGTCTTGCAAGTCCAGTTCATGATTTATCAAGAGGATGTAGTGATGATGATATAGTAAGTATAGTAGCAATTGCATGTTGTGAAGCAAAATAAGGAGAGAATATATATGAAAATATTAGTAATTAACAGTGGTAGTTCATCACTTAAATTTGAACTTATAGACACAGAAACTAAAAAAACTCTAGCCAAAGGAATTTGTGAAAGAATAGGTATTAGTAACCAAATATTCACTTACAAAAACAAGGTTACTGGTTACAATGAAATTGAAAAACCTACTCCTATGCAAGACCACAAAGTTGCAATACAAGTTGTACTAGAAAAATTACAAGATAAAACTAATGGTGTAATTTCTTCTATGGATGATGTAGATGCAATAGGTCATAGAGTTGTTCATGGTGGTGAATACTTCGATGATGCAGTACTAGTAAATGATGATGTTATTAAAAAAATAGAAGAATTGGCTGACTTAGCTCCACTACATAATCCTGCTAACTTAATGGGTATAAAGGTTATACAAAAACTATTACCTAATACACCACAAGTTGTAGTATTTGATACAGCTTTCCACCAAACTATGCCAGATTATGCATATAGATACCCTGTACCTGAAGAAGACTATACTGAATTAAAGGTAAGAAAATATGGATTCCATGGTACATCACATAAATTTGTAAGTAACAGAGCAAGTGAATTATTAGGTAAAAAAGATTCTAAAATTATTGTTTGCCATTTAGGTAATGGTGCCTCTATATCTGCCGTTAAAAATGGTAAGGTAATTGATACTTCTATGGGATTAACTCCATTAGCTGGTGTTATGATGGGTACACGTTGTGGTGATATAGACCCTGCTGTTCCTTTATACATCATGCAAAAGAGAAATTTAAGTGCTAGTGAAACTGATACTAGATTGAATAAGAAATCAGGATTATTAGGTATATTCGGTAAGAGTTCTGACTTTAGAGATGTACAAGATGCTATGATAAATGGTGATAAACGTGCTAAATTAGCATATGAAATGTTCTGTTACAGAGTAAGAAGTTACATAGGATCATACATAGTAGCACTTGGTGGTGTAGATGCAATAGCATTCACTGGTGGTATAGGTGAAAATGCATTTAGAGCTCGTGAAGGTATATGCCGTGGTCTTGAATTTTTAGGAATAGAATTAGACTATGAAAAGAATAAAGAAATGATTTCTGGAGATGTTGAATATTCAAAACCTACTTCAAAAGTTAAAATTTACAAGATAGAAACTGCTGAAGAATTAATGATAGCAAATGATGCAGCTAGATTGGTTAAATAGTATGCATATGTTTAATAAGGAATATATTTATGCTCTAAGTTTTGCGACTATAGTGCTTTTAGTACTTTTCTCTATGGGCTTTGTTGTAAGGAATAAGTATAAGTATGCTAAGTTTTTAGGTATAGTATTAGTAATATTTAAAGCTTTAGATATCTCATATATCATCTTTAAAAAATGGTCAATATTTACTAATTTTTCTTTAGTAAGTACTGTCGTTCTAATTAGTTGCATAATATTCTTAATTACAAATAACAGGATGTGCTATAACCTATCGTATCACTTTATGTATGTGATACTCTTAATACTACTATTTATCCCTATTAAATGTGATAATCTACTACACCTGTTTTTAATAACTACCAACTATTTCTTAATAATCTTAGCCATACTTTATGGTTCTTACTTTTTAAGACAAAAGGTGGTATTTGCAGGTTTAGTTTGTAGTATCATATCCCTATTTATCCTAATATCTTTTGCATATGTAGGAAACAAGGGATTAGGAACAAATATGTTTTTCATACAAAATAGCATAGTGCCATACTTTAATACATTATCACAACATATATACTTAGCTATTTTGATGATATTAAATTTATTAGGAATTTGTTTTATGTATGTTATAAAGAAAAATTAATCGAGGGTGTTTGCCCTCGATTTTTATACTATTCAGTTCACTCTATTTTGTATATTTCCATCAATATACTGTATAACATTATCAATGCATATTTTTAATCTTCTAACCATAGATTCATGAGTCAGATATGCAATATGATCTGTTACAAATACATTATCATATTCTTTTAGCAAGTCATAATCATTAAACACGTCTAAAGCTACAGCATAAATTCTTTTTTCTTTTAATATTCTAGCTAGATCATTTGTATTTAATACACTAGGACGTGCTGTATTTATTAAAATAGCAGTAGGTTTTAAAAGTCTTAATTTATCATAATTCATGAAATTTTCTGTTTCTTTATTTAAAGGCATATGCAGAGTTAATATATCCGATCTTCTTAAAACTTCTTCTAGTGTGCTAGTACCTACCTGATGGGGATCATAGTATATGGTACTTGCTCCAAAACTACTAAATAATTTAGAAACTCTTTGCCCTATATTCCCATAGCCAATGATACCAACTGTTTTCCCGTGTATTTCATATCCAGAATGTACGCCTCTTTTATTCAACTCTCTATAAATATTCAATACTTGCCCTATAACAAGTTCAGCTACACATATATCTGAATATCCTCTAGAATTTGAAACAACTATTCCCATGCTTTTAGCTTTCTCTACATCTATATGATCAAAGCCTGTAAAAGCTATAGAAATATACTTTGTTTTTTCTAATTTTTCTAGAACTTCATTAGGAAATTTTGTATTAGCAATTACAAGTACATCACTATCTTTTGCTCTTTCATACAGTTCATTAGCATCTTTAGCTTTTGTTTCATAAACTACAAAATCAATTCCTTTTTCTTTAAACATATTCTTGACTTCTGTCATATCAACATTTAAAGGTTCTATCACTGTTACTTTCATTATTGGTTAGCTCTTTTCTTTTCTATGATCTTTACAGCAATTTCTTGTGGTACTTCTTCATAGTTTAAAAATACCATTTCAAATTTACCCTTTCCTTGAGTCATAGATTTTAAATCATTAATATATTTAAAAGTTTCCGCCATAGGTGCTACTGCTTTTAAGGTTTGCTTACCGTTGTATAAGCTTTCCATTCCTAGTACCTTACCACGTCTTTTACTAATATCTCCCATAATATCACCAACATAATCTTCTGGTATAGTTATGCTTAATTGCATTATGGGTTCTAACAATACTGGATTAGCTTCTTGCATACCTTTTTTGAATGCTAGTGAAGCTGCAACTTTGAATGCCATTTCTGATGAGTCTACTTCATGGTATGAACCATCATAAAGCACTGCCTTTATACCAGTAACTGGATAACCTGCTAATACTCCTTCTTTCATGGCTTCTATTAACCCTTTTTCAACGGCTGGGATATATGATTTAGGTACAGCTCCTCCTACTATTTCTTCACTAAATTCAAAGTGTTCCTTAGTATGTGAGAATCTAATTTTTACATCTCCATATTGCCCGTGACCACCAGATTGTTTTTTGTATTTACCTTGCACATCTGATGTTCCCTTTATTGTTTCCCTATATGGAACTTTAAGTTCTGTTACAATGACCTTAACTCCATAACGTTTTAGTAACTTTTCTATTATCCTATTAGCATGAATTTCTCCTTGAACACCTAATACTGTTTGCCCTGTTTCTTGATCACGTCTCCAATAGAATGATGAGTCTTCATCTCTTAATTTATGCAACGCATTAGATATCTTTTCTTCATCGGCTTTCTTTTCTGGAACTATGGCAATTAGCATTTGTTCTTTAGGAAATTCTATTGCAGGTATAGGTTCCATATTAGGATTAGTGCTTAAAGTATCTGAGTTTTTGGTGTATAAAAGCTTTGTAAATACAACAATATCTCCAACTATTGCCTTAGGTAATTCTACTAAATTGTCATGTACCCAAGTATATATCTTACCTATTTTTTCTGTTTCTTTTTTGTTGATATTATACACTTCGGTATCACTCTTTATTTCCCCTGAAACAACTTTAGCATATGACAAAACTCCTAAAAATGGATCTATTACTGTCTTAAATATTTGTGCACTAAAGTCTTTTACATGGCTTTTTACACTTACATTATCAATAGGTGATGGCATATATTCTCTTATCATGTTAAATGTAGTATGTAGTCCAATATTCTTGTAACTAGATCCGCATATTACAGGCACTAATGTTCCATCTAAAACACCTTTTCTTAATCCTTCATGCATTTGTTCTGTTGTAAATTCTTCACCTGCAAAGTATTTATCCATTAATTCTTCACTAGTTTCAGCTACAGCTTCTAATAACATGTCCCTTATTTCTGTATAATATATGTCTTTAGGCATAGGTGCATCATTACAAGATTTTCCGTCATATATTCTGGCATATAGGTCTACAACATTAATATGACCTTTAAAGTCTTTACCTGTTCCCCAAGGTATGTGGAAAGGTGCTATTCTTTTACCAAATTTTTGTTTTAATTCACGTATTATCTTGTCAAAATCTGCTTTTTCGCTGTCTATTTTGTTAATAAAGATTATCTTAGGAAGTTTTTTTTCATCTACCGCTTCAAAAGCTAATTCTGTACCTATTGATACATCAGTTGTTGCATCTACTACAATAATTGCACCAGCAGCTGCTGCTAATCCTGATTTTACTTCTCCTACAAAGTCTGAATAACCTGGTATATCCAAAAAATTATACTTAATATTTTGATATTCCATTGTGTTTAACATAGTCGTATTAGTCATTTTAAATATATCATTAGGATTTGAAATTTTATCTACTAATCCAACTGTATATTCTAAAGATTCAATGAAATTGCTTTTACCAGCACCAGTCTGACCCAACACTGCTATATTTCTAATATTTTTGATATCATAAATTCTCATATCTAACCTCCACAATCTTTATATACTATATTATATCCCTGTTTTGATATTTGTGTATAACTGAAAAAAAATATTTTAGTTAAAAAACAAGAAGTGCGTATAAGTAAGGATATTATAAAGAAAGAGCACATATTCTATTTTAAGTTAAATTATTAACAAATTTTTCGTTAAATTGCACTTTTTTTCTTTTTTTTAAAGAGTATAATAATATTTATCATGTAAAAAAGGAGTATATATGAAAAAAGCAACAATAAGTTTAATATTTTTAATTTCAAGTAGTTTGACATTCACTAATCAATTACTTTGTGGAAATCATCAAGCAGGTGCACATGGTTGTCCGAAATATTCATTACAACAACAAGATGATACACCTAGTGAAGAAGATCAAAAAATAGCAGCGTTAAGAAACGAGATAAATAATAAAATTGACAGACTTGCAAAAAATGATGACGATAAGATAGATATTAAAAATGCTTTTGAAATTGATAGCACAGATGATTTAAATAAATTAAAAAAAGCAAAAGAATATGTAGATGCTCTATTTGAAGATTATGATACTAACATTCATTATCTTCGTACTGTACATGCCTCACCTGATAATGACGGTTTTCTATATTTTGTAAATCGTAAAAAAAGTATTGACCAAAAAATCGATGCATTATCTAAAACTGCCAATCACGCTTTAGATGGTGTTTCATTAGCTGTTGCTATGGCTAATTTACCTACAGTATCAAGTGAATACAATCATAATATTTCTGCTTCATATGGTACTTATGCTGGTTCTCATTCATTTGCTTTAGGTCTTAGTGGACATATTGCTAATGATAGATTAAGTTACAAGCTATCTGGTGCTGTTAATACTAAAGGTAATCTTGCATTCGGTGTTGGAGTTGGTGTTAATCTTGGTAAGAAGAATCAATCTAATAAAGAATTACTTGATAGAATAGAAAAATTAGAAAATTTAGTTAAACAATTACAAAACAAGTAAAATATGGTACACCCTTTAATGGGTGTATTTTTTTATTTGACGATGAACAAAAAAGGATTGTTTCAATAGATGAAACTACAATTAAAATATTATATATATAGTTTAATATGGAGCTTACTAAAATTTAATAGATTTTAACGATTTTTCATGTGATTTTGAATATGTGAAAAAAATATTGATTCTTTACAATAAAATATCTTTTGATATAATACGGGTGAAGAAGGTGATATAATGCTAAGGAAAATTATTTTTCTATTCAGTATAAGTTTATTCCTCGCGTGTTGTATGCAGGATAAATTTAATCCCACTAGAGACATAAATGTCATCACAAGAGAGCAAGGCTCAGGTACTAGGGGTGCATTTATGGATATTTTCAAACTAGAATTGAAAGGTAAAAATCTTAAAAAAGATTTAATTACCAAACAAGCAAGTGTTGAGAATAATACCAACACTATTATTCAGACTGTAAAGAACGACAAGCATGCCATAGGATATGTTTCTTTAGGGTCAGCTAATAAGGATATTAAAATTTTGAAAGTCGATAATATTTACCCAGATATTGAGAATGTTCAAAATGGTAAATATACTGTCGTCAGAAATTTTTCAGTGATCGTTAATAAAAGCGACCACGATAATCCTTTATTCAATCATTTTATTTCATTCATTTTTTCAAATCAAGGACAAGAAATTATCAAAAAAAATTCCTACATTCCTATTCCAAATCAATTTTTTGCAAATTATCCAACCCAGAAAGTAAAAGGAAAGTTAATTATCGGTGGATCAAGTTCAGTCTCACCACTTATGGAGAAAATAATAGAAGCGTACTGTAAGGTTAATAAAGATGTAAAGATTGAACTACAAATTAGTGATAGTACAATTGGTATAACCAAAACAGCAGAAAAGGTATATAACCTAGGTTTAGCTAGTAGAAGTTTAAAAGATGAAGAAAAAGCAAATCTAGAGGAAATAAAGATAGCGTTAGATCCTATTGTTTTAATTGTAAATAAGGAAAATACTACAGAAAGTCTCACTAAAAATGAAATAAAAAATATTTATTTAGGAAATATTAAAAAATGGATAGAGGTGACTAAAAAATGAACAAAGAAAAGGTAATGTCCTACGTTTTTTTAGCTATTTCAACTACAACAATATTATGCGTTGTATTAATTTGTTCTTTTCTACTAATTAATGGTTTCCCTGTGATAAAACAATTAGGTCTTAGAAATTTCATTTTCAATATTGATTGGTCTCCTACGGATATACCTGCAAGTTACGGTATATTACCAATGATACTAGGAAGTGTTGTAATAACAATAGGTGCTATTATCATCGGTGTACCTATAGGTATTATGACTGCAATATATCTTGCAAATTACTGTCCTAAAAAGATATATCCTTTTTTAAAAAACACCGTTGATTTATTAGCTGGAATACCATCAATAGTATTTGGTTTTTTTGGATTGGTAATGATAGTCCCATTTGTTAGAACAGTATTCGGATATACTGGTAAAGGAATATTAAGTGCATCAGTACTATTAGGTTTAATGATTTTACCTACAATAATTTGCATAACAGAAACTTCTATAACCACAGTCCCCAAATTCTATTATGAAGGAGCACTAGCCCTTGGTGCTAGCCATGAAAGAGCGATATACAGTATAGTATTACCTGCAGCCAAGAGAGGTATATTCTCAAGTATAATCTTAGGTATAGGTAGAGCTATAGGTGAAACTATGGCTGTCGTAATGGTTGCTGGTAACCAAACTATTCTACCTACAAATATATTAAAAGGAGCTAGAACTCTAACAACTAATATAGTTATAGAAATGGGATATGCAACAGGATTCCACAGACAAACACTTATCGCAACAGGATTAATTCTATTTATTTTCATACTATTAATCAATTGTACTTTTGTATATTTAAACAGAAAGGATAACAAATGAAGATAAAAGACTATTTATTTAAATTTTTTGTGTATTCTTCTGCACTTTTAGCATTTGGTATGTTTGTATTTTTAATTATGTACATAGTGATAAACGGAATAAAGAATATAGACCTCTCTATTTTCTCAATAAACTATACTAGTGAAAATAGCTCTATTTTTCCATCATTCGTATCTACTATAGCCATAATCATACTAACATTAATATTTTCAATACCATTTGGAATAGGTAGTGCAATATATCTAACTGAATATGCAAATAAGAAAAATAGGATTATTCAATTAATCTCTATTACTACTCAAACATTAGCTGGTATACCCTCTATTGTTTACGGTCTATTTGGAATGCTTTTTTTCGTTACAAAGCTCAAACTAGGCTTTTCTTTAATATCAGGATCATTAACACTTGCAATAATGATTTTACCAATAATCATGGAAACAACAGAAAACGCATTAAACTCTGTTCCTGATAGCTATAGACAAGGTGCTTTTGGTTTAGGTGCTGGAAAATTAAGAACTGTATTTTCCATAGTATTACCTGCAAGCATGCCAGGTATACTTTCTGGAATAATACTTTCAATAGGTAGAATAATTGGAGAAAGTGCTGCCCTAATTTATACTGCAGGAACAGTAGCACAATTACCTAAAAGTATTTTTTCATCATCAAGAACATTAGCAGTACATGTATATAGTTTATCTAGTGAAGGCTTACATACCGATAAAGCATATGCAACAGCATTTATACTTTTAATACTAATACTAGGTATTAACTTACTTGCCAAAAAAATTACTAATAATTTGAAAAAGGGGTAAATATGGACAAAATACAAGTAAAAAATTTAAATCTCTATTACAACAAATTTCAAGCATTAAAAGACATTAATATTTCAATAAAAGAGAATAAAATAATGTCCTTTATAGGGCCATCTGGATGTGGTAAATCTACTCTTTTAAAATCTATCAATAGAATGAATGATTTAGTAGAAGATTGTAAAATTGAAGGTGAAATTTTATTAGATTCTAAAAATGTTAATGATATACAAGTTAATCAATTAAGAAAAAGAGTTGGTATGGTTTTTCAAAAACCAAATCCTTTCCCCATGAGTATATATGACAATATTGCTTTTGGTCCTAGAACTCATGGTATAACGAAAAAATCTGAGTTAGACTTCATTGTAGAAAACTCTCTTAGAAAAGCTGCTCTTTACGATGATGTTAAAGATAGGATATATAAGTCAGCACTTGCATTATCTGGAGGGCAACAACAAAGATTATGTATAGCAAGAGCATTAGCTGTCGAACCTGAAGTTTTACTTATGGACGAACCTACAAGTGCATTAGATCCAATTTCTACTGGGAAAATAGAGGACTTAGTTAGAGTTTTAAAAGAAAAATATACAATAATTATGGTAACCCATAATATGCAACAGGCTATAAGAATAAGTGATGATACTGCATTTTTCTTACTAGGTAGAATAATAGAAGTCGGAAAAACTGATGATATTTTTAGTAATCCTCGTGATAAAAGAACAGAAGACTATATCACAGGAAGATTTGGATAGGAGTGAATAAAATGAGAGAAAAATATGATGAAAAATTAAACTTACTAAATGATAACCTTGTTAAAATGGGTGAAATGGTAAAAGAACAAATAGCCAATACTATACGTATCCTTGAGAATCAAGACAAAGAAATTGCTAAAGAAATTTTGCAAAATGAAAACGATATTAACTCAATGGAAAAAAATATAGAACGTTTATGCCTTAATTTAATATTACACGAACAACCCGTTGCCAAAGATTTAAGAACAATATCTTCAGCATTTAAAATGATAATAGACTTAGAACGTATAGGTGATCATGCAACAGATATTTCAGAAATAATACTTGAAACTAAAAAGACATTGAAAAATATTGAAAACTTTAAAAACTTCATTGCTATGTCTAATAAGACGACTGAAATGATAACTAACAGTATTAATGCATATATTAATAAGGATATTAATCTTGCTAATTTAGTTATTAAATCTGATGATGTAGTAGATGACCTATTTGAAAAAATAAAGAAAGAAATGATGCATTTAATAAAAGACACTGATGAAGATGGAGAAAAAATAATAGAAGACCTATTAATCGCAAAATATTTTGAAAGAATAGGTGATCACTCAGTAAATATTGCAGAATGGGCGATATTTTCAATAACTGGAGAACATAAGAATTCAAAAATACTCTAATTCATGTTTTCAATTAAAAATTTTTCTTCAAAGTTAAAAAAGTACTTAATTCAATTTTTGAATATATAATGCATTAAATTCGTTAAGTCTAATTGTGGTTAAAAAATAAACTTTTATTTATTTTCAAACCACTTTTTTTTTTTTTTTTTAGCTAAAATATACTTGACTACTATAGAAATATTAAAAAATCTTTTTGAAAAGGAGAGAAATTATGAAAAAAACAATATTATTAGCAAGCGTGATTGCATCAATGACTGCATTAGCAGTAGAATCACCAAAAGGATTTGTTGAAGGTACTGCTAAAGGTGGAGTAACATTTAAACAAAATGTAAGTAATGAAACTAAAATATCTGGTGATGTAGAAGAATTATCAGTTAAAGGTGAAGTAAAAGTTAATAGATTTACTTTAGGTGCTGTATTAGCTAACAAGGATCTTAAGGGTATATCAAAAGAAAATCCATTAACAACTGAAAAATACACTGATAATCTATTAGATCATTCAAGTGTATACGCTAAATATGAATTACCAGAATTCTCTGGAATTAAATCATATGTAAAAGGAACATTAAATCCTAAAGCACCAACTGAAGATGGAAAACATAACTTCAAAAAAGGTAATGTAGAATTAGAAGGACAATTAGCTCACAGCTTCAATAACGGTGTAGAAGTATCATTAACTTCAAAGACTAAATTCCCATTTGAAAAGAAAGATGGAGAATATGGTAAAGGTGTAGAATCAGAACACGTATTAAAAGTAGCTGCTAAGA
>NZ_JADBHL010000056.1:0-235 GCF_014892235.1 Sneathia sp. DSM 16631 | reverse complement strand
TGACCTTTAATAGTAGCAGTACCATTAGTGTTAGCATTACCTTCTAACTTGTTAACACCATTAGTATTATCAGCACCAAACTTACCATCAGCACTAATAGTTACATTACCTTTGATATGTTTGTTTTCACCTTGTACAGTAACATGACCTTTACCATCAGCTTCAACACTAGCAGTAGTCTTCTTACCTTTACCAGCAGAAACATTAGAGTTAGCATTTAAAGTAACTTCACCAT
>NZ_JADBHL010000055.1:0-237 GCF_014892235.1 Sneathia sp. DSM 16631 | reverse complement strand
TATATAGGTACTGCTCTAACATTAGGAAGTATTTTAGGTAACTACATAGGTGCACAAATTTGTCAAAATATTTCTATCTTCGCACTATTGGTTATAAGCACAATAATTTCAATGTTAGGTACTGCATTAATAGTTAAATGTGCTAAAAAGTGAGGTAATGAATGAAAACTTTTAAATATTTATTAATGCAAATGTTCTATTGGGCATGTTTTTGTGCAATATTCTCATTTGCAAATC
>NZ_JADBHL010000054.1:0-242 GCF_014892235.1 Sneathia sp. DSM 16631 | reverse complement strand
TTTTGATCACCTAATGATTTTTCAGTTACAATTGGTGATGCTGTAGTATTTCGTGCATCAGTTAATGTTGCATTACCTTTATCATCTATTCCAAATTTTACAACTTTATCTGGGGTTCCTTTCTTAGTAATGCTAATTCCATCTTTAGTAATTTCAGTTCTATCATTATCTAATTCACCCAATGTTACTTTATCAAATCTCGGATCTTTTCTTAGACCTATAAGTACACCTGTTCTTCCAGT
>NZ_JADBHL010000053.1:0-247 GCF_014892235.1 Sneathia sp. DSM 16631 | reverse complement strand
TCTTTCTTTTCAAATGGGAATGTAGTCTTTGAAGTTAATGATACTTCTGCACCATTACTGAAGCTATGAGCTAATTGTCCTTCTAATTCTACATTACCTTTTTTGAAGTTTAATGATCCATCTGCTTCATATTTAGCTTTAGGATTTAATGTTCCTTTTACGTATGATTTAATTCCAGCAAATTCTGGTAATTCATATTTAGCGTATACACTTGAATTGTCTAATAAGTTTTCTGTATACATTTCAG
>NZ_JADBHL010000052.1:0-257 GCF_014892235.1 Sneathia sp. DSM 16631 | reverse complement strand
ACAACATTAACAACTGGATTTGATTTTACATCAACAGACTTAAAAATAACAACTGAAAATGATGGAAAAGTTACATTTAACTTAACAGATACATTAAAGAATAGTCTAAATGGTAAAGGCAACGATGGAAGAGATGGAAAAGATGGAACTAATGGTGCAGGTTCAAAGGGCTTAACAGGGAAAGATGGATTAAATGGAAAAGACCTAACAACTAAGGTAAATGCACTAAGAAATGGTGAAGCAGGAACAGTAGTCTA
>NZ_JADBHL010000051.1:0-267 GCF_014892235.1 Sneathia sp. DSM 16631 | reverse complement strand
AGCTAAATTAGACCTAGTTAACTTTGGATTCAAATTAGGAGCTAAATATACTGGTGTTAAGAACTTAACATTAACTGCTGATGGTGTATTTGGTGGAAGACATCACTCTGCATATGATCAATTATTTAAATTCCCTGCTTACACAACAGGATATGTTAAATTACATGCTGGTGCTAAATATGACTTCAAGTTATTAAATGACAAATTAGTTGTAAGCCCAGAAGGTAATGTAACTGCTAAATTTACTGATATATATGCTGGAATATG
>NZ_JADBHL010000050.1:0-280 GCF_014892235.1 Sneathia sp. DSM 16631 | reverse complement strand
TTGATAAAATAAAAGAAATTTACTATGAAAATAAAGGAAGATATGGTTACCGTAGAATAACATTAGAATTAAAAAATCAAGGTTTTAATATTAATCATAAAAAGATACAAAGACTTATGAAAAAATTTAATTTACAAAGTATTATTCGTAAAAAGAGAAAATATTCTTCATATAAAGGTCAAATAGGTAAAGTAGCTAATAACCATATTAATAGAGATTTTGAAGCAACAGCTCCAAACCAAAAATGGTTTACAGATGTAACAGAATTTAATTTAAGAGG
>NZ_JADBHL010000049.1:0-321 GCF_014892235.1 Sneathia sp. DSM 16631 | reverse complement strand
TCTAATTCATATGAGTGTGCATATGCATCTTTGTTTAATTTGATTTGTCCATCTGTTAATAGGTCTTTGACATCTGATGTTCCATTTACTTGGTATCTGAAGTTTGCTTTACCTGTTAACTTAGTATCTTTTAATCCTGCATATGTTCCTTTTGCTGAAAGATCAACAAACTTAAATGCTTCTTCTTTTGCATATGTATGATTTAATTTTAAGCTTGCTTCTAAGTCTTCAAATTTATTTAATTTCTTAGCAGCTACTTTTAATACGTGTTCTGATTCTACACCTTTACCATATTCTCCATCTTTCTTTTCAAATGGGAAT
>NZ_JADBHL010000048.1:0-338 GCF_014892235.1 Sneathia sp. DSM 16631 | reverse complement strand
ATTTTTTAATTCTAATGTTATTCTACGGTAACCATATCTTCCTTTATTTTCATAGTAAATTTCTTTTATTTTATCAATAATACCTATATTTTTTTCATCTTTATCTTTTTTATTTATGTAATAATAATATACAGATTTTGATATCCCTGCAATCTTTAACAACATTTTGAAAGGATATTTTGATCTAAGTTCAGCTATTACTCTTACTTTTTCTTCTCTTTTAGCTCCCTTTCTTGAACTAGAGCTCTCAATTTTTTTAAATATTCATTCTCAGCTTTTAGATAAAGCACTTCCTCTTCTAATTGTTTAATCTTTTCTTTTTCAGTTAATACCTTGTT
>NZ_JADBHL010000047.1:0-338 GCF_014892235.1 Sneathia sp. DSM 16631 | reverse complement strand
ATTTTTTAATTCTAATGTTATTCTACGGTAACCATATCTTCCTTTATTTTCATAGTAAATTTCTTTTATTTTATCAAAAATACCTATATTTTTTTCATCTTTATCTTTTTTATTTATATGGTAATAATATACAGATCTTGATATTCCAGCAATCTTTAGTAACATTTTGAAAGGATATTTAGCTCTAAGTTCAGCTATTACTCTTACTTTTTCTTCTCTTTTAGCTCCCTTTCTTGAACTAGAGCTCTTAATTTTTTTAAGTATTCATTCTCAGCTTTTAGATAAAGCACTTCCTCTTCTAATTGTTTAATCTTTTCTTTTTCAGTTAATACCTTGTT
>NZ_JADBHL010000004.1:59387-74243 GCF_014892235.1 Sneathia sp. DSM 16631 | reverse complement strand
CATATTAATAGAGATTTTGAAGCAACAGCTCCAAACCAAAAATGGTTTACAGATGTAACAGAATTTAATTTAAGAGGTGAAAAGCTATACTTATCGCCAATATTAGATGCTTACGGAAGATATATAATTTCATATGATGTTTCACGAAGTCCTAACTTAGAACAAATAAATCATATGTTAAATTTGGCATTTAAAGAAAATGAAAATTATGAAAATTTAATATTTCATAGTGATCAAGGTTGGCAATATCAGCATAAATCATATCAAGAAAGATTAAGGGAGAAAAAAATAATTCAAAGTATGTCAAGAAAAGGAAATAGTTTAGATAATGGATTAATGGAATGTTTCTTTGGGCTATTAAAATCTGAAATGTTTTATGATCAAGAAGATAATTACAAAACATTAGAAGAATTGGAGAAAGCAATAGAAAAATACATAGATTATTATAATAACAAAAGAATAAAAGAAAAACTAAAAGGATTAACTCCTGCTTCTTACAGAAATCAATCCTTATTAGTAAGTTAAATTATTTGTCCAACTTTTTGGGGTCAGTACAATTTGACACTTCTTTTTTTCTCTATAATCCCTTAACAAGGTTGTATAATGTTTTAACGTGTATTCCAGTTGCACCAACAGGTAAGTAGCTGTATGCCTTTGATAAGAATGCAGTACCAGCTATATCTAAGTGTATCCAAGGTAAGTTATTGTTGAATTCTCCAACGAACATACCTGCTGTAATAGTTCCACCCATTCTTCCACCAGTGTTCTTAATGTCTGCAACTCTTGATTTATTTAATTTAGCAAATTCTTTATCTGTAGGTAATTGCCATATCTTTTCACCAGATAATTTAGCAGCACTTACAACTTGATTAAAGAATTCTTGGTTATTTGTTACAGCACCTGTATAAACTTCACCAAATGCTACAAGACAAGCACCTGTTAGAGTTGCAAGGTCTATTACCTTAGTAGCTTTCATTACAGTTGAAGCATAGTATACAGAGTCAGCTAATGTAACTCTACCTTCAGCATCTGTATTATCAATTTCTATAGTCTTACCTGAGAATGATGTTACAATATCACCAGGTTTGTATGAATGACCAGATAAAGCATTTTCACAAGCTCCAACTACACCAACTACATTAGCTTTTAATTTAGATTTTGCAATTGCATGTATAGTACCTATAACTGTTCCAGCTCCACCCATGTCATCAAACATAGTCTTCATTCCATCACTTGGTTTTAGTGAGTATCCACCTGAATCATATGTAATTCCTTTACCAACAAGAGCTAATTTTTCATTAGATGTTGGATCATTTGAATATTCCATTACTATAAACTTAGGTTCTCTATCTGAACCACTACCTACTGCAAGGAAGGCATTTAATCCCATCTTTCTTGCTTCTTCTTCTCCATATATTGTAACTTTTACACCAACTTTTTCTAATAATTCTTTTGCCTTATTAGCCAATGTTTCTGGGTAAATGTAATTTGATGGAAGATTTACAAGATCTCTAGTAATAAAGACAGAATCAATTAAGCTTTGAGTTTCGTCTATTGCTTTTTGTATAACAGGTAATTTTTCTTCTTCAATATTTAATGTGTAGTTAACAGTTAATTCGAAAGCTTCCTTTCTATCTGTATGGAATCTATCAAATTTGTATTCAGCTTGTTTTAAACCTTCAACAACAGCTGATGTAAATCCAGCCATACAAACACCATCAATTTTTTCAACAGTTAAACTAATTTCATTTACGTTATTTTTTTCTAATTCTTTAGCAAGATTGAAAAATGCTGTACGTACTTCATTTAAATCAAGTTCATCCTTTTTACCTAGTCCAACAAAGGCAACATTTTCAAATGTATTAACATAAATTTGCCCTAATTTACCTTCAAATATTTTCTTTTCTTTTAAATGATTATATAGCTTACATTCACAGCTTAGGCCTTCAAAATATATTTCAACTAAAAGACCACCATTTTTTCCTAAATTAAATTTCATATTATCCTCCTATATTTGGTTATTTATTACTTTT
Source organism: Sneathia sp. DSM 16631 (assembly GCF_014892235.1). Classification (NCBI taxonomy): domain Bacteria; kingdom Fusobacteriati; phylum Fusobacteriota; class Fusobacteriia; order Fusobacteriales; family Leptotrichiaceae; genus Sneathia; species Sneathia sp. DSM 16631. Next base: position 72,210 of record NZ_JADBHL010000004.1, on the reverse strand, counting down.
TCAACTACATTTCTACCATGGTCACATATTCTTGTAAAGTGACAGATAATATCAACATAGTATAGTCCTGCTTTAATATCGCATTCACCGTTTCTCAAACGATTTATATGTTTTTTACGTGATTTTTTTTCGTATACATAAATAGAATTATGTAAGTCTAGTGCTTCTATTGCTTTTTCTTTATCGTTATTAACAAAAGCCTCGTAGGCAAGTTTAAGCATTTCGTTTGTAATATTTGATAATATTGTAACTTCGTACTTAGCATCATCAGAAAAAGCCATGCCTTTTTTAATTTGATAGTCTACATCTCTAACTAATGCCATAGCGTGATCTCCAATTCTTTCTATATCACGTGACATATCCATTAAGTTTGAACCTATTTCACTGTCTGTTTGTGCCAAATGTTCATGGAATAGTACAGTAAGATAGTTGTTTATAGCCCTATCTAAGTTATTTAATTCATCTTCCTTAATTGCAACCCTATTACCAACATTAGGATCTCTAGTTTGGAAGTAGTTAACAGATCTTTCTAAATTTTCTCTTGCCTTATTTAACATAACAGACAATTCTTTTTTTGCTTGTCCAAGTGCTACTGATGGAGCGTTGTGTATAAGCATAGTGTCTAGGAATTTTGGCTTATATGTTTCTTCATCTTCGTTATATGGTATTAGTTTTGTTACTATATACGCAAGTGCCCCAATAAATGGGAATAAAATTAAAGTGTTAACACCATTAAATGTTGCGTGTGCTAGAGCAATTGTCAATTTAGGTGGAACTTTAAGTAGTTTTTCAATAAATAGTACAAATTCAGTAAATGGTGTTAGTAATATTGAGAATATTACTGTACCTATTACATTAAATAGTACGTGTGATGCTGCAACTCTTTTTGCTGAACGTGTAGCACCTATACATGCAATTATTGCAGTTATTGTAGTCCCTATATTATCTCCGAATAAAACTGGCAATGTTGCTTTAAGGGTTATAATATGTTCGGAGTACAGATTTTGCAGTATGCTTATAGTCGCAGAAGATGCTTGTATTAGCATAGTAAGACCAGTACCTACAAAAACACCTAATATTGAATTCTTACCAAGGTCTATCATAAGTTGCGTAAACCAAGGTTCATACTTAAGAGGTTGCATGGCAGATGACATTAAAGTCAATGCATAAAATATTCCTCCAAAACCATAAAGTATTCTACCTATATTATTCAAAGTAGATCTTTTTGTGAAAAATAGTAGTGCAGCTCCTAAAAATATAATAGGAAGTGAATATTTTGAAAGATTAAACCCGATAATAAAGGTTGTAATGGTAGTACCAATATTTGCCCCCATTATTATCCCTATTGCTTGTTTTAAGTTAAGTAGTCCAGCTCCAACTAATCCAACTACTATAACAGTAGTTCCAGAACTTGATTGTAAAAGAATAGTAACAAGTATCCCTGTTAAAACTCCTAAAAATGGATTGGTGGTATATTTATCTAATAAATTTCTTAATCTGTCACCAGCTGACATTTGTAGACCATCACCCATATATTTAATACTAAATAGGAATAGTCCTAAACCACCCATAAATTGAAATAATGTAACCTTATAGTCCATTATTAACCTCCTTTTCAAAAGCCATTCTTTCACTACCATCTTCTACATGTATTATGGCAGAATATTTAAAACCATTAGAAAAAATTGCTTTTTTCATAGGTATATTATCTTTATGTGTATCTATTCGTACAAATTGTACTAATTTATCTTGAGTAAGTTTTTGTATGTATAAGAATATATCTTTTGTTAAGTTCTTACCCCTATAATCCCCGAAAATCATTAAACGATGTATTGTTGAATAATCGCCAGTGTATTTAAAGTTACCCTCATATGTTTTTTCGTACGTTTTTTCTTTTCCAAATACTAGTGCAAAATATCCAATTACAATGTTTTCTTTGACAACACAGTAACCTATATCATCTAAAACGTCATTTTTAAAAGTTTTTTCATTTGGATAACCATTGTTCCATTGGTTAAGGCCATTTTTTTTCATAAATTCTTTGGCATCATTAGATATCTCTAATAACCTGGGTATGTCAGAGATATTACTTTTCCTTATTTCCATTTATTCCTTTCCCGCTATACATATTTTGTAACTTATTAAAACTTACACCATTTAGTATGTCATCTATTAGTTCATTTAGTATAGTAAGTTTTGCGTTTAAAATTTCTTTGTCTTCTTTAGGAAATGTACCAAGTACATGAGAAACTGCGTCATTTTTTTTATGCCCTATTCCTACTTTTATTCTTGTAAATCCATCACCACAGTGGGAGATAATAGACTTTATACCATTATGACCACCAGATTTACCAGAATTTTTGATACGTATTTTACCTACTTCCATATCCATATCATCATATATTACATAAAGGTCATTGACACTTATCTTGTAATACTTCATCAACTGTTCTATTGCAACACCTGAATCATTCATGTATGTAAGAGGTTTTTGAAAGAAACAGTCATTAAACTTTAAATATTCAGATTTAAAATCTTTTTTAAGACCATTTATCAAATTCTTTTCAGTAAGGTAATTGTCAAGGACAATAAATCCAAGATTGTGTCTTGTGTTTTTGTACTCATCACCTGGATTACCTAATCCAACTATTAATCTCATAAAATCACCTGTAATTAGTATAACATAAAATAAACCTACTTTTCAATTTTAAAATATGATATAATAAGGCTGTAAATAAAGAAAAATAGGAGTAAAAATGAGAAGTGTTTATTTAGATAATGCAGCATCTACAAAAATTAGAAAAGAAGTATTGAATTACCTAGTAGAATGCTTAGAAAAATATTATGCAAATCCTTCATCAGTTCATAGTATGGGACGTGAATCAAGGGTTATGTTAGAAAAGGCTAGAGCTACTGTTGCAAGTTTACTAAATGTAAAAACGCAAGATATACTTTTCACATCTGGAGCAACAGAATCAAATAATTTGGCTATAAGAGGGCTTTTATCTAAAACTGATAAAAAAGAGATAATAACATCAAACATAGAGCACTCAAGTATTTTAAAATTAATGAATAGATTATCAGACGAGGGGTATATTGTACACTATGTAAAAACTTTACCTAATGGACAAGTAGATGTAGAAGATTTAAAAAAATATTTAAATACAAATACAGCACTTGTTAGTATTATGGCAGTTAATAATGAAACTGGAGTAAGACAACCTATAGATAAAATATCAAAGCTATTAGCTAATACTGGAATATATTTCCATGTCGATGGTGCACAACTATTAGGTAAGATGGAAGTAGACCCTTACCTTTTAGGAATAGATAGTATGACAGGTTCAGCACACAAGTTTTATGGACCAAAAGGTGTAGGTATCCTTTATTTACGTGATGATATACCAGTAGAAAAGCTAATATATGGTGGTCCTCAAGAAAGAAATAAGAGATCAGGTACAGAAAATCTTGATGCTATACTTGCAAGTGCATATGCATTAGAGTTAGCGTATAAAAATATGAAAGATGAAAGAGCGTACATAAAAGAATTAAATAGATACCTATTATCTAAACTAAGTGACAAGTGCATTGTAAATGGTGAAAATAGGATAGATGATATATTAAGTATACAAGTTAAGGGTAAAAATATACAAACTCTTTTACCTATGCTTGATATGAAAGGTATCATGGTAAGTGGAGGATCTGCTTGTATGTCAGGTAGCCTTAGTGCTTCTCCTGTACTAATTGCAATGGGATTAAGTGAACAAGAGGCTAATTCATCTATAAGGGTATCTTTAGGCTTACATAATACTAAAGAGGAGATAGACTATTTCATAGATTGTTTGGAGAAGATGTAGATGTATATAAATCTTAAAGTATATACCGACTACACCCTTTTAGAAGGTGTAGGTAAGATAAGTGATTATGTTAAAAAAGTTAGTGAGTTAGGGTTAAAAGGACTAGGTTTAGTAGATAAGTCTATGTGCTCAGCTATGAAAATGTACAATTTGTGCAAGAAAAATAACATTAACCTTTTAATGGGACTAACAGTTTTTGTGTATGGTGTGAAAAGAGAGGGTAAATATATCTTAACTCTTTATGCAAAAGGAGAAAAAGGGTATAAGGAATTAGTGAATTTATCAAGTCTATCATACGTGAAAAAAGGTGTATTAGATATATCTGATATATCAAAATGCAATAATATATTAGTAACTACAGGTTCACTTAATTCTGAGGTATATGTTTTAATGAAGGACTTAGAATATTCTAATGTAAGAGAGGTATTAAAAGAATATTCTAGTAAATTTAAGGATATTTACTTAGAATTACCATGTTTTTTAAATGACGAAAAAAGACTAGTAAAGTATATAGAGATATCAAAAGAAATGGATGTAGAATTAATAGCAGTTAATGATACATTCTATTTACAAAAAGAAGACAGAAAGTTACAGAAAATAGTTGCAAGAATAGGTAATAAGAAGGGGTATGAAGAAAAAGGCCTTTACTTTAAGACTGAAGAAGAAATAAGGGAAGACTTAAGTTTTTTAGATAAAAATGTTTTAGATAAGGCTATAGAAAATACAGAAAAAATATTAGAAGATTACAAGATGGAGTTAGACTTATCTAGTAAAAAAGTACCCAAATTACAGTTTGATATACCTCAAGAACAGTATTTAAAAAAATTAGTGTATGACAACTTAGCAAAAAAATATACTGAAAGATATGATGAAGCTAAAAAAAGAGCTGATTATGAACTAGAGATAATATCAAAGATGGGATTTAATGGATATTTTTTAATAGTTGAAGATATAGTAAGGTATGCAAGACAAAATGATATATTAGTAGGGCCTGGAAGAGGTAGTGCTAGTGGTAGTATAGTTTCATATCTATTAGGTATTACAAAAGTAGACCCATTAAAATATGATCTTATGTTTGAAAGATTTTTAAATATCGCAAGAAAGAATATGCCTGATATAGACCTAGACTTTGAAACAGCAAAAAAAGACAAGATAATACAATATGTAATGGACAAGTATGGTAAAGACTACGTTTCAAATATTATAACCTTTTCTACAATGAAAGAAAAAGCTCTAATAAAGGATTTGAAAAGAGTATTTAAAAATAGAGAAAATAAATATGTAATAGATGAAGCTGTAGAAAAACTTAAAGGTAATGTTAGACATAGTTCCATACACCCATCAGGTGTAATAATATCTAGTGAAAAGTTAACAGATATAGTTCCTATTAATTTTGATAGTTTACTTAATATTAATATAACCCAGTATCAAATGGAAGAGTTAGAAACGATGGGACTTTTAAAGATGGATTTCTTATCGTTGTCAAACCTTGATATATTAAGTTCATGTACAAAGTTAACTAATGTGAAACTAGATGATATACCCCTAGATGACAAGAATACTTTTGAGGAATATAACAAGGGGAAGACCTTGGGTATATTTCAAGTGGAAGCAAGAGGGATAACGGAGTTAATTAAGAGATATATAATAAATGAGTTTCAAGATATATCTACAGTTCTAGCACTATATAGACCAGGGCCATTAAAAAGTGGTATGATTGATAAGTTAATAAGCATAAAAAATGGTAATGGTAAGGTAGAGTATTTATTCCCACAATTAGAAGAAGTTTTAAGTTCAACTTATGGTGTAATAATTTACCAAGAACAGGTAATGAAGATAGCAAGAATAATTGCAGGCTTTGATTTAAATGAAGCAGATGACTTGAGAAAAGCAATAAGTAAGAAAAAGATGGATATACTTGAAAACTATAAAAAAAGATTTATAGAAGACTCAGTTAATAGAGGATTTGATAAATCCAAGGTAGAAGTTTTGTATAATCAAATTGAAAAGTTTGGAGAATATGGATTTAATAAGTCACATACCATACCTTATGCAATGCTCTCATATTATACAGCATATTTTAAGACTAATTATACAAAAGAATTCTTCTGCTCATACTTAAATTCTCAATTAGGTATACATGATAATCTAAAAGATGTAGCAAAAGAAGTTAATATATTAAAGCCAGATATTAATTTATCAGATGTGAAGTTTACCGTAGAAAAAGATGGTATACGTTATGGACTATGTAATATATCTGGTATATCGGTATCATTTAGTAATGATATATTAAATGAGAGAAAAAAAGGTAAGTTTTTGAATATTCTTGATTTTTGCTATAGACTACTTGAATATGGTATAACAAAAAAACAGTGTCAAATATTAGCTGATGCAGGAGTTTTTGATAGCTTGGGCATAACAAGAAAAGAAGTCGTTTTGAATGTTGATGAGATATATAGCTTGGCACTAAAGAAAAAAGAACAAAAAGAAGATGTATGTAGGACAATATTTTTTGATGATAAAAAGGATGATGTTAAATACATACAAAAAGATACAAAAGAGTATGAAATATTAGAACTACTTGATATGGAAGAAAAAATGCTTGGTTTAAAATTAAGTTTTCCTAGAGAAGAAGTGTTAGATGTAATAAAGAACAAACACATCTTTTTAAGTGAATATAATCTGGTTTTAAAAAATGGATTATTAGTAAAATTAAGTGAGATAGGAAAGCATAAGGCAAGTATAACCAATATACTACTAGACAATGTAGATGAGGATAATTTGGAAAAATTAAAAAAATATATATTAAAAAATGGTGGATACTCAAAGGTAGTTTTCTATAAGCAAAAACAAAAATTACCTACAAAAACTAATAGATATATATATTTATCTAAGAAAAACATTGAAGAATTAATAAGTATAGTGGGTAAAAATAATTTACGTATTGAGTTGAAATAACGCTATATGATATAATTGTATAATAGAGTTAGAAAAGGAGAAAATATGAACGAATTTGGAAATATAGTAATATCACCTAATGTAATAAAAGATATAGTAGTGGAAGTACTAAAAAATGTTGAAAATGTTGTAGGTGTTAGTGACCCAGAAATAAAAACAAAAATTACTAACTTATTCAAACAAGACAGTAAGAAAAGTTTGGAAGTTGAAATGGGAGAAACTGAATGTGTTATTGATGTTTCAATATGTGTTGTATATGGAAGTAAAATAAAAGAAGTTGCTCAAAATGTACAAAAGGCAATTAAAGAAAAAGTAGAAGAATTAGCTGGAGTAGATGTTAGAGAAGTAAATGTAGTTATCGAAAAAGTTGAAAAGGTTGATGAAGAATAGGAGGCAACAATGTTTAAATGGATATCACGTATAATTAATACATTACTTTTATTATCCCTAATAGTAGTAATATACTTTTTAGTAGTTAATCCAAGTCTAATAACTTATATATTAGATGAATGTTCTATGGAACTTTCAAATAATCCAATAGCAAGATTTGGGCTTGAAATAGCAATAGTAGTCTACTTATTAATACTAATATTCTCATTATTAGAAAAAGTATTTAAAAAGAAAAAATCAGTTGTAATTAAGGGTTCTAATGGTAATATTGAAGTTACATTAAAAACACTAGAAGAAGTTTCAAAGAATTTCTTAGAATCAAAAAATATTGTAAAGCAAGCAAAAGTAATTGCTAAAAGAACAGTTAATGGTGCTATTATTAACGCAAGTATAGAAAACTTTAAAACTGATGAAATGAATAGCAAATTAGACTTAATTAGTAAGGAACTAGAAGAGTATATAAAGAAGATGTTAGGTCTAAATGTTAAAAAAATTAATTTGAGTATAAGTAAGGTTAATAATCAAGAAGTTGTTGAAGAAATTAAGTCTACTAATGTAGAAGAAAAAATAAGTAGTGAAAATGATAATATAGAAGAATTAGATTAGGATAAAAATGGAACAAAGAAAAATTAGAGAAGAAATATTTAAAATATTATTTGAACATGAAATAGTTAACGCAGATGCTAAAACTAGATCTAAAGAATTTTTAGAAGTTAATAAGTTAAGTAAGTCTAAAGAAGAATTTTTTGTAAAATATATAGATGGTTATCTTGAAAATGAAAAAGATTTAGTTGTAAATATTAAAAAACACCTAAAAGGTTGGACATATGAAAGACTAGGTGTAGTAGAAAAGGTACTTTTAAAGATGTCATTTTATGAAATAGTAAATTGTAAAATTGGACATGAAATAGTAATAAACGAAGCAGTAGAAATAGCTAAAATTTATGGAGATGTAAAAACTAAGAATTTCATAAATGGAATTTTAGCAGATTTAGTTGAAGAAATGAGATAAAATGGAAAAATATATAGTTTTTTCAAATGAAGAAGAGACTTACAAGAAGATAGCTAATATAGACGACGAAATTGATACAATAATATTAGATTTAGGGGATTTAGATATAAATCCCCCATTCTTAATTTATTTATTAAAAGTATTCAGACTTGTAAAATCAAAAAATATGGATATAGCCTTCATATCAAAAGAAGTATTTACGGCAGAAATGAATAAGTATTTTAGAGTGTTTCAAACCTTGGAAGAATACAATAAGATAAAGATATTTTCTTCCTTTGTCGTAAAGTTATACATCGATAATAGCTATACTAGAAACCTATTAAGAAATCTTTTTGTTACTAATGGTTTTCAGACTAAAGAAAGAAAAGAAGAAAGATTTTTAAATAAGGAACATGATAGCTTAGATAAAGATATATATATAATAAATTTTGAGAAATATCAGGAAGAAAAGCTTGAAGAAATACAAAAGATAAAAAAGAAAAATCCTAATAGTAAGGTAATACTTTTAATTAATAAGGTAACAGCATATAAGGCGTTAAGAACTGTAAAAATGGGTGTAGATAGTATAATAGAAAAACCTATTAACACAGATGAAATATTAGCCAGTGTAAAAAATCTTTCAATGCAATCACAGTTAAGAGCAGAAAATATAGCGTTAAATAATAAGATTAAAGGGCTATACAAAAATCTTGAAAAGGAATTAGCTCTTGCAAATGATATACAAAAGAAACTTATGCCTCCAGAAAAGATTAATTTTAAGGGATATAATATAGAATATATATTTAGTCCATCACAAAAAATAGGAGGAGACTTTTGTGACATATTTAAAATAGATGAAGATAAGATAGCTGTAGTTTTTGCAGATATATCAGGACATGGAATACCAGCTGCCCTACTATCAACAATGTTAAAAGCTGTTATACACTCAGAATTCAAAAACTATATGAACATAGAAGACTTAATGAGTCTTTTGAATGAAAGAATAAATAAGATATTTCCTATGGGTAAATTTGCAAGTATGTTCTACATTCTACTTAATACAAAAGAAAATACCATAAGTTATTGTAAAGCCTCACAAGAACCAGCACTTTTAATACATGATAATAAGGTGGAAGAATTACAAACAGAAGGGCAAGTTTTAGGAGTGTTTTCTAAAGAGGATTTTCCAGACTTAGTTAATTTTGAAGTTAAAACTAGAAGCTTTTCAAAAGATGATGTAATACTCTTGTATACTGATGGAATAACTGAAGCTGTTAAAGATGATAAGCTATATGGCTTTGAAAGACTAAAAGAAAACTTTTTAAAGAAAAGAAATAATATACTAGCTTTAAAAGATACATTAGATACATATACACTTGAAGATGACTTAACATTACTTACTATTTGGAGGGATCATGAAGATATATAGAATAAAGGGTATGAGTTGTAGTGCTTGTGCTTTAAAAATAGAAGAGGGCCTAGAAAAATATGGTGTTAGGGCTAAGGTTAATTTCATTTCTGAAAAACTTGTAGTAGAAGATGATAATAATGTAGATATTGTTAATATTGTTTCTAAGCTAGGATATGAGTTAATTAAAGACAATGATAATATTGAGGAAAAAGAAGTTAATTTACTTCCTATTGGAATAATAGCTGTGATAGTTCTAATTTTAGCTATGTTTCATATACAAAATAGTGAGTATGTACAGTTAATATTAAGCTTAATTGTAATTATTTTATCAAGGGATATATTGCTAATTGGTGTAAAGAGTATATTTAAACTAACATTTACTATGTATTCACTAATTAGTTTGGGAGTATTAATTTCTTTTTTGTATAGTATATTTAATTTGAAAAACAATTTAATATATTTTGATGGTATTTGTATGACCATATTCATAGTACTATTAGGAAAAAAGATAGAAAAAAGATTGAAGAAAAATACTAGTAAGGCTATAGAGAATTTAACTAATATTATACCCATTAAAGAAAATATTAAAATAGGGGATGTACTAAGTTTAAATAAAGGTACGGTTGCAAGTTTTGATGGAAAGATAATAGAAGGTTATGGAATTTTTGATGAAAAGTTAATAACAGGTGAGAGCAAGCAAAAGATAAAAAGAGAAAATGATAGAGTTTATGCAGGTTGTAAGCTAATAGATGGTAGTATTAAATATGTGGTTGATATTAAAAAGGAAGATATGGTAATTTACAAGATAAAAAATATGTTGGAATTAGCATGTGAAATTAAATCTCCCATCACAAATTTTACAGATAAGGTAACAAAAATATTTGTACCTACGGTAATTTTAATAGCCATTGTAACATACATATTAGGTAGAAGTGTAAATAATGCAATATGTGTTCTTTTAATTTCTTGTCCCTGTGCAATAGGGTTATCCATCCCTATATGCCTTGTTGTTACAATAGGTAGCTTAGCAAAAAAGAATATCTTAATTAAAGATGGAAGTGCAATATTAAATGCAACTAGAATAGATAAGATAGTTTTTGATAAGACTGGGACTTTGACTAAAGGTGAACCAAGTATAAAGGACATTGATATATTACAAGAAGATGTAGATATTGTATATAATATGGAAAAAAACTTATCACATCCACTAGCAAAGGCAATTAAAGAATATCTAAAAAGAAAATATGTAGTTGAGGATAAGGATATTAAGGTTAGAAATTATCAAGGTCTAGGTGTAGGGTATTCAGATTATCTTGTAGGTAGCATAAATCTTTTAAAAAGAAAAGGTATAGATGTAAGTGAAATAAATAATAAATATGATGACTTGTCAAAAGAAGGTAAAACTGTTATACTAATATCTAAATACAAAGAAATTAGAGGTTTGGTTACATTAATTGATGATATTAATGACAATACCCCTTTATTTATTAATTACTGCAAAGAAAATCACATAGATACAAGTATACTAAGTGGTGACAATATGTATACTACAAGATATATTGCAGATAAACTAGGCATAGAAAAATATGCCTTTGAGGTTTTGCCGTATAATAAGAGTAGGTATATTGAAAATATTCTTGAAAAGAATAAGGTTGTAGCTATGGTAGGTGATGGGATAAATGATATAACGGCAATTAATAGTGCTGATATCGGGATAGCTATTAATAATGGAGCTGTACCTACATTAGAAACTAGTGATGTTGTAATAAATGATTTAATGGATATACCTGTATTACAGGAGTATAGCAAACTTTGTCTTAAATATATTAAAGAAAATCTTTTCTTTACTTTGATATATAATATATTTGGGATAATGATAGCAACAGGAATATTCGGTATACAATTAACGCCAATGATAGCGTCTATGTGTATGATATTGAGTTCAATATCAGTGCTTTTAAATACATTAAGATTAAAAAGGAGTTGTAATAGATGAGAGAAAAAATATTAATTATTGATTATGGTTCACAATATAGCCAATTGATTGCAAGAAGAATTAGAGAAATGGAAGTGTACTGTGAAATCACATCAAGAGTTGATGTTAATAAGATAGGAAATGATGTAAAAGGAATAATTTTTTCAGGTGGACCAGCTTCAGTGTATGAAGAAAACTCACCTAGTATAGATAAAAAAATATTTAGTTTGAATATACCAATATTAGGAATATGTTATGGTATGCAATTAATTACATATTTAAATGGTGGAATGGTTGAAAAGTCAGATAAGAGAGAATTCGGTAAGGCAACATTAGAAATTATTGAACAAGAAAATCCACTATTTAAAGGTGTTCCAAAAGAGTCATTAGTTTGGATGAGTCATGGAGATCATATTACAAAAATGGCACAAGGATTTAGAACTATTGCTAAAACAAGCTCATCTAATGCAGCAGTTTGCAATGATGATAATGTATATGCATTGCAATTCCATCCAGAAGTACTTCACTCACAATATGGTAAAAATATGATAGAAAACTTCGTATTTGATATATGTAAGATAGAAAAAAACTGGAAAATGGGAGATGTAATAAAGGAAAAGATAGAGGATATAAAGAAAAAGACTAATGGACAAAAAGTCCTATTAGGTCTATCTGGAGGAGTAGATTCATCTGTTGCAGCATTATTGATTAATAAGGCGATAGGGGATAAGTTAATTTGTGTATTCGTTGATACTGGCCTATTAAGAAAAGATGAAGCAATAAAGGTAAAAAAACAATATGAAGGTATAGATGGATTTAATATAGTCTTTGTGGATGCTAGAAAGAGATTCTTAGAAAAATTAAAAGGTGTAGTAGAACCTGAAGAAAAAAGAAAAATAATAGGTAAAGAGTTCATAGAAGTATTCAATGAACAAGCTAAAAAATTACAAGAAGAAAAAGAAATTAAGTTTTTAGCACAAGGAACTATATACCCTGATGTAATAGAATCAGCTAGTGAAGATGGTTTATCACATACTATTAAATCACACCATAATGTTGGAGGTTTACCAAAAGACTGTAAATTTGAATTAATAGAACCTTTAAGAAACTTATTCAAAGATGAAGTAAGAAGACTAGGTAAAAATTTAGGACTACGTGATGAATTAATAAAAAGACATCCATTCCCAGGGCCTGGTTTAGGTATTAGGGTAATAGAAGAAGTTACAGAAGAAAAAGTTAGA